>VBJS01000229.1 GCA_005880055.1 Chloroflexota bacterium | reverse complement strand
GCCCCGCCCATCACCCGCTCGAGGTCGCGGCCCTTCAGCCATGGCAGCTCCTCGGTGAACATCGTCACGCATTGCCGATACGAGCACGGCATGCGGGTGATGTCGGTGCCCCAGAACGGGCGCTCGGGCCCGAACGCATCGAAGATCTGGCGCAGATAGCCGTGGATGTTCTTGTACGGGTAGGGCTGGCTCGAATAGCTCGGTGCGCCCGACATCTGCGAGCGTCGTGACTCGCTCGTAACTCTGGTCTGCTCGCCGGGGTATCTTCGCCACACCTCCATCACTCTTGCCGGAGCGCGCCACTTCCTTTGGGCCATAGCTGACCGCGCGTTCGGGGTTTGGCGGGAACGCGCTCGCTGGTCCGCGAATTGCGAGGGTTGATCTGCGCCACCATGAGATCTGGCGGCAGACGACGAAAAGAGGTGCGTCTCTCCCTGAAGGAGATCGCCGACCGCGCCGCCGCCGAGGCGGAGCGACAGGCGATCTGCTTGGCACTTCGCGCTACGCGGGGGAACAAGAGCGAGGCAGCTCGGCTCCTCCGGGTGGACTACAAGACCCTGCACCTCAAGGCGAAGCGCTACGGGATCGAGGCCGCGGAATTTCGGGCGTCGTGACCTGAACGGAAATCTCGGCAAAGGACTGCGCCTGATCTGAAGGACTACCCCGCCGACCGGCTCAATGGCAGCAGCGCCATGGTGTCGGTGCCATACCTCTTGCAGCTGCACCCGACTTTCTCGGCGCTTGCGGCTGTCCCTGTTCCTCGCGGACTGTCGTTGATCTTGCGCGCCGCGGACGGCGGTTTCACTCGCTCGCACCGCCACTTGTTCAGCTTGCTGAAGGCTCCGCCGCTCGCTCGGGTTGGATCGGAGCCGCGACCGCCAGAAGAACGCTCCCACGCGGGCACGCGCTTTGCTCAGACTGACACGCGTGCGCTGAGGCCCTACTCGAGGCAGCGAGGTGCGTCAGCGTTGATTCGTCGTGACCGCGGAGAAGTGTCGATGAGGTAGAGGCAGTGAACGCCCGGTCCTAGATAAAGAGGAGAAACCCTAAATGAGTAGCAAGACGGCGCTACCGGTCGCACTGCTGGTGGTCGTGTTCCTCATGGCGTGGCCTACAGCCAAACTCCTCGCCCAAAACACCTGCCCCGGCTGCAGCGAGCCGGCGAAGGTGGTCCATCCCAATGGGTTCGGTCCGCATTCCTACGCGCGATGGCAGCCGAAGACAGGGCTAGGCGATTCGGGTGGAAGCAACGCCTTCTCAATGCTCCTGGTCCATTTGACGCCAGCAACTATTACCGCCACCGCCAAGGCCGTCGTGGCTATCGAAGGCTTCGACGGGGAACCTGTCGGCCTTGGCGGGGTAACGAGCCTAGAGCTCTTCGTCCGGGAAAAAGATGCATTCGGGAATCCGACTGGAGAATGCACTTTAACGGGTGGGCCGCGATTCAGCATAAGGTATCGTATATCTAGTCCCCCGGATCTGTTCCTCGAGGCTCACTGCCAGGCGATGACGGCCGGTGCGATGATGACGGCCCAAAACTTTCCCTTAAGCACCTATCGGCAGCGTACGTTTACGGTGCCGCCGATTTCTGGTGCAATTATCGTGTCCCTGGCGATTCTTTATGATGATCCCGTCGTTCCGTCCAGTCACATCGACAACATCTCCGTGACCGACGTGAACCTCGGGTGCACGCCGTGCACCTGGACACGACCTGCGGACAACGGCAGCAATTAGGTTCTCACAGAGAATGCGCGTCACAAGACTACGTCTTCAGGCGCACTGGGAGCTTCCACCAAGCCGCGGCCGGTATCATGCGGAGCGCGTTGGCGAGCTCCGGCGGTCCCAGAACAGCCTAGGGGCGCCGTTGCGAGCGAGCAGTCAGAAACGCGCGGAGGCCGAGCAGCAGGACACGGGGCCGCAACAGGCACAGGCGCCAGAGGAGCTTGCCGGCCTCATCCCGGGTATGGGCGCCCAGCGAGCGTTGCGCGGAACGGTTCAACAAATCCAGAAGCCCGACATAGTCCTTCTGCGCGAAGTGGTGCAGGGCCCGCCTGATCAGCAGGTGGAGGTTCAGCTCGCGCCGTAAGGCCGTGAGCTCGCGACTCGCCCCGGCGTTCAAGATCGCCTCGGCGACACCCAACGCGCCGCGAAATCCTGTGACGATCCCACCGACCGTCGTCACCTTCACCTGGCCAGCCGCGTCGCCAACCAGATAGACGTCACCCTGGCCGACGCGCTGGTGGATCGGGACCCATCGCGCATACCCTGGGATTCGGGCTCCCTGGAACTCGATCGGCTCGAGCCGGCGACGCTCCAGGAACCGGCCGAGACGCTGGCGGGCTTCCTGCCTGTCTTCCCCGATCAGGCCGAGCACCCCTCGCGTCGGAGACTCCGGAATGAGCCAGTAGAAGTAAGGCGTGTCCTCGGGGATGAACCAGATCCGCGTCGTGTCCTGGGGAAGATCTGCGGGGAGTCGCACCGTGGCCTGAACAACCGGGAGGGTTGCGAGCCGCGGCCAGCCGGCGGTCCGGGCGACCGCGCTGAAGGCGCCGTCTGCGCCGATGACAGTCCCGGCATACGTCCCTTCCGTACCTCCTTCTCTGATCCGCTCCACCGCAAACGTCAGCCCTTCGCCGCTCGCCTCGAGGCTGACGAAGCGCCGTCCGAACAACATCCGGGCTCCGGC
>VBJS01000228.1 GCA_005880055.1 Chloroflexota bacterium | reverse complement strand
GAAGAGGCACAAGCAGCCGCGGTCAGATGGCCGCGGTCTCCTGGCCGCTGCGGCAGGCGACTCGATTCCCGGCGTCGAGCGACGAGCGTTGCAGCGAACGACGCCGGGCAGGCATGCAGTCCTCGAGTCGACCGGCTGGTGGAAGACGGCAGCCGCCGCTGCGCTGGTCGTACTCCTCGCCGTGGCGCTCGCCCCTCTTCCGGCGACCGGCTTTGACGGTCATCCGGTCGCCAGGGCCGTGCGCTCTATCGGCGAGCACCTCGGCGTAAGAGAAGCCGGCGCGCCGCCGGCACCGCCGCCCGTCACGGCTGTCGTGCAGGCCAGCGAGATCACCGCGGCGGAGGCGTCGGAGCGGCTCGGCGCGCCGGTCGCAGCTCCGGCTACGCCGCCCGCGGGATTCGAGCTAACCTCGGCGCGGTTCTTCGACCAGGCGATCACTGCGAGCGAGGGTGGGACATACGCGCTCACGTACACGCGGGCAGGCGGCTCGAGCGTGGTCATCTACCAGGAGCGGGCGTCGGGCGAAGATTTCGCCGTCGCAGGCGGGGCGGCGACAGACGTCGCGCTATCGGACGGGACAGCGGGGACCTACGTGGACGGGATGTGGCAGCAGGTGGACGGCCGGCCGGCCTGGAGCCCGAGCGGTGGGCAGACATTGGTCTTCGAGCGAGGCGACGTGCGGACGACCGTACAGTACACGGGCCCGGAGGCCGAAGCGCCGTCGCTGTTCGCGCTCGTGGACAGCATGACCGCGGCGCGCTAACGCAAGGCCGCCTGGGCTACAAACCGCCACAATTGCTACACCCCCCTAGACAACGGTAGTACACTTGATTCACCGAAGGGGAGGTCCCGTCATTAAGGCTCCGACCGGAAAGCCGCGAAATCTTGTGCTCGGCGGGGTTGCTTTAGC
The DNA here is from genome assembly GCA_005880055.1 of Chloroflexota bacterium. Lineage (GTDB taxonomy): Bacteria > Chloroflexota > Dehalococcoidia > SM23-28-2 > RBG-16-64-32 > VJS01. The sequence goes on along the minus strand of VBJS01000228.1, from coordinate 1,915 downwards.
CGCGCCGGTGCTGGCCGGGGTGCTGCTTTTTTCTGGCTGGCTGACGTCCGAGGAAGAGGACGTGCCGGAGAGCAACGCCCAGGCGCCGGTGCAGGCGCCGAGGCTGGCGATCGACATGGTGCCTTCCAGCAACAGTTACGATTCCGGCACTAATTCGATGACCGTGGGCCAGATCGACTATTGCCTGGAAAATCCGCCGCCGGGGAACAATGCCGCGCACAATCACCTCGCGCAGATCGTCATCAGCGGAGTGGAAGACCTCGTCGGCTGGCAGGCGCGGCTGAACTACGAGGGCGCCTTTATGCGGCCTCAGTCAGTTACCTTCGGAGTTTTCCAGGACGACGCCAGGGGCCAGAATGTTTCGTTTCCGAACCTGCCGATCGACGGCGCAGGCGGCGTTCATCGGAGCATCACAGAAGTGGCTAACATCCCTCCGGCCGCCGTTGGACCGCAGACCGCCCTGATCGGTTCGGCATACATGGGCGACCAGAACTTCGCCGTCTCGCCGGATACGCCGCCCAAGCTTCTTCCGGACGATTCCTCGTACAGCGCGCCGGGAGGCGGGGTTCTTGCGCAGATACTGCTCGAAGTGCACGCCAACCGTGCGGGGGACGTCCTCTATCTGGACTTGGACGATAGTTCTCCAAACGCGCCCGGGAGCAAGGCAACGGTATTTACAGGCAGCGGCACCAGCGACATTGACCTGCTCGCAGCGACTATGGCGGACGGCTTCCATGCCGAGGGTACCAGTTGCCCGGTGCTCGGCGGGGTGCCGACCGTGAATCCAGGCCTCATTCCGCCTCCGCCCGAGGCTGACGGCGGAACCTCGGTAGTTCCGCCGGGCGTGACGATCCCGCCCGAAATCACTCCGCCGCCGCCAACGTCGATCACCATCAGGGGCCAGCAAGTCCCGCTCGCGCCCGGGATGCGGTACTGGCTCTCTAATCCATCAATCGACCCTGCTCCTTCATCTCCAATCCAAGACAGATGGATGGTGACATACGATTCGGATCCGAACACACCTGGCGATTCGTGGATCACATTCGACCTCGATTACAATCTACTGGGTAGTCACATTCGTCCTGAGGACGAGGAGGAATTTCAGCCGCTCCTAGACGCTCTCGCCTCGCCATGAGGCGTTTCGCGCTTCTTGCCCTTGCTGTAACCACGCTAGTCTGCGTGGGCACGCCGCGATCGGCAGATGCATATCACTACACATACTTAATACAGGACCCGTCCAAAAATCCTAACGGCGTTATCCTAAGGGGGAGTACACTCCACCTGGCTTGTTTCCGGTACGTCCTACAATATTTGCTCGGAGCGGATTCCCCTGCCGCCTCCTATCGACCTCGCGATTGAAGACTGGGAGCAGGTGTTGCCGGGGGTCCAGTTCAACGTGGTTCATTCCTGTTCGTCAAGCATAATTAACATCCAGTTCGCTACCGTTTCCGGCGACCTGTGCCCCGACGAACCACCGCGCCGGACCTTCGGGTGTGCCGACTCGGCGGTACAGCCCGATGCCCAACAGGGTGGCAGCTACGTGGCCTCCGGATCGTTTATCTGGATCGATGACATACCGATGCAAGACGGGCGCCTACAGTACGATGACGCCGGTTTACGCGCGATCGCGACCATGAACTAGGCCACATATTCGGCCTACACGAGGCCTACGCTGATGTCCCGCCCCTCGATCAAAACCCATGCGTAGATGACCCTAGCAACGTTAGCATAATGGATGCATTAGCCGATCTGAACCTCGATGGCCAGATAGACAGCGGTTGCGATGGGGTACTAGGCCCGACGCCTCGGGACGTCACACTCGTCCAAGCTCTGTACGGCCTCGCGCCGCCTGGGAGGCCCACGACAGTGTTCTCCGCCGGACCTGACATCGCGGTGCGTTTCCGCGATGACAACG
>VBJS01000227.1 GCA_005880055.1 Chloroflexota bacterium | reverse complement strand
TCACGCCGGCGCGGGATAAATGATGCGGGTGCCGTCAACCTGCGCGAACGGCGTCAGCCGGTGCGGCTCTGCCCGGCCGACGCCGAGGATATGCGGCACTTCCCAGCCGCGAACGGTGAGCGCGTCGGCGATGAGCGAGCGGTGGCAGCGGTAGGGCACCGCCTCGGCGCACATGACGGCGGATGGTTTCTCGCGGGCAATCTTCATCAGGTGCTCGATCGCCGCCTCGAATTCCGGCGTCAGCATGTAGTCGGCGTAGCCCCGGAAGGAGGCGTTGCGCCAGCCGGCGTTGGGCGAGTCCGGAAGCGGCTTCCGCCAGCCGCCCAGCTCGGGCAAGTGGACGTACTCGACCCCGACAGCGGGTAGCGCGCGGGCCAGCGAATCGTGGTTGAACTGGGGGACGCGCCGGGAACGTGGGACGGTGCGAACGTCAATCAGGCAGGCAATCGCAAAAGATTCAAGCGCCGCTGCGAACTCCTCGAACGAACGAGTGGAGTGGCCGATGGTGTAGAGGCGGGGGGTCGTGGCCCGGCCTTGCCGCTCGCGATCGCCGTTCACACCCCTCTACCCCACCGGATTCCTTCGCGAAATTGGCAGCGGTCGTTAGTCGAGGTAGGTCTGCTCAGAATGACATGATCGCCGTTCAGGCGCGGGCGGGTTGTTTCTCCTCCGCCAGGAACTCTTCGATGACCGCCATCACGTCGTCGAGGCGGTCGTGGTGGACCCAGTGGCCGGCCTTCTCGCGTGGGACGGTGCGAACGTCAATCAGGCAGGCAATCGCAAAAGATTCAAGCGCCGCTGCGAACTCCTCGAACGAACGAGTGGAGTGGCCGATGGTGTAGAGGCGGGGGGTCGTGGCCCGGCCTTGCCGCTCGCGATCGCCGTTCACACCCCTCTACCCCACCGGATTCCTTCGCGAAATTGGCAGCGGTCGTTAGTCGAGGTAGGTCTGCTCAGAATGACATGATCGCCGTTCAGGCGCGGGCGGGTTGTTTCTCCTCCGCCAGGAACTCTTCGATGACCGCCATCACGTCGTCGAGGCGGTCGTGGTGGACCCAGTGGCCGGCCTTCTCGATGGTGACGGTGCGATGGTTGGGGATTACGCCGGCGCGGCCGGACTTGTCGGGATCGGGCGCCCAGCTCTCGGCGCCCTTGATGAGCAGCGTGGGTGCGCTCACCTTCGCCCAGATATCGCGGGCGTCGTCCAGGTTGAACTGGTAAGGCGAGCGGATGCGGACGTAGTTGTCGAACTTCCAGGAGAAGGTGCCGTCCTCATTCATGCGGGTGCCGTAGAGGGTGAGGTGCCGGCCCATCTCGGCGGTCAAGTGGGGGTTGGCCTCCAGCATACGCTTCGTCGCCTCTTCTCGGCTCGAGTAGCGTCGAGGCTGGCGGCGCTCCATCTCGTGCATGTGGTCGACCCAGTGGCGCATGCGGACATGGGCCGGCTGCTCCTCGATCATCGGTGGCCCCCAGCCTTCGATCGCGACCACGCGGGAAACGGCGTCCGGGAAGGTGCCGGCGTATTGCAGCGCAATGGCGCCGCCGAGGGAGTGGCCGATGACCGTCAGCGGCTTCGGCAGGTTCTGCGCCATCACGGAAACGTCGTAGACGAACTCCGGCAGGCTGTACATGCCGCCGATGGCCCAGCCGCTGTCGCCGTGGCCGCGAAGATCCGGAGCGTAGATTGTGTAGCGGTCGAGCAGGCGGGCCGCGACGAAGTCCCAGTTGCGGCAGTGGTCCTGGCCGCCGTGGATCAGGAGCATCGCCGGGTTCGAGCCGTTGCCCCAGACGGCGTAGTGCATGCGGATCCGCTGCGATTCGTAGTACTCGTGCCTGGGTTCCGGGGCCGGGCGGCTCATGCGCGCTCCCTGCTCATGGATTCGTACAGCGGGCCGTAGACGCTGATGTCGCTGCCGGGAATGATGAAGGCGCCGCAGACCTTCTCGTAAAAGGCGGCCGGGCCTACGCCGCCGATGACCGCGTAGGCGTATCCCATCTCGCGCATCGATTCCAGGCAACGGAAGAGAAGGGCCGCGCCCAGGCCGTTGCCTCGGTCCTCCTCGCGGACGCCGGTGGGGCCGAAGAAGCCCCGGCGCGTGCACTCGTACACAGCGAAGCCGGCGAGCTGCGGGCCGCGGACGGCGACGTACGCCGTTATCGGTGTGTGGTTGAAAGCCCGGGCCGTTTCCGCTGCCCAGGGAGGGTTGAAGTGGTCGCGGACGAAGCAGGGCAACGCCTCGCGCTCCCAGGGCTCGGCGCGACGAACCGTGAAGCCTCGCCCTGCGGCCGCCTCGTAATACGGCCGGGGGTCCGGCAGGTCGTAGAGGCGGACGAGCATGTCGGGCATGGCGATTATTATGCAGGTGTTAGGTGTTAGGTGTTAGGTGTTAGGTGTCAGGTGTCAGGTGTCAGGTGTCAGCTAGGATTCGTGTGAATGTGACGCCGGGCGCGAAGCGCGACGAGATCGTCGGCTGGCGGGACGATGTGCTGCGGGTGCGCGTACGGGCGGCGCCGCAAGCTCCGAGGGGAATGCCTACGAGCACCCAAGGCCAAGGTTCGCCTGCCCAGACAAGCGAAAGTGGGCCGGCAACAGCGACGATCAAGGACCACTTGATTAGGGTGCCCCATTTAATCCTCGATCTGCGGCTGGTACTCAATGGGGAACGGCCGTCTCAGTCGGCGATTGAGTTATAGTCGGCTACTCAAAGTCCCAGCCGGGGCCCTGGCTGAACGACTCCAGGACGCGGCGGGCGACGACCATGCGGTGCACCTCGTCGGGGCCGTCGTAGATGCGCGCGGCGCGGGCCTGCCGGTACATGAACTCGAGAGGTGTGTCGCCGGAGACGCCGAGCGCGCCGTGCACCTGGATGGCCCGGTCGATCACGTCGTGGAGGATCTTGGCGCCGAAAAACTTGATGACCGAGATCTCCACGCGCGGGTCCT
>VBJS01000023.1 GCA_005880055.1 Chloroflexota bacterium | reverse complement strand
GGACCGATAATTCGACGAACGAGGCCGGTTTTACGGTGGAGCGCTCCACAAACGGCGGCGTCAGCTTCCTCCAGATCGGCTCACTGGCCGCAAATGTAACTCGCTATTCGAACACCAACCTGACGGCTGGCGCCGGCTACAGCTACCGCGTGCGGGCCTACGAAGGTTCTAACTACTCGGCGTACTCCAACACGGCCGCAGCCACGACGCTGCCTCCGCCCGCTGCGCCAGGGAACCTCACGGCATCGGCGCAGGGCGCGCGCTCAATCAGGCTGACGTGGACCGACAACTCTAGCATTGAAAGCGGGTTCCGCATCGACCGCTCGACGGACGGCGTCAACTTCACGCAACTTGGCCTGCTCACCGCCAACACCACCTCATATACGAACGGCGGCCTGACCAGCGGCGTGACGTACTTTTACCGTGTCCGCGCCTACGACGGGGCCAACTTCTCGGCTTACTCCAACGTGGCCTCCGCTACCGCCAAGTAGACCGCGCTCGTCCAAAGTCGGGGCTCAGGTTTCGACCCGACTGCTGATAGCCGACAGCTCACCGCCCCGAATTGCGCGGCCCCCGAACGCCGTTGTAATATCCGGCGCAGGCTCCGCTACCCGGCGGGGCGAATGCCCGGAGGTCCGCCCGTTTGGCAGATACGGCGCTCGAAGGCGTCACCGTCGTCGATCTCTCCCAGGGAATAGCGGGGCCGTACTGCACGCGGCTGCTCGCCGACCTGGGCGCAGGCGTGATCAAGGTGGAGCCGCCGGAGGGCGATTACGCGCGCCGGCTGGGCCCCTTCCCCGGCGATATCCCGGACCCGGACAAGGGCGGGCTCTTCATCCACCTGAACGGCAATAAGAAGAGTCTGACGCTGGACGTCTCCACTCCCAGCGGGCAGGTCGTGCTGAAGAAACTCCTTGCGAAAGCGGATGCGCTCGTCGAGAGTGAGACGCCGGGACGGATGGCCTCGCTGGGGTTGGGATACGACGACCTGAAGGATGCGTTTCCGGCCCTGGTCTACTGTTCGATAACACCGTTCGGGCAGACCGGGCCCTACAGCGCCTTCCGCGGCAACTCGCTGACGGCGATGGCACTCTCGGGGCTGATGTACGTGACCGGCGACCCGGACAAGGAACCGCTCTGCACCGGCGGCGAGCCGGCGGAGTATTTCGCGGCGCTCAACGGCTGGATCGCGATAATGGCGGCCCTGGAGCACCGGGCGCAGACGGGTGCGGGCCAGCACGTTGACGTCTCACTTCTGGAGTCGCTCGGCTGCGCGGACGAGTACAACACGGTGATGTACTCGTACATTGGCGCCATCCGCAAGCGGTTCTACTCGCGACACCACATCCCGACGTACCCGAGCGAGATCTTCCCCTGCCGCAACGGCTACATCGTCGTCATCGGCGGCGCTACGGGCTTCCCGCTGATGATGGCGGTGCTGCTGGAGCAGCCGGAGCTGGAAACGACGCCGATGTTTCAGAACCTCTGGCTGCGCACCTTCCAGTGGCAGAAGTTCGAGGAGATCCTGCGGCCGTACCTCTCGGAGCACGACTGGGAGGACCTGCTGACGCGGGCCCAGGAGCTGCGCATGCCGTTCGCCGCCGTCCTCGACCCGCAGACGCTGCTCTCCAACGAGCACCTGCGCGAGCGAGACTTCTTAGAGAAGATCGAGCAACCGGGCGTCGGCGAGCTACCGATACCCGGCGGCCCGTTCAAGATGTCGGCGACGCCGCTACGCTACGGCCCGGCACCCGGCCTGGGCGCCGATAACTCGGAGCTTCTGGCCGCCAGCGGATACGACGCCGAAGACGAGCGAATCCTCCGCGAGAGAGGCGTGGCTTGAGCACCGCCTCTCTCATTCTGAGGAGCACTCGCACTTGCTGCGCGACGCCAGCGCAACTTCGCGAAGGAATCTGGTGGGGAGCGGGGAGTGAATGGCGGCGGGAGCGGCGGCGCCCGAGGAACACGCCACCTCACCGCGATCGGCCCGCCAATCATGTCATGCTGAGCGCCGAGACCCATGAACGCGGCTCGGACGCATCTCCGCGAAGGAATCCTGCGGGGAAGCGGTGGGGACGAGCATCCCGCGCGAGTCCTGGCCCCCGGCCACCTCCTCAAGATCCCTTCGCGAAGCAGCGCTGGACCACGATCATCCGCATCAGCGCTCAGGATGACATTGCGGGCGTGCGGTGATGCCTGATAATCGTCCCCTCTACGGCATCCGCGTCCTGGATCTGACGCAGGTCTACGCCGGGCCGACGTGCACGCGCGTGCTCGCCGACCTCGGCGCCGAGGTGATCAAAGTCGAGGGGCTGCGGCGCATGGACATCACGCGGAACTTCTTGATCGCGGACAACGACAGCGCCGGCGATTACTGGAACCACGGTGGCTACTTCCCCTATCGTAACGCCGGCAAGAAATCGCTCACGCTGGACTGGGGCGACCCGGGCGCAATTGAGCTGCTGAAGCGGCTCGTGCCAGAGTGCGACATCGTCGCCGAGAGCTTCACGCCTCGCGTGATGGCGGCGCACGGCCTCGACTACGAGTCGCTCACGAAGCTTCGGCCGGACATCATCATGATCAGCCTCTCCGGCTACGGCCAGACCGGACCCTGGCGCGACTATTCCGGCTACGGCATGGGGTTGGAACCGGCGTCCGGCCTCTCCTCGATTACCGGCTACCCCGGCGGCGACCCTCTGCGCACCGGCATCTCGTTCACCGATCCGTACTCAGGGATGGTCGGCGCCGGGGCGGTACTCGCCGCGTTGCACTACCGGCGCCGCACCGGCAAGGGGCAGTACATCGACCTCTCGGAGCAGGAGTCGGCGATCCCAGTGATGGGCTACGCGCTCATGGACTACGCGATGAACGGCCGGCCGGCGGAGCGCATGGGTAACCGTAGCCACTGGTTCGCGCCGCAGGGCTGTTACCGCTGCGCGGGCGAAGATAGCTGGCTCGTGATCACGATTCGCGACGACGCCGAGTGGCAGGCGTTCTGCGATGCGATCGAGCACCCGGAATGGGCGACTGACGAGCGCTTCGCCGACGTCCTCGGGCGCTTCGCGAACCACGATTCGCTCGACGACCTCATCACCGCGGGAGTGATCGCTGCCGCCGTCCTCAACCCTAAGCAGGCGCTGCTCGACCCGCACCTGCGCGAGCGCGGCTTCTTCGAAAGAGTGGAGCACACGGGCATCGGCCCGCAGCCGATGCCGCGCCAGCTCGGCGCGCGCTTTTCGGCTTTCGAGACGGACGCTCAGGCGCCCGCGCCGAAGCTGGGCGAGCAGAACAGAGAGATCCTCCAGGGCATGCTGGGCCTGAGCGACGAGGAGCTGGCCTCGCTGACGGAGCGCAAGGTTATCGGCGATACGCCGGAATCCGCGCTGCCGCTCGACGTGATGCGGATGTTCGTGCAGTTCCCGGCCTCGACGATGCTCGGGATGGGCGCGCTGGCAGCGATCGAGCCGGACTACAAGCAGCAACTGGGACTGGAAGGAGGCAGGAAATGAGAACCGGGAAATGGGATATGAGCGATGGGAGCGATCATGGCTGACGTTAAATTTGGCGCAGTACCCATGCAGTCCGGGATCTCCTGGCCGGACCTGCTCGATGTCTGGCAGGAGCTGGACCGCGACACGGAATTCGATTCCCTATGGCTGGTGGACCACTTCGTTACCGGCTTCGGCCAGGAGTTCGGGTCCGAAGGGCCGTGCATGGAAGGCTGGACGGCGCTGGCCGCTCTCGCCCAGGCAACCTCGCGCGTCCGGCTCGGCATCCTCGTCACCGGCAACACCTATCGCCATCCGGCCGTGCTGGCCAAGCAGGCAACGACCGTCGACCACATCTCGAACGGCCGCCTGGAGTTCGGGATCGGCGCCGCCTGGCACGAGTACGAACACAAGGCATTCGGCTTCGGCCCGGCGCCCGCCTTCGACCTGCCGCCGGTGAAGGAGCGGCTCGATCGGCTGGAGGAGGCTGTTCGGCTGATCAAAGCGCGCAGGAAGGCGCATACTACCGCCTTAACGCGCCTCCATACAATCCGCCCAACATCCAGAAGCCGCACCCGCCCATCCTCATCGGCGGCGGCGGCGAGAAGCGGACGCTGCGCATCGTGGCGAAGTACGGTGACGCGACGAACGTGAGCGGGACGCCCGAGGAGGTCCGGCACAAGTTCGAGGTCCTGGCGCACCACTGTGCGGACGCGAGACGCGACCCGGCGACCATTCGCCGGACGATGCAGGTGCCGCTGTTCCTGAATGAGGACCCGGCCTTTAAGCAGCGCGTGCTCCAAGGGATGTCCGCAGCGACCGGAGTCAGCGAGCAGCAGGCCGCGCGCTCGATTCTCTTGGGTAGCGTCGATGAGATTAAGGAGCGTCTCCACGAATTCGCGGAAGCGGGCGTTCAGGAATTCATGCTGGCCCAGTGGCCGCGCATCCATCGGGAATCGCTGAAGCGCTTCTCGAAGGAAGTCATCCCGGCGTTCCGTTGATGAGCATGCGGACAGCGACCGTTCAGTCGCCGCGCAATCACTGTAGGGGCGCAGCACGCGCCGAGTTCGCGTTGGCTCTCGCCACCAGCGGTTGCTGCGCATCGCCAAGCCTCCCCGCTAACCCGTGTGCTGCGCCCCTACGGCCTGCTTCATCCTTGGGTGGTTGCCTTAGATGCCCCGAGTACTGATCACCGGCGGCACCGGCGGGCTGGGCTCGGAGCTTGTGCCGCGTTTCGCGGCCGTCGGCTACACTATCCGCGTCCTCAGCCGCGGGCCGAAACCACATTCTTCTGATGTGGGTTGGGGACCCAGCCCCGACGAATGGGCGCAATGTGACCTCACGACGGGGGCCGGCATCAACGATGCCGTCGCCGGCTGCGACCTGATCGTCCACGCCGCCACCGGCGCCGGCAGGCGGGCGAAGGTGGACATCGCGGGCACGCGAAAACTCGTTGCGGCGGCGAAAGCGGCTTCGACGCCGCACCTCTTCTACATCTCCATCGTCGGCATCGAGCGCATCCCGCTCGGCTACTACAAGGCGAAGCTTGCCTGCGAGCGGATGATCGAGGACTCGGGCGTCCCCTGGTCGAACCTGCGCGCCACACAGTTCCACTCGCTGATCGATACGTTCACCAGCGTGCTATCCCGGCTGCCGGGGGTGCTCTTCTTGCCGAAGGCGTTCAAGTTCCAGCCGGTCGATACCGGGGAGGTGGCGGAGCGCATGGTGGAATACGCCGCGAAGGGGCCGTCCGGCCGGCTGCCGGACCTGGGCGGGCCGCAGGTACTGACCTGGGGCGAGATGGCCGCCGACTGGCTGCAGGCGCGCGGGCAGCGGAAGACGATCGTCAACCTGCCCGTCTTCGGCCGGATCGCGGCGGGCTTTCGGAACGGCTATAATTGCCTGCCTGCCGACAGGCATGGCACGCCGGAACACGCGGACGGGAAGATGACGTGGTCGCAGTGGCTGGAGCGCAAATACGGAGGGCGTGATGGCTGACTCGAAGGTGACGACAGAGCGGCGCGAGCGCACCTGGGTGGTGAGCATCAACCGGCCGGAGGTGCGCAACTGCGTCGACGGCGAGACGGCCCAGGGGCTGTTCGAGGCCGTCGATGAGTTCAAGCGCGACGATTCCCTCGACGTGCTCATCCTCACCGGCGCAGGCAAGCAGGCGTTCTGCTCGGGCGCCGACCTGAAGGCGACGCAGACGCTCGGCGCCCGCCCCGGCTCGCGGGAGTCCGGCCCGATGGGCATCTCTCGCATCACCGACGTCGGCAAGCCGCTGATCGCGGCTGTCAACGGCTACTGCACGGCGGGCGGGCTGGAGCTGGCCTGCTGGTGCGATTTCCGGATCGCTTCCAGCGACGCCCAGCTCGGGATCCTGAACCGCCGCTGGGGCGTGCCGCTTCTCGATGGCGGCACACAGCGGCTGCCGCGCATCGTTGGCTTGGGCAACGCCCTCTACCTGATCGAGACCGGGGTGCTGATAGGGGCCGAGCACGCGCTTCGCATCGGCCTTGTGCAGGAGGTCGTGCCGGACGCGCTCGAGCGCGCGCTGGAGATCGCGGAGGCGCTCACCGCCTACCCGCAGCGCGCCATTCGGAACGACCGCCGCGCAGCGCTCGATGGAACGGCGCTGCCGATCGCCGAAGGGCTGCGCTTCGAGATGGAGGCGCACCGCGAAACGCTGGCCGACCCGGCGATGGCGGACTGGCTGGCGCGCTACGCCAGCGGCGAGCGCCCGCCGCCGCTGCGCCCGGCGGGGTGAGCTTCGGTCAAGGCGTTCAACCCACCGCTAACGGAGGTGACTCCAGACTTAGCGCCCTCAAGCAGTCCGAATTGCCTCAGCGGCCTCCAGGCCAAGCTCCTGCACGGCCATCTCCCGCATCCGGAACTTCTGCACCTTGCCGGTCACTGTCAGCGGGTACTCCGCGACGAACTTCCAGTAGCGGGGCGCCTTGAAGTGCGCCAGGTGCTTGCGGCAGTGCTCGCGTAGCTCGTCTTCGCCCGCCGAGGCGCCCTCGCGGAGGACAATCCAGGCCATCAGCTCCTCTCACATGCGCTCGTCGGGGACGCCAATCAGCTGGGCGCTGGCCACGGCCGGGTGCTGAAAGAGCACCTGCTCGATCTCCACCGGGTAGATGTTCTCGCCGCCACGGATCACCATGTCCTTGCTGCGGCCGACGATGTTCAGGTATCCCTCCTCATCCAACACACCGAGGTCGCCGGTGTGCATCCAGCCCTCGGTGTCGACCGCCTCTGCCGTGGCTTCGGGGTCCTTCCAGTAGCCGCGCATCACGAGGTAGCCGCGCGTGCACACTTCTCCCGGCCGGCCGATCGGAACGGTCTCACCCGTCTGGGTGTCCACCACCTTCGCTTCAACGTCGGTCGCAACGGTACCCACCGTGCTGACGCGCCGCTCGACGCTATCGCTGGGCCGCGTGATGAAGGAGACGGGCGACGTCTCCGTCATGCCATACGCGATGCACACCTCCCTTGCATGCATGTCGCTGATCACCCGCTTCATCGTCTCGATAGGACAGGGAGCGCCGGCCATAATGCCCGTGCGCAGGGAGGTAAGGTCGAATTTGGCGAACTCCGGGTGCTCCAGCTGCGCGATGAACATCGTCGGCACACCGTAGATGCTGGTGCAGCGCTCTTCCGCGATCGCCTCGAGCGTCGCCAGCGGCTCGAACGACGGCGCCGGGTAGACCATGGTGGCGCCGGAGACGACGCATCCCAGGTTGCCCACCCCCATCCCAAAGCAGTGGTAGAGCGGGACCGGAATACAGACTCGGTCAGCAGCGGAGTAGCGTAGCGTCTCCGCGACCATCTTCGCATTGTTGAGGATGTTGTGGTGCGTCAGAGTCGCGCCCTTCGGGTTGCCGGTAGTGCCGCTGGTGTACTGGATGTTGATCGCGTCCTGGCACCCGAGGCTCGCCTCGCGGGCTTGAACGTCCTCGGGTGGGACGGGTTCCCCCGCCGAGAGGAACTCATCCCAGATAAGGTCTCCCTGGAAGCCGGTCCGGCGATCGCCGATTACGACGACCCGCTGTAGTTCAGGGAGGTCCACGCGGACTTCGGCGATGCGATCGATGTAGTCGGAGGCCGTGAACGACGGGGCCGTGATGAGGAGCCGGACGCCCGACTGATTGACCGCGTAGGCCATCTCGTTGGCGCGGTAGGCGGGGTTGACGTTCACGAGAATCGCTCCAACGCGGCCGGCGGCGAACTGCACGTACGCCCACTCTGCGCAGTTAGGCGCCCAGATGCCAACCCGGTCGCCCTTCTCGATGCCGAGGGCCAGCAGCGAGCGAGCCACGCGCTCCACCTCGCCGCCGAACTGCGCGTAGGTCAGCCGGATGCCCTGGTGGCGGCTGACAAGCGCCTCCGCGTCCGGCTCTCGCCTGATCACACCGGCGAGGCAAGCGCCGATGGTCTGTTCCGAGAGCCGGCCGGTTGTTTCACCCGCTGAATACGAGATCGATGATCCGTTCGTCTTCGGCATGCTTGTCCTCCTGTCCCGACGCGGGCCGTCCTGCCTGGGTCTTCGCGGACGATGTTACGTGCCTTTGGCAAGCCCGCTGATGGCACCTTATGGAATTTCCGAGTGAAGAATATACTGCGAACAATGGAGCAGCGCATGCAGATTTGCAAGACTCCGGACGCCGTGCCCGTATTATCCCTATTTTTTCGCCGTGTTCGCCGGTATCGTGGTTAACTGAATCCGCCCTGCCGAACCCGGCTACTCGGGGCCCAAGCTGGTATCATTGACGTAGCGTGCGGCCGGGGAGCGGCTCGGTCGCGTAATACAAATAGAGGGGTTGCAAGCATCACGGGGATTGAGGGAATCAGGTAACTCATGGTCTTAGGACTCGTCAAGAAGGTCCTCGGCGACTACAACGAGAAAGAGCTGCGCAAGCTCTGGCCCGTCGCCGTCGAGGTGAACGACTGGGAGGAGGAGATCGCCGCGCTCTCCGACGAAGCGCTGGCGGCGAAGACGCCGGAGTTCCGTAAGCGGCTGGAGGAGGACGAAGAGCTGGACGACCTGCTGCCCGAAGCCTTCGCCTGCGTGCGGGAAATATCGAAGCGGCGCATAGGCCTCCGCCACTTCGATGTCCAGATCATCGGCGGTATCACCCTCCACCAGGGCAACATCTCCGAGATGAAAACGGGTGAGGGCAAGACGCTGGTCGCCACGCTGGCGCTCTCGGGGCGCCCACCTCATCACCGTCAACGACTATCTCGCCAAGCGCGACGCCCAGTGGATGGGGCCCATCTTCCACTCGCTCGGCCTCAGCATCGGCGTCCTCCAGCACGACTCGGCCTACGTCTATGATCCGGCCTCGAACCTCGATAACCCCAGCCTCCGCTACCTGCGCGCCGCCACCCGCCGCCAGGCCTACGACGCCGATATCACCTACGGCACCAACAACGAGTTCGGCTTCGATTACCTGCGCGACAATATGGTGACCGACCTCGACCTCGCCGTGCAGCGGCGCGACAGCGCCCACGCCTACGCCATCGTCGACGAGGTGGACAGCATCCTGATCGACGAGGCGCGAACGCCCCTTATCATCAGCGGCCCGGCCGAGGAGACCGAGGAGATATACCGCACCTTCGCCCGCATCGTCCCCCGCCTCGAGCGCGAGAACGATTACACGGTGGACGAAAAGCACCGCTCGGTATCGTTAACGGACAGCGGCGCCGAGAAGGTGGAGAAGTCGCTCGGGATCAAGAACATCTACGACAGCGACAACTTCCGCCTCACGCGCTTCCTGGACGCTGCATTGAAGGCGCAGGCCATCTATCACCGCGACCAGCAGTACGTCGTCAAGGACGGCGAGATCATCATCGTGGACGAGTTCACCGGCCGGCTCATGTACGGCCGCCGCTGGTCAGACGGTCTCCACCAGGCCGTCGAAGCCAAAGAGAACGTTCGCATCCAGCGCGAGAGCGTGACGTACGCCACGATCACGCTCCAGAACTACTTCCGGCTCTACGAGAAGCTGGCCGGAATGACGGGCACGGCCTATACAGAGCGTGAGGAGTTCCACCAGATCTACGATCTGGACGTGATCGTCGTGCCCACCAACATGGAGATGGTCCGCCAGGACTTCTCGGACGTAATCTTCCGGAGCGAGGAAGGCAAGTTCAAGACCGTCGTCCATGAGATCGAAGGCGCACACGCCACAGGCCGGCCCGTGCTCGTCGGCACCGTCTCCATCGAGAATTCGGAGCGGCTGGCCGACATGCTGAAGCGGCTGTCCACCTGCGCGCTCGAGGACTGCAGCTCGCAGCACGCCATCTGTCCGCTGAAGGAGCCCCAGGTCCTCAACGCGAAGCAGCACGAACGGGAGGCGCACATCATCGCGCAGGCCGGCGTCTATGGGGCGATCACCATCGCCACCAACATGGCCGGCCGCGGCACCGACATCATCCTCGGCGGCAACCCGGAACGGCTGGCCGAGGAGATCGCCCGCAAGCGCAAGCAGGATATTGTCGCACTCCCGGAGGAAGAGGCGGCCGCCGTCCGGGCGGAAGCGCGCGAGGCCTGGCAGGGCGAACACGAAAAGGTGGTCGCCGCCGGCGGTCTGCACATCGTCGGCACGGAGCGCCACGAGGCGCGCCGCATCGATAACCAGCTGCGCGGCCGTTCCGGGCGCCAGGGCGACCCGGGGAGCTCGCGCTTTTTCGTCTCCTTCGGCGACGATATCATGCGGCGCTTCGCGCCGGACTGGGTGTCCAACCTCCTGGGCAGGATGGGGCTGGAAGAGGGGATGCCGCTGGAGAGCGGCATGGTCTCCAAGGCCATCGAGCAGGCGCAGACGAAGGTAGAGGGCTACAACTTCGATATCCGCAAGCACGTCGTCCAGTACGACGATGTGATGAACCGGCACCGCGAGGTGATCTACGAGCAGCGGCGCAAGATCCTGGAGCACGCCGACCTCAAGGACAACGTGCTGGAGATGTTGGAGCGGGAGATTGGGCGCGCCTTCGACGCCTTCGCGCCCGGCGAGAACTCGAGCAACTGGGACCCCAAAGCGCTGGTCGCCGAGATCAAGTCGATCGTGCCCACGCTGCCCGGCCGCTTCAACGAGCGCTTCTTCGAGGAGCAAGGACCGGACGCGCTTAACGAAGTCCTCGAAGAGATGCGTAAGGCGTATGAAGAGAAAGAGAAGGACCTGGGCGCCGAGAAGATGCGCACCCTCGAGCGGCTGGTGCTGCTGGGCACCCTCGATCGCCTGTGGGTCTACCATCTGACGGCGCTGGACGAGATGCGGCAGGGCATCGGCCTGACCGGCTACGGGGGCCGCGACCCGCTGGTGGAGTTCAAGCGGGAAGCGTTTGACATGTTCGACCAGCTAACCGAGCACATTCAGAACAACGTGGCGCGGCGCATCTTCCACGTCACGCTGACGGCGCCGGCGCCACCGCCGCCTCCCGCCAACACCCAGGAGAGCGGGCCCGCGGATACGCCGGGCGCCGGCGACGGAGCCTCTGCCGCGACCAAGCGCTCGCGCAAGGCCGCGCGAGCCGCCGTAGGCGCGGCCACGGCATCTGCCGCCGGCCCGGCCGCGACCACTAATGTGCCGGTCTCCGGCAAGGTCGGCCGCAACGATCCCTGCCCCTGCGGCAGCGGCAGGAAGTACAAGAAATGTCACGGCGGAAACGGCCTGAGCATCTAGAACGGACAGGTGCGGTGGGGATGAGGGCTGAGGCCGAACTCGTAGCGGTAGACGAAGCAGTGCAGATCATCGCCGACCTGGGCGCAGCAGTGGCGCGCGGCGAAGAGCACTGGTTTTTCTGCATGCTGACCGCCGTGCGGCGCTGGCCGCTGCCCGCCGAGCAGGTGAATGGGCGCACCTTCCGCTATCTGGTTGGCGGCGAAGCCTTCGACTGGCTCCTCCTGGCCGAACGCTTATGCGAGGAGTTGACTGAACTGGTCCCAGCGGATGAAGTGGAAGGGCTGCTCTTCCACGGCCGGCTGCCCGTCGAGATGCGGGGGGACGAGCTTCAGCGCCTGCTCGGTGCCAAGTACCGTTCGCACCTGAACTTCGTCTACGGCGTGCACGTGGAGGAGGCGCTGCAATTGGCGGTCCAGGGCGAGGTACATAAGGAGCGCACTTCGTCTCGCATCTGGGAGAACGGCCATATGGACGATGAAGTGTTCAGCCGCGTCTACGGCGCCTCCAAGCCCGCGCTGTTCTCGCAGTTCCGGGAGGCGCAGGCGCTGCCGCAGCCGGAAGCGATATCGCTGGCAGACCTGCGCGAGTTCACATACTGGCTGTTCAAGTACCGGCTCAAGAACTGCGATCCGGCCCGCGTGGCCAGCGACACCCGGAAGGGCCTGGCCCAGCTGCAGCGGCTGGAAGCCATGAAGACGCGCGCCGTCTTTTCTTCAGCTGACAATGCATAGGACGAAGACCCTTGGCGCCTCGGCGGTCCGCTGAGTGCCCTTCTGAGCGATCATGTCGCTTGTGCGGCACTAGTCCCGTATCGGCGTAGGCGTCCCTGCCAGTTGGGCAGGACAATCAGCGCGACAGGCTGCGGGCGACTCCTGGTGCGTGGCCTCCGCCGCCATTTGCCTCGCCTTCGCGGCTGCGCCTATACTTATCCACATCCTTCTCCGGAAAGGGGCTGCCCTGTATGGCGACGCCGTACGCCTACTTCAAAAAGCAGATCGTGCCTCTGGCTGAGGCCAAAATCGGCGTGATGACCCACGCCTTTAACTACGGCACGGCTGTATTCGAGGGCATTCGCGGCAACTGGAACGAGGAGGAGGGCCAGGTCTACGTCTTCCGCATGAAGGAGCACTTCGACCGCCTGCGCAAGAGCTGCCGCATCATGCAGATGGAGTTTGATTACTCCGACGAAGAGCTATTCTCCACGGTCACCCGGCTCGTCGAGATGTCGGGCTTTCGCGAGGACGTCTACATCCGGCCGCTGGTCTACAAGAGCTCCGAGGTCCTCGGCGTGCGGTTGCACAACCTCGAGGATGACCTGCTGATTTTCGTTGCCCCCTTCGGTCCCTACCTGGATATCGAAAAGGGCGCACGTTGCTGCACTTCATCCTGGCGTCGCGTCGAAGACACCGGCATCCCCGCGCGCGCCAAGATCACCGGCATCTACGCGAACTCCGCTCTCGCCAAAACGGAAGCACAGCTCAGCGGCTTCGACGAAGCGATCATGTTGGACGAGCGGGGCCACATCTCCGAGGGCTCCGGGGAGAACATCTTCATTATTCAGGGCGGCAAGCTGATCACTCCGCCACCTTCCTCGAACATCCTCGTCGGCATCACGCGAGATACAGTCATGACGCTCGCGCAGGAAGAGTTTGCGATGGAGACAGTGGAGCGGGATATTGACCGCACGGAACTCTACACCTCCGATGAGTGCTTTATGACGGGGACAGCGGCCCACGTAACACCGGTCGTTGAGCTGGACCGCAGGCCGATAGGCAACGGCCGTATGGGACCGGTAACCGGCCGGCTCGTCGACCTGTATTTCCAGATAATCACCGGACGCAACCCCAAATACGCGCACTGGTGCACGCCATGCTACTCAAAAGTCAAAGCCTCACCATAGAGCGTCCCGCCCGCGCCACCGGCACCCTGATCGGCTTCGGAGCATCGGCCGCCGCGCTTGCCCTGGCTGTCGCCCTCTTCATAAAGGCGGTGGATTGGCCCGTATCTTTCCCTCAATTCCTCGCCTTCTTTGGCGTGGGCGTTCTGCTTCTGCTGGCCTTGGCGTTCGCCTTCTGGGCCTATGGCTGTCTTAGCCTGCGCTACACGATGGACGGCAGCGGGCTAACCGTGGGCTGGGGCTTGATGCGGCACTTTATCTCTATAGAGACGATCGAGAAGATGATCCCCGGCCGAGGCGAGCACCGCCCCCGCGTGCAGGGCCTTGGCTGGTGGGGCTACCACGTCGGCCGAGGGCAGGTCCAGGGGCTGGGGAGCGTGCTCTTCTTTTCCACGCACCGCGCGCCGGAAGAGCTTGTTTACGTGCAAACCGCGGACGCCATCTACGCCCTCAGCCCCCTGAATCCGGAGCGATTCATTGCGTCCGCACAGCGCCTCCAGAAGGGCGCGCTGCCGGTGCGCCCGTCCGGCGTTGAGCGCGATATCGTCTCGCGGCACCCTATCTGGGTGGACCGCAAGGCCCAGGCGCTGGCTATGGCCGCCTTGCTGGTAAATCTGGCGCTCTGGGGATTCCTCTTCGCCGCTTACCCGCACCTGAACAGTGAGATCACCATCGAGTTCCCACCGGTAGGCGACATCACCACTCTGCACGACAGGGTAGACATCCTTCGCATCCCCGCAACCGCAACGGCTTTCCTGGCCGTAAACCTGCTGGCGGCGCTCAGCTTCCAGTGGCGCGAGCGCGCCGCCGCCTACCTGCTATTGAGCGGCAGCGTGTTCTTCCAGGCGCTGTTCCTTGCCGCCGGCGCCATCGCTGTCATCAACGCCTAGTCGCCTCCTTCGCCCGGCAAACCGATGTTGTGCCGACCGCCGATGCCGCTGTTTCATGAGATGCCGTTGCCGTGAAGGCATCCCGGCGGAGAAGGCCGGGAGTCCACTCTTGACTCAGTGCCTCGGCTGTTTTCCGCAAGCCCCCGTTCAGCGGCGTATCATAAATCTATGCGATGGCTCCTGCCGCTTGTCCTCCTGGCGATCATGGTGTCGTTCGCCGGCTGCAGCAGCGACAATGGCAACGGCGCTTCCTCCGGCTCGGCGTCGCCGGCAGCAAGCGCGACCGCCACCCGCTCTCCCGGCGGCTCGTCGGCGCCCGACTCCCTCCTGCCCTCGCCAAACCCGAACGCACCCCTCTACATCGCCCTCGGCGACTCCCTGTCGGCAGGCGTAGGAGCGACGGACCGGACATCGACGGCCTTCGTGCCCCTGGTGCAAAAGGGGTTACCCGCCGGCACCGGCCTGCTGAACCTGGGACAGAGCGGAGACACAAGCGCGGACCTGCTGGACCACGGACATGTCGCCCGCGCCGTCTCGGAGATCCAGGCGCGCAACCACGACAACAACCCGGACAACGACGTAAAGCTGGTGACGGTCGAGATCGGCGGGAACGATCTCCTCGGCCTGTTCTTCACACTCGTCGTGCCGGGGAAGTGCCCAAACGTAACCGAAGGCCTCCAGCGGCCGGAATGTGTGAACGCCCTGCGAGATGTCTTCGAGAAGTACACGCCGAACCTCAAATCGACCCTGGACCAACTCCAGGCCGCCGACCCGAACGTGAAAATCGCACTGCTCACCCTGTACAACCCCTTCTCGGGCGGCGCCGCCGGGTTCGATGCTCTGGCCCAACTGGCCCTCGAGGGAATGCCCGACACTCCATTTCCAGATGGCCTGAATGACCTCATCCGCGCGCAGGCGCAGAGCAGCAACGTGACGCTGGTGGACAGCTATCCGCTCTTCGCTGGCAAGGCGCACCAATACATCGCCGTCGACTTGATTCATCCGAACGACGCCGGCTACCGGGTTATCGCCGACGCTGTGCTGCAGGCCATCGGAAGCTGAGCGGCCGCCTTTTCACTAGAGCCTCTCGGCCAGGCGCTCAAGGTTCCGCAATCCGACGACTATCAGGTAGTCCCTGGCCCGCGAGAACGCCACGTAAAGGAGCTCTGCCTGCTCCGCCGGGTCCACATCGCTTAGCTCCGAGACGATGACAACCGGCCGCTCCAGCCCCTTGAATCCGTGGATCGTGGAGCATATGACCTGCCCGGCGCACTGGCGCAGGTCCCAGGTCGCAGTCCAGGCGGACGAGCGCGGAGGGGTCGACCAGATGCTCCTCTCCCGGCTCCGTCTCGTCAGCAGGGCGATATCGGCGGGGCGAACTTGCTCTTTCCCCACAAGCTTGTCGATCAGCGCTTCCACGCCGCGGCGCTCGCCGCCCTGCGAGAACTCGTACAGTTGCGGCTCCACGCCTTCCGGCCCCAGGCAGCTGGGCGATTCCCGCGCCCGATAGAAGTACATGACTACGTCGTGGATGCGCCGTGTGTTGCGGCAGTTGCGCGTGAGGACGAACGGCGGCTCGCTGATCGGGTAGGCTCTGGCCCTGTCGTAAAGCATCTGGTTGTCGTCATAGAAGATGTAGACGATACCGTCGTCGGGGTCCTCGAGGAGCGATGCGAGCGCCACCCACCACTCTTCCTCGAAATCCTGCCCCTCGTCCACGATGATCGCGTCATACCGGTCGTCGAGGAATTTGGTTGCGTCCAGTAGCGCGTCGGGGAAGCGGCCGAAAAACAGCTCGTCGCCTTCCCCCGGCCGCCGTGACAGGTCGATTCCCGCCTTCGCGGCGAAATCCCGGCAGAGGCGGTGGAAATGGCGCACATCGGCCTGCGGTAGCTGCGCGGCCACCCAGGCGGCCAGGTTCTGGTTGTAGCAGGTGAGGAGCACCCGTTGCCCCTCACCGACGAGGCGTCGCGCCTTCTCCACGGCTAGCATGGTCTTGCCGGAGCCTGCACAACCGCTGATGAGAGCGCGCCGGCGCGCGCCCAGGAAATCGAGCAGCGCAAACTGCTCCTCTGTCAGTAGCCGGATGATGCGCTCCTGCTGGTCCAGGGTCGCCCCGACCGTCGCCTCAACCTGCCAGGATCGGCCGAGCAGGGTTACCAGGGCCTCGATTGCCTCCGGCCCCGGACCATCCTGGTCGCCGCAACGCAGCCGCAGCGCATCGACAACCGATTGCTTGAGCGCGCGGACCTTGGGAAGATCGAAGACAGCCTCCGGCAGCGCGTCCGGCCCCAGCTCGAAGTCGATGTAGATATCAGGGAACGCGGCCGCCCATGCCAGCGGATACGCATACTGCCGCGTCACTTCAGACTCGCGGAGGTTTGAACGCAGCGCGAACATCGAGCCCGAAGCCTGCCGGAACGGGTCCTTGATCTCGTGCTCGACCCCCTCCCGGTCGGTCGATGTCCAGCGGCCGGACTGGGCGTCCCGCGAAATGCCACCGCCCTTCACCTCCAGCACAAGGACGCCGTAGTGGGGATGGGCGACCACGAAGTCCGCCTCGCCGTCTGTTGCCCCACCGCCACGGCGGCGGGCCAGCCAGCGCACGCCGTGGAAGACAACAAAGTCGTCGCTGAACTCTGACTTGAAGATGTCGAACAGGCGCCGCTCGGCCTCGCTCTTCACCTCGGCGGGCAGCCGTTCCGGGAACATCCGCGCCATCGCATCTCCCCTCCTCGCGGTGCGCGGATTATACCACCGGGCGTGAGTGCCGAGTGCCGAGGGCCGTGAGTGACGAGTTGAAAGTTGAAAATTGAAAGTTAGGTCGTTCAGTCATTCTGAGGGACGAAGAGCTGCCCTTGATCGACGTTTGTCTCAGAGCGACTGGCGCCCCGGGGCGTCTTGCGACACACGACGAAGGACTGGGCGTTGGGGAAGGGCCTTCCTTCGTCAGGGTGACCCGATGTTGCGCCGCTGATTGGCGACGATGGTACGAAGTTGGGCCGTAGGCGCGAGGCACGCCTCGCGCCTACGGCTGCCCGAGCAGTCCCGCCCCGTTGGTCTGTCGAGGCGCTTGCCCCGCCTGTCCGTTTGTTCGCTTGACGCCGTTTGTCCGTCCGTCCCGCCGCCCCGTACACTGAGGCCGTGAGTGATTACGATGTCATCGTCGCCGGCGCGGGGCCCGCGGGCAGCACGGCGGCGCGGCTGCTGGCCCAAGGCGGCGCCCACGTACTGCTGCTCGATAAGCACCGCTTCCCGCGGGACAAGCCCTGCGGTGGCGGCGTTACGCTGCGCGCCGCTTCCGCGCAGGGCCTCGACCTTTCGCCCGTCATCGAGCGCACCGTCTACGGCGCGCGGTTCAGCCTGCGCCTGGGGCCCAGCTTCGACCGCCGCTACGGCAAGCCCCTGACCTACATGACCCAGCGTTGCCGGCTGGACGCCTTGCTTGCCGAACGCGCGGCGGAAGCCGGCGCGGCCTTCCACGACGGCGAGGCGATTCGGGAGGTAGACGCGCCAATCAGCGTAAGGGCGAAGCACTCGTTGCCTGGTTCCGCTGCACATCAATCTAACGCGGAAGAGGCATCGGAATCGGATCCCCTTCCGGGTGCCTCGCCCCTACATGGGCAACCAGGGATCACGGTGCGCACTTCAAGGAACACGTACGCCGCCCGGGTTCTGATCGGCGCGGACGGGGCCAACGGCGTCGTCGCTCGCTCCCTCGGCATCGCTACTTGCTTCGAGGAGGCGGTCGCTCTCGAAGGCAACCTGGCGTTCCGCAGCGGCGTTCCGGACGAGTGGCGGGAGTACGTTGGGCTGGACCTGGGCGGGATGGCGGGCGGCTACGGCTGGGTCTTTCCCAAGAACGATCACCTGAACCTGGGCGTCGGCGCCTGGAAGTACGCCGGCTTCACGCTCCGCCCAAAGCTGGCGCAGCTCTGCCGCCGCTACGGCTTCGACGCCGGGGAGCTGACCAACCTGCGGGGCCACCACTTGCCCGTCCGCATAGGCCGCTCACCCATCGCTGCCGGCCGGGTGGCCCTGGTAGGTGACGCGGCCGGCCTGATCGACCCGCTTTCCGGCGAGGGCATCCATATGGCGTTCGCCAGCGGCCGGCTGGCGGCGGAGCAGGCCCTCGGCGTACTGTCCGGTGAAACGCCGGACATGGAGGGCTATCAGCAGGCGGTGGACCGCCGGCTCCAGCCGGAGCTGAGGGCTTCGCGGCGCCTACAGGAGCTGTTCAACTTTGCGCCGCCGCCCTATGTGGCGCTCATGCGGCGCAGCGAGAAGTTCTGGCTTTTCTTCTGTCACCTGATCCGAGGCGAACTAACGTACCTGGACTTCATCCGAATGATCGGGCCGCTGCGGGTCGCCCTGGAGTTCTTCGCCTCGGCGGCCGAGCGGCGCCGGCTTTCTCGCGTGGCGGCGCTCTCGGCGGCCGTCCGCAGCTGATGCGGATTACCGTATTGAAATGGCCGGCGCTAGTCGCTTTGCCCGCTATTGCCCTGATGCTCGGCTCCTGCAGCGACGGCGACAGCACGGCGACAGGTTCCTCGCCGGGTGCCGGCACGGGGACTCCAGGAGCGACGCTCTCCACGTCGGTGGTTACGTTCCGGAGCGGCGCTGGGCAACCCGTCGCTCTCAACGTGGAGGTTGCGGACACAGCCGAGAAGCGGGCGCGCGGCCTGATGCTGCGTACGTCGCTGGCCGAGGACGACGGCATGCTCTTCGTCTTCGAAGGCGAGTCGAAGGCCGGCTTCTATATGAAGGACACACTGATCCCGCTCTCGATCGCCTTCATCGACGCCAACGGGACGATCGTCGATATCCAGGACATGCAGCCGCAGACAACGGACGTACACTACAGCGAGAAGCCGTACCGCTACGCCGTGGAGGCGAACCAGGGCTGGTACGGTAAGAAGGGGATCGTTGTGGGTGACAAGGTGGAAGTGCCCATCGATTCCCAATAGCAGGTGGGATGATGGCAGCCCATAACGAGGCGGAGACTCGTATAATCTGCAAAAGCAAAGGGCGCTTTGCAGGACGTTGTAAGGGGGGCTGGAATGACGCCGTGTTGTAAGGCGGGCTGGAATGACGCCTGTGATGTGCTTGGCGCCTGTAAGCAACCCTCCTGTCGGCGCACCGCGACTTCGCGCACCTAGCCGGAAACGGAGCGCCCGAGCGTAGTCCTTGCGCACAAGGACAAGCGAGGGCGGGGGTTCGGGGGTGTCCCCCGATAACATTCCGCGGGTGGGACTTCGCGCGAAGCGCCCTACTACAATCTCACGTACAACCCAGCAGTACAGGCTGCGAAGGGGAGTAGTACGCCCGCCGCCCACTCTAGCGAGCCGGGAGCTCGGTGAAAGCCCGGCGGTAAGCAGAGCGGAACTCGCCCCGGAGCCGCCGGACCGATACTCAGTAGGCCCGGCCGGGAACGCCCGTTAGCGCGTCCGAGTGTTCCTTCTCCGGAAGGAAAACAAGGGTGGTACCGCGAGACTTAAAGTCCCGTCCCTTATCGGACGGGACTTTTCTTTGAGGAGAAAGCAACGCAAAAGATGGTTACGAAAACCAGAGCGCGCAAAAGCGATGCGGTGTACAAGGGCGTCAACCGGGCCTTTGCCCGCTCCTATCTGCGCGCCATGGGGCTGACAGACGAGGACATGGCGAAGCCGTTCGTCGGCGTTGTCTCAGCGTGGAACGAGACCAGCCCGTGCAACGTGCACCTCAACCGCCTCGCCCGCCTGGCCAAGGAAGGCGTGCAGGCGGCGGGCGGCACGCCGCGCGAGTTCACGACTATCGCCGTCACCGACGGCATCGCAATGGGCTACGAGGGCATGAAGGCCTCGCTGGTTAGCCGCGAGGTCATCGCCGACTCCATCGAGCTTACGATGATGGGCCACGGCTACGACGCACTCGTCGGCATCGCCGGCTGCGACAAGACCCTCCCGGGGATCATGATGGCGATGGCCCGCCTCAATGTCCCCTCAGTCTTCATGTACGGAGGCAGCATCCTCCCCGGCCGCTTCGAGGGCCGCGACGTCACGATCCAGGACGTGTTCGAGAGCGTCGGCGCCGTCGAGGCCGGCCTCATGACTGAACAGCAGCAGCGGGAACTCGAGTGCGTCGCCTGCCCCGGAGAGGGCGCCTGCGGCGGCATGTTTACGGCGAACACGATGGCGTGCTCCAGCGAGGCGCTTGGCCTCGCGCTGCCGTACAGTGCGTCCATCCCGGCTGTCGCGCCGGAGCGCGCCGATGCATCACGCGAGGCCGGCAGCGCCGTGCTCAATCTTCTCGAACGTGACCTTAAGCCGCGCGATATCCTCACGCGTGAGGCCTTCGAGAACGCGATCACCGTCGTCGTTGCCGTCGGCGGCTCGACCAACGCCGTGCTTCACCTGCCCGCAATTGCCCACGAGTGCGGTATAAACCTACCGATTGAGGACTTCGATACTATCGCTCGTCGCGTGCCGCACATTGCGGACCTCAAGCCCGGCGGTCGCTTCGTCCAGGTGGACTTTCACCGCGCGGGCGGGGTCCCGCGCGTGATGAAGATGCTGCTTGACGCGGGCCTCATTCACGGCGATGCCATGACTGTCACCGGCAAGACCGTCGCAGAGAACCTTAACGGGCTTACCGTCCCGGAAGAGAGCGAAGTGATTCGACCGCTGGAGCGCCCATTGGAGCCCACCGGCACGATGGTGATTCTGAAGGGAAACATTGCGCCGGAAGGCTGTGTGATGAAGATCAGCAGCATCCATCGCGAGCGCCACAGCGGCCCGGCCCGCGTCTTCGACTCCGAGGACGCCTGCTTCCAGGCCGTCGCTGCCCGCGCCATCAAGCACGGCGACGTCGTGGTCATCCGCTACGAAGGGCCGAAGGGCGGCCCAGGCATGCGGGAGATGCTAGCTGTCACCGCCGCGATCTCCGGCCAGGGCCTCGGCGAGCACGTCGCCCTGATCACGGACGGCCGCTTTTCAGGAGCGACCCGCGGGTTCACGGCCGGGCACATCGCGCCCGAAGCGGCGCTCGGAGGGCCGATCGCGATCATCGAAGAAGGCGACACGATAACGATCGATATCCCCAAGCGGCAGATAGAGGTGGAGTTGAGCGAGGAGGAGATAATGCGGCGTCTTGGCCTGTGGCAAGCACCCGTCCCGAAGTACACGAGCGGGGCACTGGCCAAGTACGCCCGCCTGGTATCGTCGGCGGCGAAGGGGGCTGTATGCCTGTCCTGAGCGCCTTTGGGCAGGCCGAAGGGCAGCTAGCGTTAGCGCTCCGCCTCGACTTATCGGGCCTGTAGGCGCGGAACAGGCGGGAGAGCGGCCGGCCGACGCTGACACAAAAACGGTTTTGCCGCATCTATTCATTCAGACGGGGAAACTAATGTGAGGAAAGAAACCATGGAACCGGAAAACGGAGACCGCGAATATACAGGCGCCCAGATGGTGATGGAGGCCTTCCTGCGCGAAGGCGTCGATACCATCTTCGGCATTCCAGGGGGCGCCAACCTCCCGCTGTACGACGTCCTGGAATCCGGCGGTGTCGGGATCATGCCGCTGCCCGCCGGCGTTGAGCCCAAGGTATACCCGATTAAGCATTACCTGGTGAAGCACGAGCAGTGCGCCGCCCACGCCGCCGACGCCTACGCCCGCGTAACCGGCAAGGCGGGCGTCTGCTACGGCACGTCGGGCCCTGGGGCGACCAACCTGGTGACCGGCATCGCCAACGCCTTCATGGACTCCATCCCTCTCGTCTGCGTCACTGGCCAGGTGATCAGCGCCTTGATTGGCCGCGATGGCTTCCAGGAGGCGGATATCCAGGGGATCACGATTCCTATAACCAAGCACAACGAGTTGGTGCGTGACGTAAACGAGATCCCGCGGGCGATGCAGGAAGCCTTCTACATCGCCACGACCGGACGCCCGGGCCCGGTGCTGGTCGACATTCCGCGAGATGTGCTCCAACACAAGGGGAAGTTCTACTGGAAAGACAAGGTGCAGCTGCGCGGCTACCGGCCTTACGCCAATGGCGTCGATGCCGAGGAAGTGGCGCGAGCCGCGGAGCTGATTGAGGCGGCGGAGCGGCCGGTCATTATATCGGGCCACGGCGTCATCATCTCCGGCGCCTACGCAGAGATT
>VBJS01000230.1:2783-4808 GCA_005880055.1 Chloroflexota bacterium | reverse complement strand
GCGCGCTGTGGAAGCACTATCGGACGGTGATGACGGAAGCGTAGTCCGCCACGCCCCCCGATGCTCTCCGACGTCGACTATCACTCCGTGGTCGAGTTCCTCCACCGGGAGGCGCGCCTCGCCGACGAGGCGCGGTACGCCGAGTGGCACGCGCTGTGGACCGACGATGGCGTGTACTGGGTCCCGGCGACCACGGATCCCGCCGCCGACCCCGAGAAGCACCTCTCGCACATCTACGACAACCGCACGCGCCTCGACACGCGCATCAAGCTACTGCAGACCGGCCATCGGTACAGCCAGGAACCTCCTTCGCTCATGCGACGGCTCATCTCGAACGTCGAGGTCGAGCGGGCCGAGAACGGCGAGTTCGTCGCCGCGTCGAACTTCATCCTGGCCGAGCTATCCGTCCAGGCGAAGCACGAGATGCATTGGTGGGTCGGCCGGACCACGCACCGACTCCGCTTGGTCGATGGCGCGCTGAAGATGAGCCAGAAGAAGGTCGTGCTGGTGAACGCCGCCGAGCCGCTGCCCAATCTCTCCTTTCTGATCTGATTGGGGTATCCTTGGACCCCCATGAACCCTCCGCGACCCGGTTAGATGTTCTCCGCCGGAGACCACGCAGGCGCGCTAACCCCTTTCGTTTACCCAGACTTCATCGACTTGCCAGAACTGTTGAGGGCGACCGCTTGGCGAACGAGCGCCTTGAAGGCGGACTCGTCAACTTCTTCTCCTTCGTGGATGTCGATCGCGCGGCGTGCGTTTCCGTCGAGACTCGAGTTGAAGAGACGGGCCGGATCCTTCAGAGACGCGCCCTTGAAAAAGGTAAGCTTCACGACATTCTTGTAGGATTCGCCAGTGCAGATGATGCCGTCGTGCGACCAAATCGGAGTGCCCATCCACTTCCACTCCTCGACGACGTCCGGGTCTGCTTCCTTGATGAGCTTGCGCATTCTGCTGAGGGTTTCCCCGCGCCAATCCCCGAGTTCGGCGATTCTTTTCGAGATGAGCTCCGATGCCGACTGGCCTTGGCTCGCGCCCGACTTTTTCATGTTCTCATCCTAGAAGTTCCAGATATATTTAACCCTAATCCGAAAATAATTCAGACAGCCAGCGCATGCTGAAGTCGGTCGTAGAGCTGCTCAACGCTCGGATTTTGAGCGAGCCGGAGCACGTTGCGACCATCGATCCGCGTCAAACGCCCAGCGCGGGCAATGACCAAGAAACGTACCGTCCGCATGCTCTGCAACAGGTACGCGTAGGTCCGTTTGCGTGAACGCCGCTTCGGTTCCGCCCCGGTGTCGAGCTGAAAGTTCCGGAACAGATTATGGGCGAGCACGCTGAACTGCTGCCACGCGCTATTCGCGCCGTAGTGATTCGTCGGGACCACGTCCAGCGCGAACTCACCCTTCAACTCCGCGAGCGTCTTTTCCTGTGCGCCGCGCCCGCACACGAACGCGAAGAGCGCCGGCAGGCCGAGCGTCATGTTGGTCGCGACTGCGTAGTACTCGAAGTGTCCGTCATCCGGCGTGAACAGATCGAGCTGGAAATTCTTTCGGGACTCGTGCTGGACGTGCTTGCGGTAGATCAGTACGCGCACGTCGAGGCCCCACTGGGGAATCGTCAGGCGGTGGTCGAAGCCGGTGGCGCCGGGCGCGAGTGAACTCCAATCGCGGCGCGCGGCGGCGAGGTGCTTCAGCGGCAACCAGCTCCAGTAGCCGACTTTGATGGCGTAGGCGCAGCCGCGCCCGGCGAGCAGGCGCAGGATCTCACGCTGGAAAAACGCGGCGCCCATGCGGAATTCGATCGGCACCGCCCGGCCGAGGCCCGCACGGACGCTGTCGATCAACTCGCGCACGAAGGCGACGCCCTGCTTCGAGTCGTGGACGTTGCCGGGCCGGTTCTTGATCCGCAGGATGTGGCCGGTCTGCGCGACATGCGCGAGCAGCGGGTAGTAGCTCAGGTGTTTTCGATGATGGGGATTGAAGCCGCGGAAGGCCCACTGCACCTGCGCGCCGGTGCAGACCA
>VBJS01000230.1:0-2770 GCA_005880055.1 Chloroflexota bacterium | reverse complement strand
CCGCGGCAAGCGGCGGGCCGCGAGCGTTTCGACGACGATATCGTGATTGAGCTCCATGAGCGGCGCGAGCGTGGCCTGCGTGAACCGTTTGAGCCAGTTGCTCATCGTCCGCGCGGTGGGCAAACGCGCCAAGCCGCAGAAGCGCGCGAGCAAGGGGTCGCCCGCGAGATAGCGCAGATGCTCCAAACGGCGCGCGCCGACGTAAAACAGCGCGAGGAGAAGCACGGCGAGGCGCGCACTGCCATAGTCGCTGGGGATCGCCGCCAGCGCGCGACGCAGACGGGCGACCACGCCGAGCTTCCGAAAATACCGACTGAAGAGTTCGAGACCGCCGTACGACGTGAGGCGCTGCGGCACGAATTCAATCGGCAAATCGCGCCTGACCGCCTGCCGCAGCGTCTCTACGCTCAAACGCATCAGTCCGCTCCACCGCACGCCGCGCATCTTCGTCCACTTGTCGCAGGCATCACCTCAGTCCGCGTGTCTCGCTATAACCATCGACGCACACGGCCTTGATAGGCTGGGTAGGTTTGGCTGAATCTTCCGCGGAGATATTGCTCTTCACGAGCGCTGACGTGGTAGTTGATCCAAGCGATGACTGGGATCAAGAGTAGGAGTATCCATACATTGTTCATCCAGATCCCAATGCCAGCCTGCAGGAGAGAAAAGGCGAGGTACATCGGGTTGCGGCTATAGCGGAACGGCCCGGTGGTGACGAGTGCCGTGGCAGGGCGATCGGGGCGAATGGCTGTCCGAGCCTTTCGGAACTCTCGCACGCTCAACGCGCCGATGATGACGGCGAACAGGACAAGTGCTCCGCCTAGCCATCTGGTAAGGTCAGCGGGGAGAACGCGTAGAGGGACGAGCCGGTCGATTCCCGCTCCGAGCAAAATCGCCATCAAGTAGACCAACGGTGGCGGAAGTCGTACCCCGGGCTTGTCCAGGTTGGGCTCGGCTTGCGCGCTGTCATTCGGTCTTCTATCTGTCATCGGATCGGGCCGGTTCATAACTCAACCTCTCTCTTCTTTAGCGTGCGGCCGGTTGCGATCGCTCGAGGAGGCGGTGGCGTGTCAGCGAGCGCGTCAATGGTCTGGGCTACCTGCCGAAGGTAGTCATCGAAGTGCGCTCGGATAAGCTCGAGTGTCTGCATAATGCTCATGCGTCCTGCCACCGGATGCCGGAAGATGACTCTCGTTCTCTCTCCCTCATGCAGCGTGGTCAGATAGGAAGCGAGTTCTGAGCGCACACTGCCCCAAGCGTGGCGGATCTCCTCCAGCGAGCGTCCTGGGGTAGGCACCATGCTGCGCATTGGAGTCTTTACGTGAATGCCTCGGCGAAAGATCCATCCCACCAAGGCTCGGCCAAAACGATCTCGCAGCGTTTGCCGCCGGCCGAAGTCCGCTTCAGGCTCACGAAGCTGGCGCAACACTTCTTCTTCCGCAAGCACGAGGTGATGCGCAATCTCGCCCAGCGACCAGGAACCCGGGCGTGGGGCCTGCACCCACCGCCGAGGGTCCAGGCCTGCGAGCCTGTTCAAAAGGGCGACCCGGCTCGCCTCAAGAGCATCGAATCGTTCACGTAGGTCCACACTCACTATCCTAGGTGTCACACCGTAGTCCTCCGGCTGCCCCGAGCTCCAGAGGCCGACTCGTCATGTCGCGGGCCGATCTTCTCAAACAGCCGCGGCAGGTCGGCGAGCGCCGTCGGCTCACCACTCACGGCGACCTGTTTGGCGGCAAGGGCCGCTTTCACCCGCAGCGCGCCGCTAATCAGGCCCATCAGGGTCCGGGTCGAGGTGACGAGCGTCGCCTCAGAAGGCGCAAGGGCATCAGAAACCACGGTCCCGCTCGGGCCGCCCGCGACATGCACGGTGGCTTCTTTGCTTCCTTCTCGGATCCGCATCTGGATGGACCGACGCGGCGAAGGACCGCGACGGGCATATGCCGCCAAGGCCAGCCGAGCCCACTCTGGTTCGAACCGATCTCCCTTGCGCGGCGGAAAGAGGTAGCGTTCGCCCCAGCGGATGAGTTCCAGAATGGCCGGCTTGAGCGCGCGGCCATCCTCCGTCAGCTCGTACACGGTGGAAGCGGCTGGGGGCGGTAGTGCTGCACGCCGCACCAAGCCGCGCTCCTCTGCGCGGGTGAGGCGCTCTGTTAGGACGCTCGGGCCGATGCCGGCGAGCCGATCGCGCAGATCGCTGAAGCGTTTAGGACCAAGAAGCAGCTCGCGGACGATCAGCAAGGTCCACCGCTCGCCGACGAACTCGGCAGCGCGGGCCAGCGCACAGAACTGCGGATATCGTGTGTCCGGCACGGGGTAAATAATACTACTATATTAATACTTATCAATACTAAATAGGTACTCAACTCTCGGAAGCCGGGCCTCCGGTTCGCGTGGCGCTGCTCTGGAAGCCGCAGTTATTTTCGGATTGGGGTTAATTGCACCTCTCCGACGATCGAATCCACGTGGGCGTGTGCTTGCCGAACGCCGTTCCAGAGTCGAAGTCGACGCGCACCTGGACGACCTCGCGTCCGGGGACGCCGAGACCGTGCCGCTCGAGAACGGGTTTTGGGCTATTCCCGTTCACCGCTTCCCGTAGTCCGTGAAAACATAATCTCTTGTCTTCGGCTGGTCAGCCAGGGTGGCGGGCGTGAACGTATCGGACGCGGCGTCATACTTCATCGCCACTCTCCTTGTTTTTTGCTGTTGGACTGTGAGGCCTTCGGTCATCAGGGACACCCGGCAACCATCGATTTGCCATGTGCGATCG
>VBJS01000059.1:4262-14987 GCA_005880055.1 Chloroflexota bacterium | reverse complement strand
GGCGGCGCGGGGATGTCGTCGGGCGCCCTGACGGCGCCGGACCAGCGCTCTACGAAGACAGCAAAGCGGTCTTGAGCGAGAAAGAGAAGCGGACTTAACGCCATCGTCAGGAAGACGCTGGCCAGGACAACATCGTGCAGGGCCCGCGAGATGATGTTTTCATTAAGGCCCTGAGTGACGAGGACGAACGAAAACTCGCCCATATTGGCGAGCGCTATCGCCGCCGGCACCACGTGCCTCGCAGGGTAACCGAGGATAAGTCCCGGCCCGCCGATTAGAAGAATCTTCGCACAGATTCCGGCGGCGGCCAGCCCAAAGACCAGGTCCGGGCGATCAACGAAACTGTCCGGATCGATCAACATGCCGATGGCAACGAAGAAGACTACGGCAAACACATCGCGGAGGGGCATGACCTCCGCCAGTGTCCGCTGAGCGTAACCGGAACCGGAGATCAGCAGGCCGCCCACGAACGCGCCAAAGGCCACAGACAGGCCGGCCAGCGAGGAGAGGGACGCGGTTCCGAGAGCGACGGCCACCACGGTCAGCAGGAATAACTCGCGCGAACGCGAAGCGGCCATACGCTCGAGGACTGCCGGCAACACGAAAGTGCCGGCGATCCAGATGCCGGCCAGCAGGGCGCCCGCCTCCAGCAGGGCGAGCGCCAGGTCAAGCGCGGTGTTTGACTCGTTGTCGCTGAGCACGGGAATGAGGACGAGCATCAGCACGACCGTCATGTCCTGTACGAGGGAAGTGACTACGGCCAGCTGTCCCGGCGGGCCGGTCACGATGCCCCTGTCCTCCAGCATGCGCATCGCCAGCATCGTGCTGGAAACTGACGCCGCCATCCCAATGACGATAGCGGGCCGGATCGCTTCGCCGAGCGAAAGGGCCACAGCGATAATAATTACGAGCACGCCGCCGGTGCCGGCGACGCCTGCCAGCACGGCAAGCTTGCGGTGCAGGTTCAGCTCCGGCAGCGAAAAGCGAACGCCCAGGGTGAACATGAGCATTGCCACGCCGAGGTCTGCGATCGTCTGAACCTGGCCGACATTGCCTGTTGGCCCGGGAGTATGCGGCCCGATCACGAAGCCCGCCGCCAGGTAGCCGATTACGGCCGGCAACCGCAAAAGGCGGGCAGAAGCACCACCGATAACGGCGGCCACAACGACAACGGCTAAATCGCCAACCAGTCCGAGATCGTCCATGGGTCTCAACGGAGCCTGCGCCAGGCGGAGGCACCCCCACTTTAACCCAGTGGATATGACTGGGACGGCCTGTTCGCCGGAATGCGACTCCGGAACAGCGGCGAGTGTCAGCCCAGAAGGAGGACCGAGAAGCCGATGACTGCCCGCCGGGTCGCTTCAGGCTAGTAGCCTGAGTAGCCGCCGCCGCTCGTTGTTGCGGTGGGGCTGGCAGCACCGCCGCTTGACGACGCACCCGTACCGGAGACCTTCAGGGTGCCCTGCATGCCGTTGCTGGCCTTGTGGAAGCGGCAGTAGAACTGGAGATCGCCGCCGGACACCGGCGTGAGCGAAACCGTCTTCTCGCTTCCCGGAGATATCGTTTCGTCGACGCTCAGCGCATCGATCGTGAAGGTGTGGGTTGCCTTGCCGTTGTTCTTCACTGTCACCGTGAGCGGGCTGCCGGCCTGCGCCGCGATCTCCGTTGGGTTGAAGAAGAAGTCGTCCTGTTCGAGCGAGACACTGGCTGAGGGCGAACCGCCGGAGGCCGGGGTGGTGGCGCTGGCGCGAGTGCTCGTCTGTTCTTCGTCACTACTGCTGCAAGCAGACGCAGCGCAACCGGCGACGAGCGCAAAGCAGGCGAAAACGAAGAGCGCCGGGGGTGTACGCATAACCTTGCCTCCCTGAACAGCGATATCCACTGAAGCATACGAGACGCAGAGGGCGCAGGATTTCTTGACTTGCCGAGGTGTTCTGATATACTTCTCTTGGTCGCTCCGATGGGCCTGCCCTGAGCTTGCCGAAGGGGCGAACTTTTTTTGGCCTCTCGACCATGGGGCGGGCATCCGGAAGCGGTTGCCGCCGAAGTGGCGCAATGGTAGCGCAAGCGATTTGTAATCGCTAGGTTGGGGGTTCGAATCCCCCCTTCGGCTCCAGAGCCAGTTGAAAGTTGGAGGTTGAAAGTTGAAAGCGGGCAGCGGCCTGCCGGTTAATCTCCCAACTTTGAACTTTCAACTCTAGACTCACGGCGGGGTGGGTGAGTGGCTAATACCACCGGGCTGTAAACTCGGCGCCCTGACGGGCTACGCAGGTTCGAATCCTGCCCCCGCCACCAGCCAAGCGATGGACCATGCCAGCGGGATATCCTCCCGGTGGTCAGAATAGGCCCACGTAGCTCAGTTGGTAGAGCACGTTCTTGGTAAGAACGGGGTCGCCGGTTCGAGTCCGGCCGTGGGCTCCAGCAAGGCAACACATAGAGCGAATAACGGGAGCGGGGCTGCTACAGGTGTCCCCTGTTCCCTGCAGGCGTTATGATGGACAGGCCGGGGCGCCAACCCGGTCTGCCTGAGAACACAGGAGGATCTGCAAATGGCGAAACAGAAATTCGTGCGTTCGAAGCCGCACCTCAACGTGGGGACGATCGGTCATATCGACCACGGCAAGACGACTTTAACCTCCGCCATCACGAAGGTGCTGGCGCTGAAGAAGCTCGCCGAGTACCGCGACTTCTATAGCATCGACAAGGCGCCGGAGGAGCGGCAGCGCGGCATCACCATCGCCATCGCGCACGTCGAGTACGAGACTGAAAAGCGTCACTACGCGCACATCGACTGCCCAGGCCACGCCGACTACATCAAGAACATGATCACGGGCGCCGCGCAGATGGACGGCGCTATCCTGGTCGTCGCGGCTAACGACGGCCCCATGCCGCAGACGCGGGAGCACGTCCTACTGGCCCGGCAGGTGGAGGTACCGGCCATGGTCGTCTTCCTGAACAAAGTGGACATGATGGAGGACCCCGAGCTCCTGGACCTCGTTGAGCTGGAAGTGCGTGACCTGCTCAACAAGTATGACTTCCCGGGCGACGACATCCCGATCGTCCGCGGCAGCGCGCTCAAGGTGATGGAGAGCGACTCCCAGGACCCGGACGCGCCGGAGTACCAGGCGATCTGGGAGCTAATGAAGGCCGTGGACGACTATATCCCGGAGCCGGAGCGGCCCCGCGACAAGCCGTTCCTGATGCCGATTGAGGACGTCTTCGGCATCAAGGGCCGCGGTACCGTGGTCACCGGACGCGTTGAGCGTGGGATCGTCAAGGCCGGCGAAGAGGTGGAGATCGTCGGCTTCGGTGAGACGCGGAAGACGGTCTGCACGGGCGTAGAGATGTTCCGCAAGACCCTGGACTCCGGCGAGGCGGGCGATAACGTCGGCTGCCTCCTGCGCGGCGTCGAGCGGGAGGACGTGGAGCGCGGCCAGGTGCTGGCCAAGCCCGGCTCCATTACGCCGCACACGCACTTCGAGGCCGAGGTCTACTGCCTGAGCAAGGAGGAGGGCGGCCGCCACACGCCGTTCTTCAACGGCTACCGGCCCCAGTTCTACATCCGAACAACGGACGTAACCGGGTCCATCCAGCTGCCGGAGGGCGTTGAGATGGTGATGCCGGGCGACAACATTAAGATGACCTCAGAGCTGATCCAGCCGGTCGCGCTGGAGGAAGGTGTTCGCTTTGCGATCCGCGAAGGCGGGCGCACTGTGGGCGCCGGCGTGCTGACAAAGGTGCTGAAGTAAGGGAAGATGGCAAAGAAGGAAGACCGCGTGGTTATAGACATGGCCTGTACGGAGTGCAGGCAGCGCACATACACCACGCAAAAGAACCGGCGAAACGATCCAGACAGGATTGAGCTGCGCAAGTTCTGCCCCCGCTGCCGGGAGCACCGCCTGCACAGGGAGGTCCGCTAGTCCGCCCCAGGCAAGAAGGCTCACCATGAACCGCGCAGTAAGACGACAGCAGTTGAAGGAGCCCAAGGGGGGCAAAGGCGGCCGCGCTGCCATGCGGGCGGCCCTGCCCCGCACCGGCCCGGCCGGACGCGCTGCGCCGAGGGCGGGCCGCCGCGGCCTGGGCAGCATCGCCGCGCCACGCTTCGTGACAGACATAATCAGCGAGCTGCGCAAGGTTGTATGGCCTTCGCGGGAAGACACCCTGCACCTGGCGGTAGTTGTCTGCATCGTGACGATCATCTTTGGGGCCGTACTGGGCCTGATAGATATCGGGTTCGGCTGGCTGGTGGACAACACGATACTGAGGTAATGGCCTTGGCAAGGAAGAAAAGGGCGGCCGACCAGATACCGGAAGAGCCGAGCGAGGAGAAGAAGCCCGGGGGCCATAACGGTCGCTCGCCGGAGGTGACGGAGGAGGAGCTCTTTCAGCCCGGCCGCGCCTGGTACGTCGTTCACACCTACTCAGGCTACGAGGACAAGGTGCGCACCAACCTGGAACAGCGTATCAAGTCCATGGACGCGCAGGACTTAGTGTTCCGCGTCGTCGTGCCCTCGGTGGAGGAGATCGAGATTCGCGATGGGCTCCGCCGGACGGTTCCTCGCAAAATCTTTCCCGGGTACGTGCTCGTGCAGATGATCCCGCTGAAGCAGGATGATCCAGACGCTTCGGAACAAGACAAGGCGCTTTCCAGCAAAGCCTGGACGGTGGTGCGCAACTCTCCCGGAGTGACCGGCTTCGTGGGCTCCGGCACGGCGCCAACCCCGCTTGAAGAGTCAGAAGTACGCTCCATCATGAAGCAGATGCGGGCGGATGAGCCCCGCATTAAGGTGGGCTTCCAGCCCGGCCAGAGCGTGCGAGTCGTCGACGGGCCGTTCGCGGACTTCGTGGGCTCCGTGGAAGAGATCAACGTGGAAAAGGGCAAAGTGAAGGTGGCGGTCTCCATCTTCGGCCGCGAGACGCCTGTTGAGCTCGACTTTCTCCAGGTGGAGCGGCTCTAGCTCATCACATCGAACAACTAACAACGGCGACAAAGAAGCGACGGCTATAGTATGGCGAAGAAAATCCGAGCGGTAATCAAGCTACAACTGCAGGCGGGGCAGGCGACGCCCGCGCCGCCGGTGGGCCCCGCGCTGGGCCAGCACGGCGCCAACATCATGGCGTTCTGCAAGGAGTACAACGAACGCACCTCTTCGCAGGCTGGGAGCATCGTGCCGGTAGAGATTACGGTTTACGAGGACCGCTCCTTCGTGTTCGCCCTCAAGACGCCGCCGGCCTCTGACCTGATCCGCAAGGCGCTCGGAATCGATAAGGGCAGCTCGGCGCAGAAGCGGGACAAGGTGGGGACTTTGCGGCGGGACCAGGTGAAGCAGATCGCGGAACTCAAGATGAAGGACCTGAACGCCAACGACGTCGATGCGGCGATGAAGATGGTGGAGGGGACGGCGCGCAGCATGGGCGTGGAAGTGGCCTAGGTGACGGGATGGCGATTCAGGGACGACCACGGGTTCGAATCGGTGATGGGCAGTTGGGCCACGTAGAGGTCACAATCGGTGTTGGTAGCCCGGACCGCTCTCGGTTCATCGATGTTCAGGCGACCGCCGATACGGGCGCTACTTTCAGCATGCTGCCTCGCCGCGTGCTACGGGACCTGGGCGTTACCAGCGGGAGCACAGAACGGTTCCAACTGGCAGACGGAACGCCGGTGACCAGGGACGTCGCGGAGGTCCCTGTTCGGATAGAAGGCCGCGTGCGAATCACGCCCTGCATTCTTGGTGAAGACGGCGAACCGGCCCTTGTCGGCGTCGTCACTCTCGAACAGTTCCTGCTCGGCGTTGACACGATAAACGGACGCCTGATACCCATCCCTGGACTGTTGATGGCCCAGCACGGGAAGAAGTACATGGCGGCGCTCGAGAAGATAGACCGGAGCCACCTGTACGAACCGAAGGAGGCCATCCCCCTGCTCAAGGAGACGGCCTACGCCAAGTTCGACGAGACGGTAGAGCTTCACATCCGCACGGGCCTCGATACGCGGCACGCGGAGCAGCAGCTGCGCGGCACGCTCGTGCTGCCGCACGGGCTGGGCAAAGGACAGCGTGTGCTGGTATTCGCCGAGGGCGAAGCGGCACGCACCGCTGAGCAGGCGGGCGCAGACTACGTGGGCAGCGATGACATGATCAAGAAGGTGGAAGGCGGCTGGCTGGACTTTGAAGTGGCGCTGGCGGTCAAAGAGCTGATGGGCAAGGTCGGGCGCCTGGGCCGCGTTCTCGGCCCCCGCGGCCTGATGCCCAACCCGCGCACCAACACAGTCGTCGAAGCGGAAGACCTCCCCAGGGCGATCCGGGATTCCAAGCAGGGGCGCGTGGAGTTCCGGACGGACCGCACCAACCTCGTGCACGTGCCACTGGGCAAGGTGAGCTTTGAGGAGGAGGCGCTGCTGGAGAATTTCTCGGCCCTGATGGACGCAATCGTCCGCGAAAAGCCGAGCGGCGCCAAGGGGCAATATATCCGCAGCCTGACGCTTACGACGACGATGGGGCCGGGGATCAAACTGGACGTGCCGGCCACGCTTTCCATGACCACGGGCGGCGGCGTATGATCGCGGGGACAGGAGACAAGAGACAGGAGCCACTTAAGGTTTAAGCGACAAGAACCGGTGCCGCAGACAGCGGGTGTTGCCAGGGCAACTTAAGTCCGTTTAAATGGCGGAGCCCGCCGAGGCGAGAGAGCGAGCGTTGTGGGCCTTCCCGGCCCCGCGTGAAATTCGGTCCCTTGCTGTGCGGCAAGGGCCTTTTCATTTTCGTCACGTCAAAGTTGCTTGAAAGAACGGAGGGTGGATGCCCACAGAGAAGAAGAAAGAAGCGGTAGCGAACCTTAAGGAGCGCATCGCCCGGGCGACGCTGCTGGTAAGCGCGGAGTACCGGGGCCTGCGCGTCAAGGAGATGCAGGACCTGCGCCGGCGCCTGCGCGACGGCGGCGTCGAGGTCAAGGTCGTGAAGAACAGCCTGCTCGCGCGGGCGGCCGACGAGGCCGGGCAGCCGGACCTGGTCCGGATCATCGAGGGGCCGACGGCGCTGGCGATCAGCTATGGGGATATTGTCGATGCCAGCAAAGCCCTCGCGGGCTACGCGGCAACGGCGCCGGCCGGGTTCGCCATCCGCGGCGGCTACATGGAGGGGTCGGTGCTGACGGC
The DNA here is from genome assembly GCA_005880055.1 of Chloroflexota bacterium. Classification (GTDB taxonomy): domain Bacteria; phylum Chloroflexota; class Dehalococcoidia; order SM23-28-2; family RBG-16-64-32; genus VJS01. The sequence goes on along the minus strand of VBJS01000059.1, from coordinate 7,834 downwards.
AGCCGACCTTCGGGCGCTGGTGACCCTGCCGCCGAGGCCGGTGCTCATCGGCCAGTTCCTGGGGCACCTGCAGTCGCCCCTGGCCGGGCTGCTGGGGCTGCTGGAGTCGCCGCTGCGGGAGCTTTCGGGGCTGACGCAGGCGATGCTCGGCGAGCTGCCGGGCTTGATTGAGGCACGGGCCAAGCAGCTGGAGGCAGGCGCCTGATCAAAAGACAAAAACAAGTGTCGAGGCATTACGAAGGAGGAGAACGATGGCTAAGGGTGACAACAGGGTGGACCAGGTCCTGGACATCATCAAGGAGATGACGATCCTGGAACTGCGAGACCTGAACCAGCGCATCCAGGACGAGTTCGGGATCACAGCGGCGGCGCCGGTGGCGGTACAGGCGGCGGGCGCGCCTGCGGCGGCGCCCTCGGGCGATGGTGCAGCGCCGGCGGCAGAAGAAGAGAAGACGGAGTTCAACGTAGTGCTGAAAGACATCGGCGCCAACAAGATCAACGTCATCAAGGCCGTTCGCGAGGTGACCACGCTGGGGCTGAAGGAAGCGAAGGACCTGGTGGAGGCGGTGCCCGCCAACGTCAAAGAGGGCGTCTCCAAGGCGGACGCGGAGACCGTGGTCAAGAAGCTGCAGGAGGCGGGCGCCACAGTCGAGATGCAATAGGCGATCACAATAGGCGACTCAGGGGCGAGGCATGGCGAGGTTCAGCGGCTGGCCTTGGCTCGCTGACCCAGACCTTGCGGCTGGTAGCCAAAGAGGGGTTACAATGGGCGCGCCGGATAAAGCGGCTGCTCTCCCCCGGCGCCCCTCTACATGACCTGCTATGCCTGCGGCAAGACGACAACACTTCAGTGCCTGCGCTGCGCCAGGGCCTACTGCCCGGAGCACGGCGAGTCCAGCGCAGGCGCCCGGCCCCTTTGCGCAGAGTGCCTGAGCCCGCTGAGCGCGGCGCCCTCGGGCACGGTCTTTCGCATATCGCTTTTCGCGCTCCTCGGCGCGAGCGTCCTGGCGCTCTGGCTGCTGATCAGGCCGCCGTCGCTGCCGGGTGAAACATCCTCGGCGAGCCAGCCACGGCCGACGGCTGTAGCAAGCGCTGCTGCGACGAAAGCGGCTGCTTCAGGCTCCGCATCGCCGTCCGCGGCCGCGGCAACCTCTTCGCCGGAGGGCAGCCCGTCGCCCGCGCCGGCAACCCCGGCGCCGGCAACACCGGCGCCAACGCCGGCGGGGCCAACTGAGTATACGGTCCAGCCGGGAGACAGCCTGGCGTCTATCGCAAACGCCTACGGCCTGACTTACCTGGATATGCTGGCAGCCAACGGGCTCACGGAGGACCAGGCGAAGCTCCTCCAACCGGGCGACAAGGTCGTCATCCCGGCCAGGTAGACGGCGCGGCCCGGCAACCACTGACATTTGCCTCTAGATATCACTCCTTGACGGATGCAAGCTGAGAGCGATGAAAGAGGCGGCGCTTGAATACCAGCCGCTTATCCGCGACATGCCCAGCGAAGAGCGGCCGCGGGAGCGGCTGAGAGACGTCGGGGCGGAACGCATGTCCACGCCCGAACTGCTCGCAATCCTGCTGCGGACGGGGGCAAACGGAGAGAACGTCGTGCGGCTGGCCCAGCGGTTGACCGCGAAGTTTGACGGACTGCCCGGCCTCGGACGCGCCTCCTTCGCCGATTTATGCGAGCACAGGGGCGTGGGGGAGGCGAAGGCCGCGCAAATCCTGGCGGCGATAGAAGTGGGGCGGCGCGTGGTCAGCGCACAACCAGACCAGCGCCGCACCATACGCTGCTCGGAGGACATCAGTGAGTGGCTGCGGCCGGAAATGGTTGACCTGGAGCAGGAGCACCTGAAGGTCGTGCTCCTCAACGTGCGTAATCAGGTCGTGGCGGACCGCCAGGTTTACGTTGGGAACGTGCATTGTGCGGTAGTGCGCGTGAGCGAAGTCTTCAAAGACGCGGTCCGTGAGAACTGCTCCAGCCTGATCGTCGTGCACAACCACCCCTCCGGAGACCCGTCCCCCAGTCCGGATGACGTGGCGCTAACCAAGCAGATCGTGGAAGCGGGCAGGCTCCTCAACATCGAGGTGCTGGACCACGTAGTGATCGCGCGGGCGGGTTATGTGAGCCTCAAGGAGCGCGGCCTGGGCTGGTAGGCCGGATATCGGTGGGGAGGTACACGTAGGGCAGGGTGGATCCCCTGCCCTACGCCGTCACGTTTACCGTGCGCCGCGCGGCGTATTGACTTCCCGTGCCGCAGCGCACAACCTTGTCGCATGGCGAAGTTCCGGCTGGTAGCGCTGGACCTGGACGGCACGCTCCTCAACTCTGCGCTCAAGCTTTCGGAAGCGAACGCGGAAGCGCTCAGAGAAGCCCTGGACGCGGGCGTCCAGGTGGTCCTGGCCACCTCCCGTTGGTATGGGCTGGCGCTCCGCACCGCAGTGCGCCTCGGTATTGAGACGCCGCTCATCTGCTCCAACGGGGCGATCGTAAAGCGCCCGAGTGACGGGTCCGAACTGCTGCACCTTCACCTGGAGGAGGAGATCGCCCGCGAAGTGGTGGCACTTGCGGACGAGCGCGCCTGGGAGACCTATACGACAATCGGCGAGGCGACGTACATGCGCATGCGGCCGGGGATTATCCCGGAGAAGTTGCCGGCAGGTCTGCGCGTGGCGGACCGGCAAGCGGAGCATCTCTCCGAAGGGCGGCCGACCAGCGTGCTCGTATACGGGGAAGGCGCGGTGGACGAGATATCCTCCCGCTTTCTGGCCCTCTACGGCGATCGCTGCCGGTTTTCGATCAACCGGCCGGCCAACTCCCCCCACTACGTCGTGCTTACACACCCGGAAGCGGAGAAGGCGAAGGCGCTGGAGTTGGTCTGTGGGGAGATGGGAATCGCGCCGGAGGAAACGCTGGCGATGGGCGACTCCGAGTCTGATCTGGGGATGCTGAGCCTCGCAGGGTTGGGCGTGGCGATGGGCAATTCTCCTGACGCCGTGAAGGGCGGGGCGTTGCACATCGCGCCGAGCAACGATGCGGACGGGGTGGCGTGGGCGCGCCAATGGCGATTCGCTGTTTGCGCTGTGGCACCAACATCCAGGCGCCGGCCCAGTTCTGCGAGAACTGCGCGGTGGAGCAGCGGGCGGCGGGCATCTTTCAGCCGTCGGTACCGGCGCAGCCGGGTCCGGCTGTCGGCGGGGCAGCCCCAATGACGGTGACCTGCCCCGCGTGCGGCGCGCAGGCGCCGGCTGACGCTACGTTTTGTCCATCGTGCGGCAGCAACCTGATCTCCGGCGCGCGGTCCTATGCGGGCTTCTGGATCCGGCTGCTGGCCCTAATAATCGACGGCCTGGTGCTGGCCATCCCGCAGGTAATTATCGCGCTGACTGTAAGTTCCGTTGGTGGGCGTCTAGTACTCAATTTCTTGACCGGGTTCCTCTACACGGTCGGTTTCTGGGTCCTGGAAGGAGCCACTCCGGGCAAGATGCTGATGGGCCTCAAGATAACGATGGCGAGCGGGGAGCCGTTGACACCGGGCACGGCGATAGTCCGGTACGTCGGCTACTTCCTC
>VBJS01000059.1:0-4248 GCA_005880055.1 Chloroflexota bacterium | reverse complement strand
CCGGAGAAGCGCGGGCTGCAGGACTACCTGGCCGGCACGGTGGTCGTCCGTAAAGGCTAGCCGCCGGACGTTTCGGCGCCGGCGGACGTATCCGGGCCCGTGAGCGAGCGCCGCACCTCTAACTCGACGATCCGGTAGACCTCCGCCAGCGGCAGTCCGGACGTCTCCGCCAGCCGTCGGCACGCCTCATATTCCGGCGCGATGCGGGGCGGCTCGCCCGTGATGCGCTTCACTTTGACGGCTGCTGGACCGAGAGATGACTGGAACTCTAGGACCTCGCGCTCCGCTTCCCAGCGGTGGACGGGCCGGACGCGAACGCCCAGGGTGGATGTCTCGCGGAGGACGAGACGGGCGAATCGCTCCTCTTCCTCGGGCCGGCAGATGAGCGAGAGGACGACGCCGGGGCGGCCCTTCTTCATCTGCACGGGCGTGAGCCAGGCGTCGGCAGCGCCTTCGGCGAGGAGCTTCTCCCGGGCGAAGGCGAGCATCTCAGCACTCATATCGTCAATATTCGTCTCTATCAGCAGCATGGGTCGGGCGTCCTCCATAGGTTCGCCCAGCCAGAGGCGGAGGACGTTGGGCCGGTCTGCCGGGTCCCGCGAGCCGGCTCCGTAGCCGGCCCGCTGGAGGTTCATCCCGGGCCGCTCGAAGCGAGCAAGCGTGGCCAGGAGCGCGGCGCCCGTGGGCGTCGTCAGCTCACCGGCCGGGCCCCCGGCGCAGACGGGTGCCCCCGCGCGGGCGAGGAGCTCGAGCGTCGCGGGGGCCGGGACGGGCAGCACGCCGTGGGGGCCGGACGTCTCGCCGCCCCCGAGGGGAAGGGGCGAAGAGTAGAGCTGCTCCACGCCGAGCAGCCGCAGCCCGGCGACCACGCCCATGATGTCGACGACTGCGTCCACCGCGCCCACGTCGTGCAGGTGCACCGAGTCAACTGATTCGCCGTGAACGGCAGCCTCCGCTTCGGCGAGGCGGCGGAAGACCGCTGCGCCCTTCTCTTTATCGCCTGCGGGAAGAGACGACTGATCGATGAGGCGGAGGATGTCTCCGAAGAGACGCGGCGCGGGTGTGCCTTCGACCCTCACGGTGACGAGGACGGCGGCGAGACCCGCGCGCTTCACCGGCTGGCTTGAGATCTCGTATCCCGCGAGGGGGATGCGGTTAAGCTCGGCTTTCAGGCCGGCGAGCGGCAGGCCGGCGCCCAGCATGGCGCCCAGCAGCATATCGCCGCTGGCGCCGGAGAAGCAGTCGGCATAGGCGATGCGCGGCAAGGCCTAGTCCAGGCCGCCGGCAGCCAGCCTCATCTTCATCTGGCTGACCTGCCTCAGGACCAGCGCCTCTACCTGCGGCAGGAAGAAGGAGCGGTCGGTCTCGCCGGCGGCGGCGCGGGAGATGATGCCCTCGAAGCCCCAGGCCCGTCCCACGCGGAAGACCACCTCGTCATCAGCGATGAGGACCGTCTTGCCGGGCGATACCTCCTTGAAGCCCGTAAAGTGCAGCCAGAAGCTATCGTCCACGGGCAGGTTGCGGTTCAGCTCCTCCTGCTGGAACTGCTGGAGGTCGGAATGTGACGTTGCCCAGTCGACGCGGCGGGCCGTCGCTACCCTGTCCTTGAAGGAGTCCGCGGCCCCGCTATCGCTCTTGTAGAGGCTGACGGCGGTGCTGACGGCGTTGATTGCGGACTCGTCGGACGGCGCGACCGCCTGGAAGTCCTCTTTGTAGCCCAGGATGCGTCCCCAGTCGTTCAGCTGCTGCTCACTGGGGCCGGAGCCCAACCCCTGCGCCGCCTCAGCGTTCGTGGAATAGCTGCCGCCCAGCGACTGAAGGTCGGCGGGCACGTCATTTTTGCCCAGGACCATGACGAGCAGCGCCTGGCGCGTTTGCTCTGACGCCGCCGCTCCGTTGTCGTCACCGCCGCCGCAGCCCGCCATGACTGCCGAAAACAGCGCGGCCGCGGCCAGGGTGGCGCGTATCAAAGCGAGCCGCCCTCCGCCTTAGCACCCCGCCAGGCCTGGCGGTTGATGACGGCGGCCAGGTAGCCCGCGCCGAAGCCGTTATCGATGTTGACCACGGCAACGCCGGCGGCGCAGGCGTTGAGCATCGCCAGGAGCGGCGCCAACCCTCGGAAGCTCGCGCCATAGCCGATGGAAGTAGGCACGGCAATCACCGGCGCGGCGACGAGGCCCGCCACAACGCTGGGGAGCGCGCCTTCCATCCCCGCCGCGACAACGATGGCGTTTGCCGAGCGCAGGGTCGTCATCTTGTCCAGCAGGCGGTGGAGGCCCGCGATGCCGACGTCGTACGCGCGGTCGACGGCGCTGCCCATCAGCTCGGCGGTGACCGCTGCCTCCTCGGCGACAGGCAGGTCTGCCGTGCCGGCGCAGCAGACGGCTACGCCGGGGTGGCGCGGCGCCTTTGCCCGGTCCAGGGTAATTGCGCGGGCGGTAGCGTGGTATTCGGCGTCTGGAATCGCTTCCTTCACCGCGTGATAGGCCTCGGGGCCGGCGCGTGTGATCAGCAGGCGGTCACTCTCGGCGGCGAGGCGTTCGGCGATGGCAGCGACCTGCTGCGGCGTTTTGCCATCGCCCAGGACGACTTCGGGAAAGCCCGTACGGAGCGCACGGTGATGGTCCAGCTCCGCGAAGCCGAGCCCCTCGAAGGGCAGGGTGCGCAGCCGGTCCAGCGCGTCTTCGGTTGTGATCTCGCCCCGGTGGAGCGCGTCCAGCAGTTCTCTCAGCCTTGCTTCGTCGATGGTTCCACTCCTTCCGTCAGCAGCAGGGAATTGTAGCATCGCGCTCGCTTATGCATAATCGGCGGACATGAGCGGGTACGTCTTCAGGGAGTTCGAGTGGCAAACAGAGGAGCCGGATGCGCGGGCCGAGCGGCTCTGCGAGGTTACCGCTCCCCTCGCGGACAAGCGGCGAATCGATTGCCGGCTGGAGGGCATGTCCTTCACGGCGGCCGATGTCCCGCCGAAGGACGAAATCGTGGTGATGGCGTACAACGTGGAGCGCGGCCTCCGTGCCGACGAGCAGATCGCTGCCCTCCGGGCGGAGGAAGGCCTGCCGCTGCCGGACATCATCCTCATGAGCGAGGCGGACCGAGGCTGCAGCCGCACGGGGTATCGCAATGTTGCCGCTGAATACGCGAGGCGGCTGGGCATGAACTACGTGTTCGGGGTGGAGTTCGTGGAGCTGCCGCGATGGTGGGGCGCCGGGCTGCGCCTGCGCGCGCGCTGCGAGCACGGCAACGCCATCCTTTCCCGGTACCCGCTGGGCAACGTCCGGCTCATGCGCCACCGTCGCAGCCGCAGCTGGCACTCCTGGCCGCAGCGCCTGTTGCGGGTGGGAGAGCCGAGGGAGGGCGGCCGCATGGCGCTCGCGGCGGACGTCGAGGTCGGCGGGCGCTACCTGCGCGTCTACTCCGTGCACTTCGAGTCGGGCCGGCGCTCTGAACTGCACCGCGTGGCGCAGGCGATGGAAGTGACGGAGGACGCCTCGCGGAGCCCGTTGCCGGCGGTGATCGGCGGGGACATGAACGCGGGAGCGTACCTGCACGACCTGCGCCGGGGCAGCCGCCGTGACGGCGCTTCCATCGTGCTACGGGAGCGCGGCTTCGCCGACGCCCACAGCGGCCTGCCATCGGATGCGAGGGTAACGACGCGTTCGGGCGTGGCGATTGACCTCATCTTCGGCCGTGGAGTGAGGCTTGGCGAAGCGGGAATCGGTCCGCCTGAGCCGTGGGAGAGGCTTTCGGACCACCTGCCGGTCTGGGCGAAAGTGCGGCTGAGATAGCCGGGCGGGGAGCCCGAGGAATCTGGCGCTCGCCTACCGGCTCTGTCATTCCGAGGGGCGGGCGGCAGAAGGAAGGGGCGGGGAGCCCGAGGAATCTGGCGCTCGCCTACCGGAGCCGAGTGGCGCCCACCCCATGTCATGCTGAGCGCCGACCCCGCTCTTCGTCGAGATGACACTGCTCCGCGAAGCATCCTGTGGGGACGGGGGGGGAGAGAAGCGTTTGCAGCGGGCTCCAACGTCTGGCACCGGCTCCGGCCGGCTGTCCCCGCGCCGCCCCACAAGATTCCTTCGCGGAGCAGCGATTGTCCAGCCACAAATGGCATCGCGCTCAGAATGACATCCGCGCCTCACACCTACCGCCGCGCACCGTCTTGTCAGGCGGTTAGGGGCGGAGTAAGTTAGCTCTTTAGCAGGCGTATGCGACCGGGGGAGGGAGCCAACCGGTGAACTGGCTGGACTT
>VBJS01000224.1 GCA_005880055.1 Chloroflexota bacterium | reverse complement strand
TGACATATTGTGCCATTAAATGTAATATTGCTAGTAAGAGGGCATCCCCGGGAGCAAGACAGCACTAGCCTCGGGGCTACGCCAACGGAATACCGTTGGCCCCGATAGTCGTTGCTGGCATGAGAAGGGCCGAGCGTCTGCCGACGCTGCTACTGGGAGAGGTAGCAGCCCCTAGGTGAGAGGGATGAAACCATATGTAACGTCGCTATCAGTATCAGCCGACGCCCAACTTCTTCCGTATCCTCGTTGAGGTCGACGGGGATCTCCTTGCTAGGATCGATGCGTTCGCGGAAGAGCGAGAAGAGAGCCGCCAGGCTCTGCTTGGGCGCTTCGTCGAGGGTGGCCTGGAGCGGGCGAGGCGTCGCCTCCGCCGCCAAGGGCGGGGCGCTTACGGGGCCAGAGGCGGCGCTCCTCAAGCCACAGTCAACGCGCGCCGCCTCGATAGTCGCCACGATGAAGTGTCGCCGACGCCCGGTCCGAGGGAGGTCAGCTAATGCCGCGCTCGATCTGGAGCGGCGTGATCAGCTTCGGGGTGGTGAGCATCCCGGTAAAGCTCTACGCGGCCACCGAGAGCAAGGACGTCTCCTTTCACCTCCTGCATAAGGAGTGCCAGGGCCGGCTGAGGCAGCTGCGCTGGTGTCCGCCTTGCGGGCGCGAGGTGGCGTGGGAAGCGACCGCCCGCGGCTACGAGTACGCCACGGATCAGCACGTCGTTATGAGCGAGGACGACTTCGAGAAGCTGCCCCTGGCCAGCAGGCAGACGATCGAGCTTTCCGGCTTCGTCGGGGCGGGGGAGATCGACCCCGTTTTCTACGAGAAGAGCTACTACCTCGAGCCCGAGAAGCTGGGCGAGAAACCTTTCGCCTTGCTTATGCGTGCCCTCGCTGAGAAACGGCTAACCGCCGTGGCCCAGATAGCGATTCGTAACAAGGAGCGGCTGTGCGCCTTGCGTCCTCTGGACGGCACGCTGATGCTGCAGACGCTTTTCTACCCCGACGAGATCCGGCTGCAACGGGATGCGGGGGTGCCAGAGGTGCAGCTCTCTGAGCAGGAGCTGACCATGGCTTTCACCCTCATCGAGCTCCTGTCGGGGCCCTTCGACCCGGCCGGCTACCGCGACGAGTACCGGGAGGCGCTGATGAGCGTCATCGAGGCCAAGCTGCAGGGGCAGGAGCTTCTCGAGCCACCGGCCCTTCCCCACCGCGCCGTAGACCTCATGGCCGTCCTCAGGGCTAGCGTGGAGGCGGCCAGAAACGGCAAAGAGGCGTCTGCTGGACCGCCAAAACGGCGTAGGGTGGCGGCGGTATGAACATCGGGGCTGGCCTTGAAGGTGGCCGATGACTCGGCGACTCCCCTCTCTCAGGTGAGGCCCGATGTTCCGCGATGAAGAGCCCCAGACCAGGCGACCCAATGTGAGGTCGCCCGGCTCCGTGACGTTAAAGCTGACGGCAGACGACATCATGTCGTTGGCCATCAACGTCGTTCAGAACGGTTGGTCTCAGGAGGAGTGTCGTCCACACACAGGGGACGTGCCGATAACTTTACCGGTCGCCGTGCTCCACGATATATACGCGGCGATCCTGATGGCCAGCCAGCGCGCAGCATGCGGATCACCGCCGCAGCCGCGCAGCCCCAGATCTTTCCCCTGACCGTCGCGGGAGCAAAGGGAGGTAAGGAGCCCGCCGAGTTAGCTGTCCCGGCGGCGCTGATACAGAAGTGGCCCGCGCTCGCCAGCCTGGAAGGAGCGCCCGCCTACAACGTGGGGAGTGTCTACGCCGCGTTCGCGGCGGACATGGCCAACGGGACTCACACCGTGCCGGACTTCGCCGACGCCGTCCGGCGCCATGAGGTCATCGCCGCCATCGAGAGCTCCGCCTCCTCAAATCAGCCGGAATCCCGGGCGTCGAATGCGCGTCAATTGAGATTTTCACCTTGGGCGCGTGACCGACATCGCGATGGTCCTTGGGCCAGATGTACGCCCGGAACATCCCTTGCCTTGCTGCCTCGGGGCATCTGCCTACCAGCGTTTTGTCCCACGTGCGGCACGCGCTGGACGTGCATCGTGCTCAGCGACGGCGACCGGATGCCACTCGTCGAAGAGCCCAAACCGTACGCGAAGCAGGCGCGTACGCGCTCCATGCGGAAGGAGGTGCCGCTCGACTGATTGGGCGAAAGTGGCGTGCCGCACGTCACTCCGTCGAGGGTTGATCGTCTCGGCGCTGATGAGCCAGATCGAGAAAGGAACAAGCAGATGAACAAGCAGAAGCGCACGTTCACACCGCCGATAGCTTACCTGCTCTGCGGGCGGCTGTGGCCTGACAGTTACCTGAACTTCGGCTTCCGCTGTATTGTCGGCCACCTCATACCGCCAATCGACGACAGCGGCAAGCAGCACAAGGATGACCCGGCTGAGCGCGATGTAATGGAGCGCGGGATCCGCGCCAGTGAGCAGATGGACGACGACAGCGAGGACAGCTAGAATGCAAACAGTTCTAGGAGCTATTACCCCCCTTGTTTCTTACGAGTGTGTAGCTGTGCACTTCAGCGTTGGAGCCGTGAT
>VBJS01000058.1 GCA_005880055.1 Chloroflexota bacterium | reverse complement strand
TTGGTGTGGCGGTTGAACTGCACTACCTGGAGGCGACTGTCGATGAGCTTTGGCGACGCCTAGAGATTCGCAACGAAGAAGCCCGGCCTGGCACCGCCCCCATCAAGCGCGAAGACCTCGAAAAGTGGGCTCAGCAATTCGAAGCCCCAGACGCCGCTGAGTTGGCCCTTTTCGATGAGACTGCAACGTGAGAAAGCATCACTTCTGACCTGGATCCGTGGCCTCAAGCACGTTGATTGCCCATTCGGTTTGTGACCAGGTCTGATCGATCCGTTGTCGCGTGGCGCGTTAGATCGCAGCTGCGCCCGAGTCGAGCGGTTGTGGCCAGGGGAGCGTGCCCGGTTGCATAAGCTTGCAGGACAGATGGCCCGGGGTAATGGAAGCTTAGGGCTCCTACAGATAGGGCGCGGCCCTAAGCCTCCGGAAAAAGAATGATTTGACGCGCTGGAAATCGTATCTGGAGCGGGAGACGGGGCTCGAACCCGCGACCCTCTGCTTGGGAAGCAGATGCCTCGCGTCGCCGATAAAAGCCTCGACCGAGACGCGAAACAACTCTTTGACAATTTTCGGAAACTCCTCGATAATTCGCCTCGCCAGGAAAGTGAAATCTTATGGTTTAAGAGACCTGGCCAGATGTGACCGGTTCGTCGTCAGATACGAATTCTGAGTAGGGCGAATGGGATTCTGGACCTGTTGAATGGGGTTCAGGAGGTCCTCGGTTCAAATCCGAGCGCCCCGACCATCGGCCAGCTCTAAGGAGCTCACAGCCCGGGTTAGGCCTGATCCCGGAGATCGAGCAGCCGAACCGCCGTGACGGCGGTTTTTCTCTTCCGACCAGGCGTCGCCCCATCCTTGCTGACAATACACTCTAAACAGACTGGTAGACGCCGACGGCGGGCGCGCCGATGTATGACATGATCGCTCTCGTCCGTCCCCACTCTCCTCTTTCCCATTTTGTGCTGCCCGATCAAACGTGGCGGCGTGGCCGCCCTCCGGTCCGCGCGAGAGAGCGCGCATTCTATGACGCACTTTGTTTAACGCAAAGTTTACGGAATTGAGCTTTGGCCCTTAACCACACCGGCTAAACGCATCGTCTTTCCAGCGCGTCTGACTTTTAGGTTCACTGACCCGTTAGGTCCTGCGACAACTATGCGCCTGCAGCTGAGATCTCTGCGCTGGAAGATAATCCTTCCATACTCACTGCTGGTCCTCGTGCTGGCGGGCTTAGGTACGTATCTAACGACCCAGCTCGTCACCGGCTCGCTTGGAGAGCGTTTCGACAACCAACTCGTTCAGGCCAGCCGGATGACTGCCGATGCCTTTGCCCGCAAGGAGGACGAACAGCTCACAACTGCGCGCGCAATCGTCTACACGCAGGGCCTCGCGGCGGCAATTAGGGCGCACGACGCCGGGCGAATCGCTGCCTTGACCGAGGGGGTCGCTACGAACGCCCGCATTGAGCGTCTGGAGATACTGGATGAGGGCGGTTCTAGGCTTCGGGCAGTGGAGCTCAAGGACCGGACCGGGCTCATTTACACCGATCTGGCCGGCAGCGATGTACCCGCGGCCTGGGAGCCAGTTCAGCGTCTGATCGCTGCCGGCGCCGTTAACGGCGGTGAAAAGCATGCAGGAATCGTCACCACTTCTGGTGGCTTCGTCCTCTATACGGCCGCCCCCGTAATCGCCCAGGATGGGTTGGCCGGCGTAGTGCTTGTGGGTACTTCTCTTGCCAGCATCGCCGAAGAGCTAAAGGCCAGCGCCCTTGCCGACCTGACGCTCTATGGATCCGACGGCACTGCGCTTGTCTCCACGTTCGTCGCAGGGGGCGACCGGGGCCTGCGGGAGATGCAGGTGGGTGGCGACGCCCTCACGGGCGCTCTCTCTCGTCAGGGTGTTACTCGAGAGCATCGTGATGTTGCCGGCCGTGGATACGATTTCGTCTACGGCACGCTTGTAGTTGATGGCGAGCCCGCCGGGCTCTATTCGGCGGCCCTGTCGACTGATTTCATCTTCAGCGCGGCGGGCAGCAGCCGTTGGCAGATGGCGCTGCTCTTCTCTGCCGGTATGCTGGCCGTCCTCCTCGTTGGGTGGGTCCTATCGAGGACCATCACCCAGCCAGTCCTACGGCTTGTGGATACGGCGGAACGGGTTGCGGATGGCGATTTCAGCGCCCGCACGGACATCGGCACCGGAGACGAGATAGGGCGCCTGGCCTCCTGCCTGAACAAGATGACAGACAAACTCCAGGGCCAATATCTTGCGACCCTGCGGGCGCTTGCCTCAGCGGTCGTGGCCAGCAACCCCCATACGCTCGGGCACTCCCTACGGGTTGGCCGGCTTGCCATCATGCTTGGCGAATCGATGGAACTCGACGATAAAACGCAGGCCCAGCTGGAGATCGGCGGATACTTGCACGACGTCGGAAAGATCGGCATCCGGGATTCTAGCCTCGTCAAGCGGGCGGCTGTACCCCAGGCAGAGCGTGAGTTCATCGAGGAACATCCCCATATCGGCCTCGCCCTGCCCGACGCGCGCATCTCCGGCCCGGTCACGGAGTTCGTGAGCCGGCCTCAGCGCGCCGTAAGCGATGATACAGGTCTCCTGTCAGAGAACCGCGAACAGATCATCGCAAGGATCGTCGCCGTCGCCGACCTCTACGACGCTCTGACGGTCGACATTCCCGGACGAAAGTGTCTGAGTTCAGACGAAGCGCTGGCGGTCCTCCAATCCTACGCGGGGAAATACCTGCACTTCGGCACGGTAGAGCGGCTTTCCGCCATCATCCCCGAATGGGAACGTTGCCGCGAAGCCGACTCTGGGCTCCAAGCCCCACGTAAGCGCCGTTCTCCGGAGCGCGTCTCCGCCTGACCCAGATCATGCGGAATGCAATCAGGTCTTTGCTCGCGGTCGTGGGACTGACTCTCGTGAGTCTGTCCGTCGCGGTCATCGCCGCCACTCTGGCCCTCGGCCGTCCAGGAGTTCAGCGGCTCGATGCGGAGGCCGCGTCTCTGGTTACGGTCGATTACTCCCCAGATTCCCACCCGCTCACCATACCGCCGCTGGAGAGCGAGATAATCGATGACGCCCGGCGAGACAGCAACGGCGGGTCGAAACCGGGGCCGGACGGTCGGCCGAGCGGACATACAACGCCTTCCCTAAACGGCCCGACGCTTGGTGCCAACCCATCGGCCCCTAGCAGCACGGTGGCTTCGAGCGCGCCGACGGCGAGGCCGGCAACTCCCATCGGCACGCCCGTTGTAGCGCCCACACCCACTCCGCCGGAACCGGTGCCGTCGCCGACTCTGCCAGTCCTGCCAACCCCTACGCTGCCGCCGCTGCCAACGCCAACGCTGCCAGCGCTGCCCACCATTCCTCCGTTACCCACCATACCCCCCTTGTAGCGGCGCAACCCGCGCCGCCAGGTCTGAGATTGCCCCGGCGACTGACACTAACGCCAGTTATTGGCGGCTACAGGCCGACGTCAAAGATTGGCACTAACATTCCGGCAGGTCCTGGCTGCTGACACACGACGGTGGAGACGGCTGCTCCCGGAAAGTCTGAAGAGCCAACGATGCGGGCATCGCCGAAGAACGACGTCCGTAGGCTCTCCGTTGGCCAGATATGTCCTGAAGCTCGAGCCTCGTGGCTCCATCGACTGCAACATGAGTGCTGCCGGTGGGTAAGCCGTCAGGTGCCGGTGTGCGATCAATCAGGCTTTCTTCCCTTCGCGCAATGAGGCGCTCACCTCATGGAGATACTCTAGGACCTCTCGGTTGGACGTCAGGACGCCAACCTCTCGATAGGGTATGGATCGCTCCGCGCAAAACGCTCTGACGATGGTCTGAGCTTTCTTCAATTTGTTCCTCGGCATACTGGGGAATAGATGGTGTTCGATCTGGTAGTTAAGTCCGCCGTACCAGAAGTCCGTCAGAGGGTGAGCCTTAACATCGCGACTGGTCAAGACCTGACGGCGCACGAAGTCGAGTTGGCTATCGCTGTCCAGAGTCGGCATTCCTTTGTGGTTGGGGGCGAACACGGAGCCCGTATATAGGCCAAACAGGGCCTGATGGACCAGGATAAACAGGAGCGCCTGCCCGACGCTCAGCGCGTAGAGGACCAAGCCGAGATACAGGGCGGCGTGAAGCACGATCAGAGACGCCTCGACCACGCGATGTTTCGCTTCGGCCCGCAGGAGATATTGCACGCTGGCGGCGCGCACGCCAATCCCGTTCAAGAGCAGGACCGGGAAAAAGTAAAGGCTTTGGTATGCAACGAGTAATCGCAGTAATCCTCGCTTGCTCTGCGCCTGTTCTTCAGAAAACGCGAATATCGGCAGGGCCGTATGGGGGTCTAGGTCGAGGTCGTTAGGATTAGCGTGATGCTGGTTGTGGGTATCAATCCACCATGTGCGGCTGAGGCCAAGCAGGAGACTAGGGAGCAGGCCAAAAGAGTCGTTCCTGGGAGCCCCATTAAAGATCTGCCTGTGCCCTGCATCGTGACCCAGGAATCCTATCTGGGTGAACACGAACGCCAAGAATGCGGCGTTGAGGAGCTGGAGCCAAGAGTTCCCCACGACGAGCAGAATCGTCAGGCTCGTCGCCAGTAAGGTTAGCACGAGGATCGTATTGAAGACGTAGTATGCGAACTGCTTGTCCAACAACCCCGCTTCGACGATCAAGCGCTTCAGGTCGGCATAGTCATGTTGCTGCCCTTCCGCTTGCAGCGATGAAGGCTGTAAAGATCCCACACCCCGACGATCGGGCATGCGTCGTCGGCGGTCCTTCCTAACCGCGATAGTTCCTGAGGCAGTTTTTGAGAGTATCTTCTCGGTGCCCGTGGGGGCCTCCTTCCTGGCTATCCGGCCGGCAATAGGCGCCTCTCGGACAGCCCTGAAATGAATCGTCCGGCTCAAGTGATCCAGATTGTACTGTACCGTTTTAACGGGCTATACGAACAGCGCCCGGCCACTCTCATCAGAATAATGGGAGACGAAACCCGGGGGCAGTGCGCAAGCATGGCAGGCTGTCAAGGAGAAGGGCCGAGAAAAAAAGGCCGTAACACAGGCGGCTGGTGGGTGGTTATTCCAATTTGCGGCTGCACCGGGTTCAGTTACGGGGCGTAACTCAATTGCAGTCGCGGTGGACGCGGGGAACGGGACGCAGCGTCCCTTCCCTGTTCTCCTGGCGTTGTCGCCCTTGCCTTATGCTAAGACGAAAATGTTGTGTTACTTCTGCGCTCGTGAGCCTGCTGTCAGCGTGGCTCTTGCCGCCGTGATGGGGGAGGGTGCAAACGGCCCATTTCGGCGGCGTGAAATTCTGCCGGTCTGCGCCCGCCGCCAGAAACTGCTTGCCCTGACAGACGGGATGAACATAAGGCTTATGGCATCCGGCCGCATGGTGCTGCCGAGGGCGTGAAGCGCAGATTCAGCGTCCGGAGCAGCGTAAGTCTGAAACCAAAATCGTCAAGGGCGAGCGCAAAGACCCTTCGCACCGGCGGGCGAACGTTAGGTTGGTGGACTAATCTACCCTGATTAATGGATGGCAGTTCGTCAACCCCTACCCCCGCGTCTTCGCCCCTGAGATGTTGGTGCACATCCGGGCGTCGTTGGGGTCTGAAGACCCCGACCTACCTCGGACTCAGGCAAAAACCGGAGGATGGCAACGCCATCCTCCGGTTTTCAAGTTCTATTCGGTTAGGCGCCGGTTACCAGCTGGAGCGGCCGCCTCCACCGCCGGTGCGCGCGGGCTTCACTTTGGAGAAGCAGTCGCTGCAGTAGACCGGCCGGTCCTGCCGGGGCAGGAACGGTACCTGCGTCTGAGTGCCGCAGTTATCGCAGACGGCGTCGAACATCTGGCGGGAACCGCCATAGCTGCCACCGCCGCCGCCCATTCGGCTGCCGCCGCGGTCCCCTCGGCGGGCCTGCCGGCAATTGGGACAGCGTTTGGGTTCCTGGTAACCCTTGCGGGCGTGGAACTCCTGGTCGTCCGCGGTAAATGTGAATTCCTGGCTGCACTCCACACACGTGAGCATGCGGTCTTCGTAAGCCACTCGATGTCCTCCTTTGTGGCCTGGTTAATGTCCGATCATCGAGCGGCTGGTCAGGGGGAAACGGGGGAACGGCCGACGCGGGACTTTAACCTCGTCTACGGACGCCATCGCGGTTATCTCGTGCCCCCTTTAGCGACCATAGAAGGTGTTTGTTGTTGCGGCAATGGTAACATGCGCCGCTTTCGATATACAACGACGCGATGTCTTGCATTTTCGTTAATTAGCGCCTGCCCGGGCGCAAGTGTTTGGGTCCTCAGCCGGGCTTGAATGCGGGGTTCCCGTCGCTCGCGGGGGCGATGACATTTGGTTGCTCGGCGAGGTGCTCCGCGAGGCGGAGGGCGATCTCGTTGATGTCATCCTTGGCGAAACCGTAGGTGCTGTACTCTATACGCCCGCTCTCGCCGGTAAGGAACAAGGTCGGCGTTGCGGGTGGGTCATACAGCCGTGACGCGACGAACTCCGGGGCGTCGATCAGCACCGGGTAGGAGATGCCCTGCTGCTGGGCATAGGGGACGGCCCGGTCCGCCGGGTCCTGCGAGATGGCCCAGAGTTGCCAGCCTACCGGATAGGCTTCACGCAGCCGGTTCAGATACGGAAATGTGAGGTCGCAAGTGGCGCATGTGGTCTTGAAGAACACCAGCAATACCGGCCGCCCGTCGGCAGAGCGTGGCAGCGAGTATTCGCGTCC
Organism: Chloroflexota bacterium; assembly: GCA_005880055.1. Taxonomy (GTDB): domain Bacteria; phylum Chloroflexota; class Dehalococcoidia; order SM23-28-2; family RBG-16-64-32; genus VJS01. Next base: position 3,926 of record VBJS01000058.1, on the reverse strand, counting down.
GTCGGTGCCCAGGAGGGTGAAGTGCGAGGCCAGGGCGCCTGTTTCCAGCATGCTCATCTCGCCTCGTATGATAACTAATCGGTGAACGTTTCCAGCAACCGCGTCCGATACGTCTCTGCTTCCCCCGGCTCGATTAGCTGGTCGGGCGGCGTCAGGCAGATGGTGTCTGCAAGATCGCTGTAGGCAGAAACGCGTCGTCTCGCCTCATCAGCCCTGCCGGCCACCGCGAACGCGTCCACCATTTCTTCGCTGACCGCGTCCACCATCGCTGCCGAATCACCCAGCATAAGCGCGGCCTGAATGCGGCGCACTTCGCTGGGGAAGGGCGTAAAGAGCGGCTCGTATGTGTTGACTGTTGCGTAAAAGGCGATCGTCGCTGCCGCTGCGCGCCGCGCCGCTTTAACGTCATCGCCGATGGCGCAGCAGACTGCCAGGCAGAGGTGAAAATCCTCCCGCCGCCGTGATGCCTCGGCCAGCCCCCTCGACAGTGATGGCAGCACCACTTCCCGAATCCAGTGGAGCGAGTAGATGGGGTGGCCCAGCAGCCCGTCTGCCACTTCCGCTGCTGTGCGGATCATCCCTTCACGCACGCCCGCCAGGTAAATGGGGATGCGTTCGCGGACGGGGGATAGCGGCCGTTTCCAGCCCTGGATGTCGATATCGTAGTACTGACCGCGGAAGCGAATGGGATCGCCCGTGTGCGCCTGCTCAGAAATCAGCCGGATCACCTGCAGGCACTCCCGGATATGCGGCGTGGGCTTACCATAGGCGACCCCGTGCCAACGTTCGTTCAGGCGCTTCAAGCCGGTGCCGAGGCCGAGGATGAAACGGCCGCCTGAGAGGACGTCCAGGTCCAGTGCAGAAAGCGCAGTCACCCACGGACTGCGAACGAACGCGAGGGCAATCGATGTCCCCAGGCCGATTCGAGAGGTGTTCGTTGCGGCGGCGGCAAGAGGCAGGAACGGATCGTGGAACATCTCGGACGTCCACAGTGTCTCGAAGCCTGCTGATTCCGCCTGCTCTGCCATCCGGGCGAGTGAGGCGGCTTCACCAACGGTTGTCCCCAACGAGTAGCGGGTCATGGCGGCTGATAGTGTAATATGTGCGCCGAGCGGATGCCCCGCCGGCCCCTATGTCGTCGCCCACCAACGATCTCCGGCCACTGAACAGCGACTTCGATGATGCAGCGGCGCTTGCCGCAGCTGTCGTTCGGCTCCTGGTAGAGCGACGGGCCATGCTCATGCTGGCAGAAGGCAGTACGGGTGGTCTCCTGGGGCACCTCCTGACCATGGCCCCAGGCAGTTCCGTGGCCTTCCTGGGCGGAGTTATTGCGTACGGCAACAGGCTGAAGGAGCTAATCGGTGTGCCAAAGGAGACCATCGAAAAAGAAGGCGCCGTTAGTGCGCCCGCCGCGCAGGCCATGGCTGAAGCGGCCCGCTGCTGGAGCGGTGCGGACCTGGCCCTTTCCGTCACCGGCATCGCCGGCCCCGGAGGCGGAACGCCGGGCAAGCCGGTTGGCCTGACTTTCATCGCGCTCGCCGGCAAGGACGGATCGACCGTCGAGGAACACCGCTTCGACGGCGATCGAGACGCGATCAAGATGAAATCGGCCATGGCCGGCCTGGCTATGCTGCATAGGCTGCTCGCGGCTAAGGGATGAGAATCGTGCCGCCAAGCAAGGACGACTTCCGCCGCACGATCGGCCGCTTCGCCACGGGCGTCACGATCATTACCACCCGGCAGGGCCATCACCTGCACGGCATGACCGCCAACGCCGTTACGTCAGTCTCGCTCGACCCGCTCCTCGTACTGGTCTGCGTGGACAAGACCGCGGACACGCACGATATCCTGCTCAAAGCCGGCGTCTTCGCGGTCAATATTCTTTCCATCAATCAGCAAGAGATCTCACAGAAGTTTGCGACCAAGAATGCTGAGTGGACGCACGGCATGGAGGGCGTCGGATACCGTGCCGGGGCTACCGGCTCACCGATCATCGAGGGCTGCATCGCCTACCTCGACTGCCGAACGGTCACAGAGCAACACGGCGGAGACCACACCATCTTCATCGGCGAGGTGGTCGAGGCGGCGGAGCTAAGTGACGGCGAGCCGCTGTTGTTTTACGCCGGGCAGTTCGCGGCGCTGCGACACGTGGCCCAGTAAGCTCTGTCAATAGATGCAGCGCCGGCAATCGCAGTCCCGGCACATGCCGCCGAAGATATGGTGGTCGTACGGGTGCCCGCAGGCTTTGCACACGCTCGCCTTCACCGGTTTGAAGATAGCGGAGCCGGACAGATAGCGGTAGACGCGGGCTTGAGCGCTCAGGGCTGGGGCCCTGAACCACCGGGAGTTTGCGGGATAGCCGCAGGCTGGATCAGCGGCTTTACCAGCCCATCTGCAGCCAGGCAGATGAAGTCCAGCCCGGCGTAGAGCGCCGGGTCGTAGCCGCGCATTGCCGTTGTCGCCCCTTCTTGCTCCATCCGGGCATAGTAGCCGATTACGATCAGGGCCCGGAACTCAACGTTCGTCTCTCGAAGCGCCGGTCCGGCTTCGACGAGGATGCGGCGGAAGTTGCGGCGGACCGCAAGCCCCATGTCGGCGGTAGCAGTAGGCGGTGCGCCGATGATGGCAACGCCCGCCTCGCCGTCCAGCCGCTGCACGGTCCAGGCGTCGATCGTCTCGATCTCCGCCACCTGCCCGGCGCTCATCTGCTTCGACGTCTCCACGATGCGCTGGATCAGCCCCTCCAGGTGCTCCTCGGACTCCGGTAAGCGGTGCAGCCGCGTTGAATCGAGATCGTACGTCCCGCGTACGAGGTCCGTGAAGCGCGCCCAGTGCATGTTCAGGCCGCCGCTTACCGAGACGACGTTCCCCTGGTCGCTGTTCTTGCGAAGCAGCAGCGTGACCGGCAACGGGACATGCGACCGTTCGTGCGGGCCGAGCCGGACGGCCGCCTCGCGAAAGTGAGCGGCGAAGTCGGACAGCAGCGGCTCGCCGGCCGGGAGCTGAGCGCCGGCGGGCACCCAGAGTGCGTAAGCGCCCGGCGTCTCTTCGCCCAGGCGTTGCCGGAGCGCCTCGCGGGCTGCGAGCCATGCCTGATCATCTACCTCGATCAGCGGGCGGACTTCGATGGCGATCCGAGATGTGCCGTCCTCCGCAATCGCCCCGCCCTCGGTTCGTTCGGCAAGGCGGAAGTGGCGGCTGTAACCGCTATTCAGCCAATCGAGAAATAGTTCGAGGACGACGGTGGCTTCGGACATGGCTGAGTGCGATGATAGCGGCGAAAGGCGCTCACGTTCCATGAGCCGCGTATCGACGCCGGCAACGTAAGCGTTGTAGCGACGCGATGATGTCGCGGCTGGACCTTCTTCTCGTAGCAGGGGTAGCGTTTCTCGCCCTAGGGTGCAGTGGCGATGACGCCGGAACAACCCCGCAGTCGGGTACTTCGGCGGCCTATTCGCCGCCTGATTCTGCCAGTGCATATCCGACCCCTCCTCCACCGCCAATTCCCCCGAGTGATCAGGCGATCCGAGACTTCATTTTCGGATGCACCGGAGCGGCGGGCGATGCTAACCAGGCCGCCAACGAGCTCGCTAACTGCGCGCCGCCAGACGCAAGCAAGAGTCGTGCAGAGGCCGCGGCGGGCGCGATGCCGATCGTTTTGGTGGATTTCCTGTCCGCTGCGCCCGGCTCGGAGTGCTTCTTCACGAAATCGTACGTTACTTGGAAAGACCCTGACGGGTGGCAGGCGCAGTCGCTAGACCCGTTCCTCGATGAGGACGCCGGCACGAGGCTCATACGTGCAATTCCGCCTAGCGCGGCCTCCGAAGACGGGGCCAGGAGCATCGTCACCCCGGACGGGTCCTTGAGGCTGGGGATCATCCATTCGGGCGCCGAGTGCGGCAGCGGCGCGCCGGAGGATAGGTATC
>VBJS01000057.1:10895-11402 GCA_005880055.1 Chloroflexota bacterium | reverse complement strand
CCGCCCCCGCCGCTTCCCGCCGCCGCTAGGCCCACTGGGCGGCGGCTAATCTGTCAACGGATTGCCTCCGGCGGAACGGATTAACGGATGGTAGCCGAGGCCGATTCGGACCCGTAGGTCGGGTGTCTTTAGACCCCGACTTGGTGACTTCACCCGTCAAACTACCCGCGCCCAGGGCGGCGCCCACTGTCATCCCGACCGGAGTCCTTCCGGGAAGAACGGAGTGGAGGGATCCCGGCGTGGCGACTGATCGCCGACAGAAGGCCTGCGCGTCACATATTAACGGTCTACCTCAACCGGGAGCATCCGCCGCCATGGAACGCTCGCGCGGGCGGACCTCCGGCGCCCCGGCCGCGCCTGCGCACGGGCGCCGCACCGCCCGCGCCGCTTCCCGCCCCCGCTAGGCCCACTGGGCGGCGGCTAATCTGTCAACGGATTGCCTCCGGCGGAACGGATTAACAGATGGGGGCCGAGGCCGATTCGGACCCGTAGGTCGGGTGTCTTTAG
>VBJS01000057.1:0-10812 GCA_005880055.1 Chloroflexota bacterium | reverse complement strand
CCCGACTGCGTGCGTCATGCCGATACATGGAGCCGTGTGTGTGGCAAGCGATGTTTGGGTATCAAGACCCTAAACCCGGGAACGCTGCGACGCCATCCGTTGTATAACCAGTGTGAGGTAACGCTCTGGAAGACCAGGAGCTTATCCGGCAGGCGCAGAGCGGCGACCCCGGCGCCTTCGAGGAGTTGGTGCGCCGCTACCAGGATGCCGCGTTCCGGGCGGCCTACCTGGTGTTGCACGACGCCCCCGAGGCGGAGGACGCGGCGCAGGAGGCGTTTGTCAAAGCGTACCGGGCGATCGGCCGGTTCCGAGAGGGGCCGTTCCGGCCCTGGCTCCTCAAGATCGTGATGAACGAATCGCTGAACCGCGCCAAGTCCCGAAAGCGGCGCGCGGCAGTGGCCGAGCGGGCTGCCGCCGGCGTTCCGCAGACCTGGAGCATCGATGAGACGGTGATCAGCCGCGAACGCGCCGACCAGGTGCGGCGCGCGCTGGAAGCTCTGAAGGAGCAAGAGCGGACCATCATCTACCTTCGCTACTTCTTGATGCTCAGCGAGCAGGAGTTGGCGCTCTACCTCGGCTGCCCGGCGGGCACCGTCAAGTCGCGGCTCCACCGCTCGCTCGGCAAGCTTCGCGACGTCGTGGTGGAAGGCTATCCGGGCCTGCTGGCAGAGGGGGCGTGATGGTGAAGGAACAAGGGACAGGGAACATGGAGCAACGGGCCGCTGGGACGGCTGGGTGATGCAGAGAGAGATCGATATGCTTGAACGGGACCTGGTGCAGCTCGCGAGCGCGATGGCGTATCCATCGACGCCCGATATTGCCGGAGCGGTGCGCGGACGCCTCAGCCGCCCGCTTCCGGCTGCGCCGGCGCCCCGCTGGAGCCTCGCCGGCGTCGGTCTGGCGGCGCTGATCGTGGCTGCGGCCGTTGTCCTGGGCACAGCCGCTCCGGCGCGAGACGCCGTCGCAGACCTCTTCCACCGCATCAACATCTTCGAGACGGCGCAGTCTCCGGTCGGTCTTTCCCGCGACATCACCGGGACAGAAGTATCACTCGTGGATGCTCAGACTGAATTCAGAGGCGGACTAAAGCTGCCGGATTATCCGGCTCGCACGTCGCCGGAGCGAGTGCTGCTTCAGAATTACGGCACCGTAAAAGTTGCCGTGCTCTTCTTCCGCCTGCCGGACGGACGCACTTATGCGCTCTTCGAGACCAACACCTCGGTGGGCAAGGGCGTGCCGGCCTTCGGCAAGGGAATCCCGGCCAGCGGCGCGACCGTCGAGTCGGTATCCGGCCTGGGCGACGAGGCGTATTGGGTGCAAGGCCTGCGCATCACCCAGTACTACGACGCGAACGGCAATGTCATCCCCGAGTCCGTCCGTGCAACAGACGTGAACACGCTGCTCTGGAGCCGGTCCGGCTTCGTCTACCGGATTGAGGGCCCCCTCACACGTGAGGAGGCGATTGCCGTTGCGCTTTCCCTGCGCTAGCGCCGTCCGTGGCGCGGTGCTTTAGGCTCCTGAGTCCCGCCCGTCGTGTCCTGAGCCCTCCAGGGGAAGGGCCGAAGGGGAACGAGCGGAACTCGCTGGTGCAAAGGCAGACGTAGGGGCGCATCATGACCCACCCCTACGGCGTCCCTTCCTTGTCCCGCTCATCCTGAGGCACTCGTAGGATGAGCGGCGCCTGACCGCCGGCTAGCCGATTCTGCGGACGGCGACCGGCTCGTCCTCGACGGGCGGCGCCAGCGGGCGGCCGAGTGCATTCCCCAGCGTGCGGATGTTGCCGATCAGCTTCGCGAAGTTCTTCGGGGTCAGCGACTGCGCACCGTCGGATAGCGCCTGGTCCGGGTTCGGATGCACCTCGATGATGAGCCCGTCGGCGCCGGCCGCCAGCGCGGCCAGACCGACCGGTTGGACGAGGGACCATTTTCCGGTAGCGTGGCTCGGGTCGCCGATCACCGGCAGGTGTGATAGCTGCTTGACGAGCGGGATGGCGTTGACGTCGAAAGTGAAGCGGGTCGCGGTCTCGAAGGTGCGGATGCCGCGCTCACACAGGATAACATCCCGGTTGCCGTGGGAAAGAATGTACTCCGCGGCGAGCAGCCACTCCTCGACTGAGGCAGAGATCCCACGCTTCAGGAGGACCGGCTTCTTTGCCTTGCCCACTTCATCCAGGAGCACGAAGTTCTGCATATTTCGGGCGCCGATCTGGAGGATATCGGCATAGGAGGCGACCAGCTCCACGTCGCGCGGGTCCATCACTTCCGTGATCACGGGCAGACCCGTCTCCTGGCGGGCGGCCGCCAGGATGTGCAGGCCGCGCTCGCCGTGGCCGCGGAAGGCGTAAGGGCTGGTACGGGGCTTGAACGCGCCGCCGCGCAGGATGTGCCCTCCCGCCGCCTTCACTGCGCGCGCCGCCTCCAGCACGTTGTCCTCGCTGTCAACGGAGCAGGGCCCGCCCATGACGACGATGCTTCCGCCGCCGATTTCCACGGGCCCGACCCGGACGACCGTGTCGTATGGGTTGACTTCGCGGCTGGCCAGCTTGAACGGCTTGCTGATGCGGACGACGGTGTCCACGCCTTCCAGCACGCCCAGCTCGTCGACAAGCTCGGGGTAGACGTGGCCGAGCACGGCGACAACGTTCCGCTCCTCGCCGTGGATGCGGTGGTCCTTGAACCCCAACTCTCGGATGTGCTTCTGCACATCTAATATCTGCGCTTCCGTAGCGTCCGTTTTCATTACGACGATCATGGCCATTTCTCCTTTAGAAGATGTTCGCGACTATCGTTTTGTTGGCGGTTGCCCCTCGCCGCGCTCATCCTACGTACTCGTGGGACGAGCGGAGCTCTCTATCGACTCTGCCACGTCGATGTCCGGCCGGAGGACCCTGGCGCCCCGCAAATAGATGTGCCTGATCTCTCGTGCCGCCTTCTCCGTGTTCACGTGGAGAAGGATGCGCAGGCACATCGGCAGGCCGCCCGGCTTGTTCATCTCGTGTCCGCAGAGGAGGGCCACGTTGCTCCAACCCATGTCTCTTGCGGCCACCGCCGGAAACTCGGCGTTCAGGTCGGGGGTCGTGGTGAAGAAGGCGGAAGCGACGTATTCTGCGTCCACTTCATTTGCCTTCAGCATCGCGGCGAGGAGTTCCCTTGTGGCGTCGAGGATGGCCTCGACGGAGTTGGCCTCGACGGTGGTGGCGCCTCGGATGCCCCTGATCAACACCCCGGGTACCCGCGAGATGGTCCCGGCCGGGGGGCGCTAGCCAAAGATACCGGCCCGAGGACCGCCACTATAGACGAGGCCGACGGAATCCTTCAAAGGAAGGACCCGAGCGGCCCTACGTGGCTGCCCTGCGCCGGCCGGTGACCACCTCCGCATACTCTCTAACCCTCGCTGCTCTTTCTGACGGACCGCTCTGGTCGATCACGTCGATAATCGCGCTTCCAATGACGGCTGCATCCGCTATGCGGCCGACCGCCCGAAAGTGCGTAGGTTGAGATATACCAAATCCCACGGCAATTGGCAAGGGGGTGGCCTTACGCACACGGGCGACGAACTCCTCAAGCCCGGTCGCCAGCTCCTCGCGCGCCCCGGTGACACCGGTGACGCTGACGCAATAGATGAAGCCGGAGGCCAACTCCGCCACCCGCTGGATGCGCTCCTCCGTGCTCGTCGGCGCGAGCAGGTAGATGAGGCGCAGGTTGTTCACCTCGCACGCCTCGTGCAGCGCCGCCGATTCCTCGGGCGGCAGGTCGACGGCGATCAGGCCGTCGGCGCCGGCCTCGGCCGCATCGCGGCACAACGAATCCAGCCCATACGCAAGAATAGGGTTGTAGTAGCCCATCGGAATGATTGGAGCGCTGAGGCCGCCCGCGCGCAGCTTGCGCAGCAGCTCCAGGCAGACGGCGGGCGTCACCCCGTTTTGCAGCGCCTTGAAGGACGATCGCTGGATCGTCGGCCCCTCTGCCAGCGGGTCAGAAAACGGTACTCCCAGCTCAATGATGTCCGCGCCTCCCGCCACCAGCGCCGGCACGATCTCCAGCGTCGCCTCGACCTCCGGGTAGCCGGCGGTGACGAACGCGATGAACCCGCTGCGTCCCTCCGCTTTGATCCGGCCGAACGCTTCTTCGATGCGCCCCGCGAGCCTCATGAACTGGCGATGCCGAGTGTCACACTGATGAGGTTGAAGAGGAAGTGCGCCGCCATAGTGGGAAAGATGGAATCCGAGTAAGCGTAACCGAAGGCAAACAGCGCTCCCACGGCCGCAATCGGCGGGACGATGTAAAAAGCCCCGGGGTTGAGGGTGTGCACGATGCCGAACAACAGCCCGCTCGCCAGCGCCGACAGCGGCACGCCCCAACGGCCGCGAAGGCCGCCGAAGACGAAGCCCCGGAAAAACGTCTCTTCCATCACCGGCGCAAAACAGAGCGAGAGGGCCACAAGCGCAACGATTGGCCCGATATTGTCGTAGACCTGGTCCGGCAGGTCCGTGTCCGGGTTGATCCCGAAGGCGGACAGCGCACCAAAATACGCGATCATGATGCTGTAGGCGCCTATCACGAGTGGAATCGGCAGCCACCAGCTGCCGCGCACGGGAGCGCGCAACCCCAACGCCGACCACGGCTGGCGGTACTTGCGCACGGCAAACCGCCAAACAGCCAGGAACATCATTATTTGCAGGACTGCGCTGGACCCCACCTCAATCGTCAAGGCCGTCGGGTGGTCCTCCGGGTGATCGCCGGCGATGACCAGGAGGACGATCCCCACGGGGATGAAACCCAGGATCGAGCCCGCAACGACAAAACCAATCGCCTTCAGGATATCCAGGGGCCCCCATGCCGCCGCGGACGCTGCCGGCTTACGTTCTGCTTGCATCGTCATAGCCGGCTCTTGCATGAGTCCCAGTTTACAGGACGCCCCCGCAGGCGCCGCCCGTGTTCACTGGCCGGCCAAAGCGCGCCCCGCACTTTCTTAAGGCGGACTGACTCGTTAGGATAGAGTCGCGGAACCAGCCCCATCCAAGAAGAGGTAGCCCCCATGAAAGAATACCCGCCGGAGAATATCCGAAACATCGTGCTTGTCGGCCACAGCGGCACCGGCAAGACGTCGCTGGCGGAAGCGTTGATGTTCGTGAGCGGCGCGACCAACCGGCAGGGAAAGATCGAAGAGGGCTCCACCATCAGCGACTGGGACCCGGACGAGCAGAAGCGGCAGTTCAGCCTGAACCTCTCGGTGCTGCCCCTGGAGTGGGAGGGGCACAAGGTGAACCTGCTGGATACGCCTGGCTACATGGATTTCATGGGTGAGGTGAAGTGCGGTCTGCGGGCGGCGGAGCTGGCGCTGATTGCCATCGACGCTGCGTCCGGTCCGCAGGTGGGCACCGAATTCGCCTGGCGCTTCGCGGAAGAGCTTGAATTGCCGCGGGCCGTGCTGATCAACCGCATGGACCGTGAGAACGCAGACTTCTTCCTCAGCCTCTCCCAGATTCAGGCGGCCTGGGGCGGCAAGTGCGCGCCGATCCAGGTCCCCATCGGCTCGCAGCAGTCGTTCAAGGGCGTCGTTGACCTGCTGGCGATGAAGGCGTACCTGGGAGACAAGGCGGAGGAAGCCGATATCCCGGAAGACATGGCGGGTCAGGCGCAGTCGCTCCGGGAAAAGCTGATCGAGCTGGCGGCGGAGACGGATGACACGCTGATCACGAAGTACCTGGAGGGCGAGGAACTGACAGAAGACGAACTGATTGCCGGCGTGCGGGCAGGCATCCGCTCCGGCACCATAATTCCCGTGCTGGCCGCTTCATCGACCAGGATAACAGGCACGCGGCGCTTGCTGGATTCCGCCGCGGCGCTCTTCCCCTCCCCGGCTGACCGTGCGCTGAAGGTGGATAGCACCGAGATTGCGGCGGACGCCTCGAAGCCGCTTGTCGCACTGGTCTTCAAGACCTCTGCTGACCCGTACGTCGGCCGGCTTACGTACTTCCGCGTCTTCGCGGGCGTCCTGAAGTCAGACTCGCAGGCCTGGAACGCCAACAAGAGTGTGGCCGAGCGCATCGGCCCGCTCTACAGGATCAGCGGCAAAAGCCAGGAGGCAGTGCCGCAGGTGACCGCCGGAGACATCGGCGCGGTGGCCAAGCTGGCCGAAACGCAGACCGGCCATACCCTCTGCACGCGCGAGAACGCGGTCAAGCTGCCTCCGATATCGTTCCCGGACCCGTCCTCCAGCGCGGCAGTATCGCCGAAGACGAAGGCAGACCTGGACAAGATGGGCACTGCGCTCCAGCGCATCGTGGAGGAAGACCCGAGTCTGCGCCTGGAGCGTAACCCTGACACAGGCGAGATGATCATATCCGGGCTGGGCGATTCGCACGTGGACGTCGCAATGGAGAAGATCCGCCGCAAATTCGGCGTAGATCTGGACCTGCACACCCCGAAGGTGCCCTACCGGGAGTCCGTACGCGGTTCTGCGCAGGCGGAGTACACGCACAAGAAGCAGACCGGCGGCCACGGTCAGTTCGCGCGCGTAGCGCTCGAGGTCTCGCCGATGCCGCGCGGTTCCGGCGTCGAGTTTGTCGACAAAATCGTCGGTGGCGTCGTCCCCAAGCAGTACATCGGATCGGTGGAGAAGGGAGTCGTGGAGGGCTCGCGCGAGGGCGTCCTGGCCCACTTCCCAATGGTTGATATGCGGGTCACCCTCTATGACGGCCGCGAGCACCCGGTGGACTCCTCTGACATCGCCTTTAAAATCGCAGCTTCAATGGCGCTGAAACAGGGCTGTGAGAAGGCGCAACCCGTGCTGCTCGAGCCGATTATGGACATGCAGATCACAGTCCCGGAAGCCAACACAGGCGACGTCATCAGCGACCTCAACGGCAAGCGGGCGCGCGTGCTCGGGATGAACCCGCAGGGCACGATGACGATCATCGAGGCGCAGGCGCCGCTGGGCGAGGTGCAGCACTACTCCGCCGACATGCGCTCGCTGACGCAGGGCCGTGGTTACTTCTCGATGAGCTTCTCGCACTATGAGGAGGTACCCTCGCACATGGCGCAGCGAGTCATTGATGCAGCAACCAAGGAACGCGAGGCAGCGCGGGCTTAGCCGGCCTGTGAGCTGAAGGGGAAGCCGGAAGTTGGTGGTGAGATGGTGAGCAGACGAACTGTGAGACGCGACGCAGTATCGGTGATGGCGCGGGAGAGCTGGTCGTGGGCTGAATTCGCGCAATTGATGACGGACCGGCTGTTCATTTCGCCGCCGAAGATTGGCGACGGGCGGCCGGTACTCGTCCTCCCCGGCCTTTTCGGCAACGACTGGTACCTGCAGCCTCTGCACTCCTGGTTGCAGCGGGCCGGCTTTCGGCCTGTTCCGTCAGCACTATGGGTCAACGCCGGCTGCCCAGAACGGCTCACAGTCCGCGTCCAGCGGGAGCTGGAGCGGAGGACCAACGGCGATGAAGCCCCGGTCGCAATCATCGGCCACAGCCGCGGCGGCATGCTGGGGAGAGCGCTGGCCGCGCGGCTGAACGGCAGGGTATCCCACCTGGTCCTGCTGGGCTCTCCGGTTGGCGCCATAACCGCTGCGGCTGGCAGCTTCACGCGCCCGCCCTCAGCCTCCGGCGTTGCCGAGGCGAGCGACCGGGCGCGCAGCATCCTGGACCCCGACTGCGATGTGCCTTACTGCGGCTGCCCGTTCCCCGCGGACCTGACGCGCCCGCTCAGCTCAGCGACGCAGGTCGTCTCAATTTACAGCGCCGACGACCCGATCGTGCCGTCCTCCGCCTGCCCCGTACCCGGCGCAAACAACATCGAGGTGCGAGGCACCCACGTAGGCCTGGCGTCCAACCGGGCGGTCTACAGGGAGTTGGCCAAGGCTCTCGCGGTGTAGCGCAACCAGCGCAGGGCCGCGAATGTCTTTCTGAGCAGCAAGGCGCGGGCCCACGGTCCGCCGAAACTTCGCGAAGCCTGTCCTGAGCCCTTCCGGGGAAGGGCCGAAGGGGAACCTGGTGGGGAAGATGGGAGTGAACAGCGGCCGCCAACCGGGTAGCGCGACCAAGCGGCCGCCGGCCGCCAATGTCATTCTGAGCGGCAAGGCGCCGGCAAACGGCCCGCCGCAACTTCGCGAAGCCTGTCCTGAGCCCTTCCGGGGAAGAGCCGAAGGGGAACCTGGTGGGGAAGCTGGGAGTGAACGGCGGCCGCCAACCGGGTAGCGCCACCAAGCGGCCGCCGGCCGCCAATGTCATTCTGAGCGGCTGGGCGCCGGCAAACGGCCGCCGCAACTTCGCGAAGCCTGTCCTGAGCCCTTCCGGGGAAGAGCCGAAGGGGAACCTGGTGGGGAAGAGGCGAGTGAACAGCGACCGCGGAGCGGCGTCCCGCCAATAGCGATGCCGTACACTCCAGGGCGTGGCTAGTCCCGGGCGATTATGTCCGCGTCCGCGATCTTCCACTCGCTGCCGAAACGCCGCCAGCGTGCGCGGACTGTGAAGGACTGGGGGCCGATGTACTTCACGTCGTACACTTCGTCCTCGCCGTCGCGGGTGTGGCCCAGCAGTTCGTATGAGTGGATTTGGACAGCGGCGCCGCCGCCCGCCGCCTGCTGCAGCTTCGTCATCGCCTCCGGCATCAGATCCGTCATGATCTGGCCGATGTCCATCGATACGATGGCTTTGCCGTGCCGGTGAACAATCTCGTCGATATTCGGATCTGCGCTCACGAGCAGCCTCCATCGAACGGCTGTCCGTATTGTACGCGAGTCAGGGGATCGATACGTTCGCCGCGGACCTACCGGTTTTCCGTGGAGATTGGGTCTCCCAGCTTCTTCAATGTGCCGTCTGACTGGATCTCTACCGGCTGCATCGCCTGGATCGCGAGATGGTCGGTGTTGCTCAGGTTGATCTCGATGCCGGGGAGGAGAAGGTCAGAGCGGAAGCCCCGAATGGAGTTGGCCGCATCCAGGATGCCCCTTCGGGTCAAGTTATCGCATGCCCTCTTGACTGTCTCAACGACGAGTTCGCCCAGGGACTGAGCATAGACCGTTAGGGTGCTTACGGGCGGCCCAGCATATGTCTCCATGATGCGCTCATGCTCGATTATGGTTGGTTCTTCGGCATCCTGGACGGCGGAGAGCAGGTAGCTGGATGAGATCGTTCCGGACAACTCCTGGAACCCTTTGGCCAGCTGGTCCGCGTTGGAGCCGCCGCCGATCTGGATGGCGACGGCCGTGTGCGAATCGACGTAGCTTTGAACGAACTGCGGGCGGTAGCCCTGCGAATGCGCATACGCGATTGCCTTGGCGGCGAAGGGTGGTGTTGCGGCGAGGAACAGGATCTCCGCTCCGGAATCTTTCAGGCTTTGGACCTGTGAATTTAGATCCGGCGCGGAAGTCTCGTAAGGGAGCTCGGCGACAAGGAGACTTCTGTCTTTGACGGACGCTTCCACGGCATGGAGATAGTCCTGCCCAAAGAGGCTGTTTTCGTAGAGCAGGCCGACCCTCTTTCCGGGGAACCGGCCGTTCACGTATTGGATCAGGGCTTTAGCGTCGCCTGCGTAGTCGGGAATGTAGACGATGCTCCATGGGTAACGGCCGGCGTCGTTCCAGCCGGAGTAGCCGGTCGAAAGGTAGAGGTCGGGGACGCCATCGTCCTTGTTGCCGTCTCCGTTGGGATCATTAAGATAATCGGCAACCGGCTGGTGCACCTCAGTGCCGATGCCGCCGATCATGGCGAGTACGAGACCGCTGTCGACCAGGAGCTTGGTTGCTCGCAGTGCCACGTCCGGCGAGTACTGATCATCCTGGGGGACGAGGGTAAGGCTGCGGCCGCAAACACCTCCGTCTTCGCGGTCTACCTTCGCAAAGTACGACTGAAGGGCCTTAGTGACGAAACCGTAGGGCGTTCCGCCCATTCCGGCCAGATCACTGGTCATGCCCACCTTGATCTCGATATCGCTCACCCCGGGTACCGAGGGAGTAGCAGTGGGCGAACCCTGCGTTCCCCCCGCTGACCGGGAGGAATTGGAGGAGGCGCCGCCCCCGCCGCCGCACGATGAGGCGAGGAGTAGAACAAGGATCAGGGGCGAGACGGACATGAGACTGCAGGCCACTATAAGCGGCCTTCGACTCCGTGTTGTATCAAGCCTTGTTGGTACGCGGACGGCGCGCATCTGCAGGTTGAAACTCCGCCGTTTGCCTTGAGGTTAATCTATCGCTAGGATTAGGGCGTTATGCGGCCGGGGCCTCCGCTCGAGGAAGACCGCGCCTTCGCAGGAAGGAGACTGCTTTGCAACGCACGCACGCCATGACGCTAGCCGACGCGGTGTTTCCGCGTGTCCGGGGGGACAGCCGCATTGCAGCCTTCGCGCGGGATTTTGCGCTGATGGCCGGCTTCGCTGGATTCGTCGCGCTCTGCGCTCAAATCGCTATTCGCACTCCATGGACAACGGTGCCCATCACCGGGCAGACATTCGCTGTTCTGGTTACAGGCGGCGCGCTTGGAGCATGGCGGGGCGCCGGCTCGCTTTCCATCTACATGTTGATGGGGATGATCGGAATTCCTGTTTTCGCGCCCGGAGCGCAGGCAGTGACAGGCAACTGGGCCATCCACTTCATCCTCCCCTGGGACGGCTCTCACGCCCTGCCGTGGGACATCTCTAGCGGCGGTTACATCGTCGGGTTCATCATTGCGGCCGCGCTCGTTGGCTACCTGGCGGAGCGCCGGTGGGACCGTGGGCCGTGGGTGCACGTGGCGCTGTTCCTGGGCAACGCGGTGCTCTACATCCCCGGTATTCTCTGGTTGGCCTACTTAATCGGCACCGATTGGGTGCC
>VBJS01000056.1:424-11091 GCA_005880055.1 Chloroflexota bacterium | reverse complement strand
GCGCGGCGGGGTCGTGATGCCACACGAGCCACTGCGAGTGCAGCGGATGGCGCGCGTCGGCCGGCAGCGCGACCGCTCCGCCCTGGTCGAGCAACAGGGCTGCATCCCGGCTCATCCGCCAGTGCGGGCCGAACACCGTCGGCACGCCGAACACCGCCGGTTCGAGCACGGAGTGGAGGCCGGCGCGATGGAAGCCGCCGCCGACGAATGCGGTGTCGCCGAGCGAGTAGAGATCGGCCAGAATGCCGACACGATCCACAACGATCACCGGCCCCGGCTTCGCATGCTCGAGCTGCGACAAGCGGACGGGCCGGGGGAGCTTCAGATGGCGCAGACGCTCAGCGATGCCCGCGAGGTGATCGGGGTTGGGTTCGTGGGGAGCGAGCAGCAGCCGCGCGGTCGGCAGCTGATGCAGCAGATCTGCGAACGCGGGCAACAACACCGCTTCATCCGACGGCCAG
This sequence comes from Chloroflexota bacterium, assembly GCA_005880055.1. Classification (GTDB taxonomy): domain Bacteria; phylum Chloroflexota; class Dehalococcoidia; order SM23-28-2; family RBG-16-64-32; genus VJS01. The sequence goes on along the minus strand of VBJS01000056.1, from coordinate 10,630 downwards.
GTCGAGCCCGCCACAATCGTAAACGTCTCTGGCGTGGCAGTTGCGAGCCGGGCCAGCGGTTCGCGCGTGCGATCGAGGCGCGCGGCGCGCTCGGCCACACTGTCGTAGCGTGTGTCGCCGGTGACCGCGATGGTCTCGGGGCGCGCGCCCAGTCGCTCGAGGCGCTCGCCATCCTCCTCACTGATCGTGCCGACGCGGTCGAGCGCGCGATACGCCGGAGCGGCCCACTTCCGTGTGGGCCATCGCAACCGCGAGCTGTCCGGCGCCACGGTCGCGGAAATCAGTCCGAGCTTGACCTGGCGGCGTGCCGCCGCCAGGGTCAGCTCCGGCCAGACGTCGAGCTTGCTGAAGACCAGCGCGGTCGGTTGCAGCGCGTCGAGGACCGCGGATACCTCGGATGGCCGGTCGAGCGGCAAGTAATCGGCGACGTCGACCGGCAGGTTCTTCGCGAGCCGCTCGGCCGACGGCGAGAAAAATGTGAACGCCAGCTGCCAGTCGGGATGCTCGGCGCGCAACGTCTCGAGCACCGGCTTCGCCTGGAGTCCTTCGCCTACCGACGGCGCGTGCATCCAGACCAGTGGCCGCTGGGTGTCCCGCTGCGCCGCCGCCCATGCTGCAAGACGGGCGGCCAATCCGCGCCGCCCATCGAGCCCCCGCGCCACCTTCTTGTCGAAGCGTGCGACCAATGGCGCCGCGCGCGAGGCCACGTGCACGCTCAGCCGGTAGAGAAACGAGGGGCGACTCACTGCGACGCGCGGGTGCGCACGGCGTAGACCGAGTCCAGCACGTGGCGCATCGGGTCGGGCGTGTACGGAGCTCCTTGCAGCAAGCCGCCCTCTATATAGAAGGAAGGAGTCGCGTGGGCGCCTGACCGGCTGGCCCGCTGGGCGTCGAGCTCGATTTCTTTACGCACGCTGCCGTCCCTGAGACAGGCGAGCAGCTTCGCGCGGTCCACGCCCGCGCGCTGGGCGATCCGCACCAGCGCCGTGCGGGGTTTGGCGAGCTTGGCCCAGTCATCCTGCTGTTGGTAGAGTGCATCGTGCGTCGGCCAGAAGCGCCCCTGCCGTGCGGCGCACATCGCGACTTCGGCCGCCGCAATCGCGTTGGGATGGAGGCTCGTCAGCGGAAGATTGATGAACACCCACCGCACCTTGCCGGTCTGCACGTATTCACGCTCGAGGATCGGAAGCACTGTCACCGAGAACAGGCGGCAGGCCGGGCACTGGAAGTCAGCCATCTCATAGACGGTGACCGGGGCGCTGCTCGCGCCCTTCGAGCGGGCCGCGAGCGGATCCTCGTTCTGCGCGCTCCCGGTGGTGACGAGCAGCGACGCGGCGAGGAGGACGAGACGAAAGTGAGGGCTGGTCAGGGGCCCGACTTGGTCCAGATGGCGATGACTCCGCAATCGGAGTCCGCCTTGAGGAACTCGGCGGGCGCTTCGCTGGGACTGCGGTAAATCTCCACGGCCACGATTCCTACGACCGGAAGATGCGGCGTCGACGACACCGTGGCCGGCATGCCGTCGACCACCCAGTCAGCGGCACAGACGCCGTGCGCGGTCCGGGTCATTTGCGCGGTACACACGCCCGAGCGGCAATTCAGCCGAACTCCCGGGATGCCTCGGAGCAGGTCCACCATGGTGGTCGCGTGGCTTGCCGCGATCTGGTCGCGCGTGATGAAAATGCCGCGGCCGGCGCGGCGCCGCTCCTCGAACTCCTGCATGCGACGCTGGAAATACCCTGGCCGGCCCTCGACGACGATGGGATCGAGATCGACGCCCAGGGGCTCCAGCTCGAACACGTAATCGACCAGCTCGCCGTCGGCGAGGCGCAATACCCACGATGTCACCCCGTACCCGATGGCTCGAACCTCGAGGATGTACGTTCCGGCGCCGAGGCTGGCCTGGGTGAACCGACCGGCGCTGTCGGTGGCGCTCTGCAGGCGCGTCCCGATCAGGTTCACACGTGCCCCGCTGACGGGGATGCGAGATTGCTGGTTCACGACCTGCCCACTGATCCCCGCTGTGGGGGTAGCGGCATGGGCTTGGGCCTGCGCTTGGACCGGTACGCCTCGGGACACGGCGATCCCGAGGCCCAAGGCCGCTACCGGGAGGATGTGGGCGATGCGTGTCATGACCGACCGTTACGCGACCGTTGATAGATGATAGGGTGCCCCCAGCCGGATGCAACCCGGAAACAGGGGGTTGACAGGGTTATGCAACGCATCGTATAACCCCGGGGAGACCCCAGGAGGGGTCCAGGGCCTTCAGGCCGTCACCTGATTCCCGAGCGGTATGACCGTAACGCTCAACCGAATGACTCGCCTCGCCTTATCCGAGCGGATTCGTGCCACCGAGTTCGCCCGTTGTGCTTTTTCCTACCCCCAGATCCCCAGTTCACGAGAGGATGTCCCTATGCCCCACAATCGTCGTGGCTTGCTCTTCGCTGGAGTCGCGGCGCTGGCGCTGTTAGTGGCCGGCGCGAGGATGGCTCGGGCGCAAGATGCCGTGGTTCGTGGCACGATCAGTTCCGATCGTGGTGAGCCGATCGCCGGCGCCAACGTCGTCGTCGAGGAGCTGCGGATCGGCGTGGTCACCAATGCGACCGGCGTCTACACACTGACGGTTCCGGGCGCGCGCGTGCGCGGCCAACCGGTCGTGGTGCGCGTCCGCGCGATCGGGTTCAAGCCGAACAGCAAGGCGATTACGTTGACGCCGGGCGAGCAGGCGGTCGACTTGGCGCTCGGGTACGACGTCAACCTCCTCGAGGCGATCGTCGTCACCGGCACCCAGGAAGCGACCGAAGCGGTGAAGGTGCCGTTCTCGGTGTCGCGCGTCGACGCGTCACAGCTGCCGGTCCCGGCGTCGAACCCGCTGACGCAGCTGCAGGGAAAAGTGCCCGGCGCCAACATCGTGTCGGCGAGCGGCCGTCCCGGCGCGCAGCCGGCGGTGTTGCTGCGTGGTCCCACGTCGATCAACGCGTCGGGCCGGGGCCAGGACCCGCTGTATATCGTCGATGGCGTGATCATCAACGGCAACCTGTCCGACTTGAATCCGAGTGACATCGAGAACGTGGAGGTCGTGAAGGGCGCCGCGGGCGCCTCGCTGTACGGCGCGCGCGCCGGGAACGGCGTCATCAACATCACGACCAAATCCGCGCGCCGCAGCCTCGAGGGTGTAAAATTCGGGGTTCGCAGCGAGGCGGGCGAGAGCAACATCGAGCGGGACTTCGGGCTGGCGCGCTTCCATGCGCTCGCGACCGATGCGAGCGGCACCCAGTTTTGCGAAGCGGTGACCGGCCTCCCGTTCTGCGCGCGGACGTTTGACTACGCCGCCGAGCAGGCTCGCGTCAATAACTTCTCGGGCGATTTCGCACTCAATCCCAAGGGCTTCCCGATTGACCCCGGCTCGACGATCTCCGGCCAGCCGTTGCGGCAGCGGTTCCAGGTACAGCCGTGGCCGGGCACGTCGTACAATGCGGTCAATCAGCTCGTCACCCCCAAGCCGTTCATGGAGAACAGCGTCGACATGAGCGGGAGGTTCGGCAGCTCGACCCGCTTCTTCGCCAGCGCGTCCAACCGGCGCGAGGAAGGCGCGATTCGCTTCCTCAATGGCTTCACGCGCAATTCCTTCCGCATCAACGTCGATCAAGGGATCGGGACGGACTGGAATTTCGCATTCCGCACTTCGTATTCGCGGAGCACGGCGGACGGCCTCAATCAGGAGGAAGGCGGCAACGCGTTCTTCCGGCTGACGCGCGTTCCGGCCATCGTGAACATTCTGCAGAGCGATACGCTGGGCCGTCTCTACATCCGGCCCAATCTGCAAGGCGGCGGATCGCAGAACCAGAATCCGCTCTCGACGCTGCAACAGAGATTCCGCGAGGATCTGACCAACCGCTTCATCGGCGGCGTCACCGCGTCCTACAATCCCGTGAGCTGGTTCACCATCGACGCGAACTTCAGCTACGACTTGCGGCGCTCCACGGCCGCGCAGATCAATGACAAGGGCTTCCGGACGACGACGGCCAGCAGCGCCAACCTCGGCTCGATCGACCGCTCGGCGACCGGACGCGAAGCGCTGAACGGCAGCGTCAACGCGACCCTGAAGCGCGACTTCGGGCCGGATTTCAAGTCGCGCTACACGCTCCGCTACCTGTTCGAGCAGCGTGATTTTAACACCCAGCGCGCAACCGGCAGTCAGCTGTCGGTCCAGGGCGTGACGGCGCTCGACAACACCGCGCAGCCCACGCGCGCCACGACATCCGACCAGCAACGCATCCGCGAGATCGGGTTGCTCGGCGGCGTGAACTTCGAGTACAAGGGCCGCTACATCTTCGACGCGCTGGTGCGGCGCGATGGCAGCTCCCTGTTCGGGCCCGCGAGCCGCTGGGCGACGTTCGGCCGCGCCTCGGCGGCGTGGCGTGTCGCGCAGGAGCCCTGGTGGTCGATCCCGCAGGTCACGGAGCTGAAGCTGCACGGCTCGTACGGCACCGCGGGCGGCTCGCCCCGGTTCGACGCCCAGTACGAGACGTTCATCGTGGGCACGGGCGGTATCCTTACGCTCACCACGCTCGGCAACCGCAACCTCAAGCCCGAGCTGCACAGAGAGATCGAGGTCGGCGGGGACCTCGAGCTGTGGAATCGGTACGCGTTCAACGTGACCTACGCGCACGCGAAGATCGAGCGCCAGATCCTGCCGGTGCCGGTGTCGGCGTCGACGGGCTTTCAGCGCCAGTGGCTGAACGCCGGCACGCTGACGAACAAGACGCTGGAGATGTCGCTGAACATCCCGTTGTTACAGCGGCGCGACTTGCAGTGGTCCACGCGCGTGATCTACGACCGCAACCGCTCCGTTGTCACGCAGCTCGACGTGCCGCCGTTCTTCTTCGGCGCCGACCTCCAGGGCACGGGCTCGATCTTCCAGGCGATCGTGGGGGAGCGGCTCGGCACGTTCTACGGCCACCGCTTCCTCACGAGCTGCGCCGAGCTGCCCGCACCGTTCTCCGGCGATTGCGGCGGTGCCACCAGCTCCTTCCAGCGGAACGACGAAGGCTTCCTGGTATGGGTCGGCCGCGGCAACAACCCCGGTATGGGCATCAGCGACAACCTGTGGGAGACACAGCTTACGGGTGGTCCGTGGGGCGTCACCATGAACTGGGGCATGCCGATCCTGCTGCGGAACAACAAGGGTGCAGCGCAGAACGTCGCGCTCGGGAACGCGCTGCCGGATTTCCGCTTCGCCGTCACGCAGGACGTGCGGTACAGGAAGTTCAGCTTCTACGCGCTCATCGATGCCTCGGTAGGACAAAAAGTCTGGGACCAGGGCTTCCACTGGGCGCACCTGGACTTCCTGTCGCATGACGTCGATCAGGTCGGGAAGTCGGTGCAGACCGCCAAGCCGATCGGGTACTACTGGCGGACATCGCCGGCCGACGGCTTCACGGGGCTCGGCGGCTTCTACGATCAGCTCGCACCCAACAGCTACACGGTCGAGGACGCCAGCTACGCGAAGCTGCGCGAGCTGCTGTTCTCGTACCACATCGGCCCGATCAGCCATACGGGCGATTGGGAGATCAGCGTCGTGGGCCGCAACCTGTTCACCCTCACGGGCTACCGCGGCTTCGATCCTGAGGTCGGGCTGTCGGGCGGCACACAGCTGAACGGCGCAGGTTCGGCGGCCATCAATGCCGTGGACGCGTTTACGTTCCCGAACCTCCGCACCTTCACGATCGGATTGAGCTCGACGTTCTAACAAGCGGCTCCCCCCCTCCACGCCGGGTTGACCCGGCGGGGAGGAGGGCGGGCGTGCCCCTTTTTCTGTGGAGGAGTCAACGATGTCCAAGCTTCGTTTTATCGCCGCCGGCATCCTGGCGCTCGCGTTCATGGCCTGCAAGGATACGCTGGTCGTGCAGGATTTGACCGATCCGGATCGTGACCGCGCACTGAACAAGCCGGCTGACGTGGAGGCGTTCATCGCATCGACGTACGCACAGGTGCAGAACGCGACGCTGGGGGGATCGAACGACGACCTGCAGACGGCGATGCAGGTCATGGGGATGGAGAACACCTCGGCGCTCGCCAACTTCGCGATGGGCCCGCGCGGGGCGATCCCGCGCACGCCGATCGAGAACACGCGCAACAGCACCGGCAGCACCGGCGACTACCGCGATTTCGTCGTGTTGCATCGCGCCGCCCGGATGGCCGTCATCGGCATCGCCCGGCTCAACGTCCTCACTCTGGGCTCGCCGCAGCAGGATGCCCGCGCCCGCGCCTTCGCGCGCTTCGTTCAGGGCGTGGCATTTGGGAACCTCGCGCTCACGTATGACTCTGCATCGATCGTGAGCGAGACGGACGACGCGCAGGCCATCGTGCCGCTGTCGCCCTACACGGCGGTAATGGCAGCCGCACTGACGGAGCTCGATTCCGCCATCACGATCGCGCGCGCCGCTCCCACCGGGTTTCCGTTGCCGAATACCTGGATCAACGGCCAGGCGCTCGACACGACGGGGTTTTTCCGGTTCGTCCGCTCCTACAAGGCCCGTTCCGTGCCAGTGTCGGTCGCACGCCGGCTGAGCGAGCCGCGGCGGACTGGGCGTCGATCATCGCGGACGCGAACGCCGGGATCACCGCCGACTTCAACATCGCGATGAATCCCACCGCGGGCTGGGACGTCATCTGGCCAGTCCAGGCCTACGCGACGGGCCCGGCGAATTGGCATCAGATGTCCCAGTTCTGGATGGGGATGGCGGATGGATCGGGCGGGTACGATTTGTGGCTCGCCACAACCGCCGCCAACCGCGCTCCGTTCCTCGTGGTCAGCGCTGATCGCCGGTTTCCGCAAGGCGCAGCGCGCAGCGCGCAGATCGCGGATACGCTGCGGACGGGCTACCGCACGTTTGCCGGCTTCCCGTACGTGAGGGCCCGGCAAGCCGGCGAGGATCAGCCAGGGCAACCGCTGCAAATCTCGATGTACGATTTCTACCGGTCGCGGGCGTTCTTCGTGGCCGGCCGGATCGGCAACTATCCGGTCATGACCCGCGCCGAGATCCGGCTGCTCGCGGCCGAGGGGTATCTCCGCCAGGGCAACTGGGCGGCGGCGACTGCACGGATCGACAGCTCGCGGGTCACCAACGGTGTTCTGCCATCAGTCTCTGCGATGACCGACACGACGTCGCAGATTCCCGGCGCCGGTGTGTGTGTGCCGCGCGTGCCCGACGCGGCCGCGATTGCGGGACCGTACAAGGGCTCGAAGTGCGGGACGCTGTGGGATGCGCTGAAGTGGGAATACCGCATGGAAACCATGTACACCGGATACGGGATGTGGTATTTCGCCGGCCGCGGCTGGGGTGATCTGCCGGAGGGCACGGCGCTCTACTGGCCGGTGCCGTATGAGGAAATGGACACGCGGCGGGAGGCGTTCTATCCGTCGGGTGGGGTCGGAAATACGGGAGGCGCACCGCGGGGCAATTACGGCCTGTTCGCGGGCGGCGCGTACTGAGCATGCGTCCGGTTGCGCTCTGCCGGCTCGCGGTGACGATCGGATTCCTGCCCGTTCTCGCGGGCTGTTACACGTACACCCCGATCGCCACACTGCAGCCCGCGCCGGGTACGAACCTGTCCCTCGTGCTCAGTGACGAGGGACGTATGCAGTCGGTCCGTCAGGTGGGTCCCTACGCCATGCGGATCGAAGGGGCGCTGGTGCAGGCCAACCCCGACGATTTGGTGCTCGCCGTCTCGGATGTCGTGGATATTCGCGGCACCCGCAGCAAATGGACGGGAGAGACCGTTTCGCTGCCTCGTACCTATGTCATGACGACGTACCAAAAGCAGTTCTCGCGCTCCAAGACGGCGCTGCTCGCGACGGCGGTGGGCGCCGGCATCGTCGCGATCATTGCCTCGCGCAACCTGCTGGGGTTCGGCGGGAGTGGCAATACCGGCGGGATTCCACCGGATCCCAACGGCCAATGAATCCGATCACCCTTTCTCGTGTGAGTGTTGCGATGACTCGTATTCGCTTGTTCGCTTGCTGCGTGGTGGCCGTCGCATTCGGTTGCAAGAAGGACGCAACCTTCACCGAACCGCTGCCCCGGTACGCATCCATCACCTGGCTCAACGCCATTTCCGACACGATGCAGCTGGACGTCCGGATCGTGGATATCACCACGAACGCCAGCTTCATGGACGCCGACTTCCGGGCCGCCCAGCCGTTCCCGATCAACCTCGAACCTGGCGCGCGGCACATCAAGGTCTTCCTGAGCAGCACGGCGGATTCGATCGCGAAACGGTACCTGCTCGATACGACCTACACGTTTGCCGAAGACCAGCCCTATTTCTTCTACCTCAGCGGGCGCGCCCGCGCCGGCGGCACGCGCGCCACGATCACCACGCTGGCGCCTCCCACGCCGCCCGCGGGGCAGTTCGCGATTCGCTTCCTGAACCTGGCGCCGTCGCTGGCAGGCTCGGTGCGCGCGATCCCCGATACCGCGGCCGCTCCCGACATCTTCATCACCGGGCGGAACGGACGGCCGACGGGAGCACCAGCGATCGCGGGGCTCGCCTACGGGACCATGTCGCCGTATGTCTTCGTCGACACCGGCAGCTATCGGGCCCAGCTCCTGGCGCCCGGAAGCACCGATCCGGCGATCGTGCAGACGATGATCGCCCCCGGCACTGTGGCCAGCCCCGGCACGCCGGCGATCGCGGGGTCGCGCGTCGCCGGGTCGGTGCTCACCGCCGTGATCGTTGCACGCTCCGATCCCACGAGCATGGCGCCCCAGACCCGGCCCACGTCACAGCGCACCGATACGTCGGTGGCTGAGGCGGCACGCCGGATCACGCTGAGCGGCGATACCGTCACGGTGCAGGTCGGCTCGATCACGATCCTGACCAATCGACACTCATCCACGGGCGCGACCCGTGCCGACTCGACCATTGCCCGAACGGGAACGGGCGGGAGCTCGGGCGTCACCGCGGGGTCCGTCATTCTCGTGTCCGGCGCGGCGCAGCTCGAGTACAACGGGTGGCAGGAGATCCTGTCGGTTGTCGACACCCTGATCTGCCGTCCAGCGGATCCGGGCGACGTCGTCACCGGCAACAACCGCCGCTGCGCGCCGCCGGCGGATACCACGGTTGCGAGCGCCGACACGGCGCTCACGCGGTTCCGTTTCCGCTATCGCATTGTTGGAGCGCCGGCAACTCCCGGCTCGGGGACCGTCGTGTATCGCAACTATCCCCCAGTCTACACCGCGCCCGACTTTGCGACGCCGCAAATCAATTTCATGGTGGACAAGCGACCGTAGGGGATTTCGGCAGATCGCGCCTGTTTTCTAGAGGATCGGCCGCCACCGCGGCAGGCCGTCGGACCAAAAGCCGCTCGTAATCTGGATCTTGCGGGACCCGTCGACGTTCATCACCCAGAGGTCGCCGGCCTGCTCGTAGGCGATCCGCGTGCCGTCGGGCGACCAGCTCGGCACCCCGGCGGCGGGGTTGGGATCGGTGGTGGGATTGGTGAGGCGCACTGGATTCGATCCGTCGGCGTTCATGACCCAGACGGCGTAGTTGGTCTGGCGGTCCGATTGGAAGGCGATCTTCGTGCCATCGGGCGACCAGGACGGTGCGAAGTCGGATCCTGGGTCGTGGGTGATGTTCACCGGCAGCGAGCCGTCGGCATTCATCACATAGATCTCGGCATTGCCGTCCCGATCGGAGACGAACGCGATCTTCGTCCCGTCAGGCGACCAGGCCGGCTGTGCGTCCGCGGCGGGGTTGTTCGTGAGCCGGACGATGTTCGACCCATTGGGATCCATGACGAAGATCTCGGGGTTGGTGTCGCGGGTCGATCCGAAGGCGATCTTCGTGCCGTTGGGGGACCACGCCGGGTGGTAGTTGCTGGTGGTGTCCTTGACGTGACCGGTGCTGTCCCTGGCGGGGTCGGGGAAGGTCAGTTGTCCTACGTTGCTCCCGTCCGAATTCATCACGTAGATCTGAAAACGCGCGGTGAAGGTCGTATCTGGGATGCGATCGGACTGGAACACGATTTTGAACGTGTCGGGCGACCATGCGCCCCAAGTGTCGAAGGCGAAGCTGGTGGTCAACAGTTGCAAGTTTTTGCCGTTGACGTCCATCGCGTAGATGTCCACGAGGCCGTTTCCCAAGCGTGTGAAGATGATCCGTCCGGGACCAGGGTTCGGCCCGGGTTCGTTGGTG
>VBJS01000056.1:0-413 GCA_005880055.1 Chloroflexota bacterium | reverse complement strand
AACGACGGAAATGGGGCATAGGCGGAAGGTAGGCGCCCGCCAAACGCGCTTGCAAGGGTGTAGGGCTTCCCTTGCGGGCCTCTGTGTTGGCCTTCACTATATGGAACGGTTCCCGCGCAGACTCCTCATCAAGGAGGGTGCATGGATCAGATTTCCGTTCGCTGCGTTCTCCACCACCAGCGCAACATCATCATTCCCGGTCGATGTAGTCGGTAGGCCGACGCCCCGCGCGCAGTGCGCGGCTTTCCGGCCACCCGGCTGACCGCCGGCGTCTACTCGTTCGCTGATTCTTCCGCACACATGAACCTCTCAGCGTGAGGGAAGCGGAATATGCGATTTACTATCGGTAGGGCAAACATCGGCGCCGTCCTGGCGCTGGGTGCACTGCTCGTCGCGCGGCCGCTCTTGGCGCA
>VBJS01000055.1:4032-15450 GCA_005880055.1 Chloroflexota bacterium | reverse complement strand
TGCCCGAGGTCGTCCGCAAGGCGTTCAAGATCGCCGAGACGGAGAAGCCGGGCCCAACGCATATCGAGCTACCGGAGGACGTGGCGGCGCGGCGCGTCGCCGAGAACCGGCCCCTTACGGTGACTCCTGTTGAGTATCCGCGTCCGGCGGACCACGCCATCCAGACCGCCGCCGAACTGATCGCCGGGGCGGAGCGCCCAATGATCCTCGCCGGAAACGGCGTCGTCCGCAGGCGCGCCTCCTTCGACCTGCGGCGGTTTGCCGAGACCGCCGGCATCCCGGCCGCTAACACCTTTATGAGCAAAGGCGTCATGGGGTATCAGAACCCACTGGCGCGCCTCACCGTCGGCCTCCAGAACCGGGACTACGAGATGTGCGGCCTGGCCGATGCTGATGTCGTGATCGCGGTTGGCTATGATCTTGTCGAATTCGCGCCGCGGCTCTGGAACGGAGGACGCGATAAGACCGTCATCCACATCGACACGCTGCCCGCCGAGGTGGACGAGCACTATCAGCCAGCAGTCGAGATCGTTTCGGAAATCGGCGAGGCGCTACGAATCCTGACCGCTAGCGAGGACTTTCGCCTGGAAAGCTCCGTGCTCGCGGAGTTGGAGGCCTACGCCGCAGCAAACGAGGTGCCGCTCAAGCCTCAGCGCATCTTGCACGATATGCGGGAGATCCTCCACGAAGGCGACGTTCTGATCAGCGATGTCGGCGTCCATAAGCTGTGGATCGCCCGCCTTTTTCCGGCGGCTGACCCAAACACCGTGATCATCTCCAACGGCTTCGCCACGATGGGGATCGGCCTGCCCGGCGGAATCGCCGCCAAGCTCGCCCGGCCGAGGTGCCGTGTGGTGGTCGTCAGTGGCGACGGCGGCTTCCTAATGAATATCCAGGAGCTGGAGACCGCCCGCCGCTTGGGCCTGTCGTTCGTCACTGTCGTCTGGGTGGACGGAGGCTACGGCTCCATCCGCTGGAAGCAAGAGGCGCGGTTTGGCCGTTCCTTCGGCGTCGATTTCGGTAATCCGGACTTCATAAAGCTCGGGCAAGCTTTTGACATTCCCGCTTTCCAAATCGAAACAGCAGACGATTTTGCTAAGGCGCTACGACAGGCGCTCACCCTGGACGGCCCTTCCGTCATAGCAGTGCCTGTCGATTATACGGAGAACCATCGCCTCACAGAGACCTTGGGAGAAGTGCAGATCAGCATGTGAGGGCCGCGCGCTCGTCATCACTGCGGCTGCTGTGCGCTCAGCCAGCCGAAATAGGCGTCGATTCCGGCATGATAACCCTCGGCGATAGTCTGGAGCGCGTTCGGGTCCTGCAAGAGTTGCGCCTCTACGTCATTCGACACAAATAGGCCCTCGCCGATGATCCCGGGCATCAGGCTGGGGCGCTGGAACGTGGGATTCTCACCAAGTATCCACGAGTGCGGGTTGGACGGGTCGCCGCCGATCTGCGAGTCATTCTTCAGGCCGCGGTCGAGGGTGTCATACCCGAAACCTCGTATCGCCGATACGAGCGTCTGCCGCACCAGGTCGCCGAGCGCGCAGCTGTTCGCGCCGAAACTGCGGTCCGGGTCACAGTAGACCTCCGTTCCGCCGGTAGAGGGGTCCGGCGAGCCGTTGAAGTGGATGGAGACGAGGATGTCTGCCTGTGCCGCGTTCACCACATCCACCCGCGCCTGGATTTCGTTGTGGCGGTTGTCCGCCGTATCAGCCGGGAAGTCGGTGAGCGTGTAGTCGCCGCTGCGGGTGAGCACCGTCTCGTATCCCGCTGCCAGCAGGATGTCGTTCAAGCGCAGCGCCACGTCTAGCGTGACGTCCTTCTCCCGCAGGTCGACATGGCCTGTCGCGTCTGTATGCGCAGCCCCGATGTAGTTCGGCCCGCCGTGACCGGCATCAATGGCGATCTTGTACGGAGGCGGGTGATATAGGTTGATCGGCGGCACAGGCGGCGTGACCGGCGGCGGCGGCGGCGCTGGGGCTGCAGTCGGCGCGCGCGTCGGCGGCGCTGCCGGCAGGGGTGTGGGCGCAGACGAGGGTGTGAGAGCGGCCGTCGCCGTCGGCGAAGCAGTGACGCGCAGCGTGGGGCTCGGCCGCGGCGAGGGCGTCGCAGTGGGGGAGGCAGCCGGCTGGCTGGCGGCGCTTCCGCAGGCGGCCAGCAAGAGAACGCAGGCAAGAAGCGAAAAGACGCCCAGACGCTGCATCTCGCCCATTACCGCTTAATATCGCACAAACCCGAGAGCGCTGCTCAGCCGTCGTCTGGGTTGTCATCATGAGCACCACGGCGCTCCTTTAACCAGAACCGTTATCTTGGCGAAGGAATCTGGGGAGGGGTAGCGCACTCGGTCGCGGGCGCTTGTTAGTGGCGGCTAGCGACCCAGCTCGAATCGGGCGAAGCGGCGGATGCGGATGTTCTCACCCGTCTTGGCGATCGTCGCGCTAACGAGGTCCCGCACCGTCTTCGATTCGTCCTTCACAAACGGCTGCTCGAGCAGCGCGACGTGGTTCGGGTCTTCCTCGCTCCCCGGCGGCATCTCTTCCTTCGACACGTATTGCGGATTGGCGCCAGCTATGTGCAGGGCCAGCTGCTGCACCAGGTGCCGGAAGTCCTCCGTGCGGGCCACAAAGTCCGACTCACAGTTTACCTCCACAAGCGCGCCGTAGCGGTGGTTGTGGTGGATGTAGGACGCGATGAGCCCCTGCGCAGTCTCCCGCTCGGAACGCTTTTCCGCCGCCGCGTGGCCCTTCTCGGCCAGGAGCTTTGTGGCCGCTTCGAAGTCGCCGTTCGCCTCCTCAAGCGCCTTCTTGCAGTCCAGCATCCCTGCGCCGGTCAGTTCGCGCAGCTTCTTAACGTCTTGAGAAGATATCGCCATTTAGTTCAGCTCCAGGGGTTCGCAGATTGCTTCAGGGCGTGCTGCGTTGGTGGTCCTCGGCCTTGCCGGCCTCGGCCTCAGTCGCGACCACATCAGATGTCGCGTCCGCGGTCGGCTCCGTGCCGTGGATCTCGTCCGCGCGTTCCTCGTCCTCAGGCTGCTCGGCGCCGGGCGCCGGTTCATCAGGCGAGGCGATATATCCCGTCTCCGTGTAGGCGCTCACCTCGATGTCCTCTGCCTCCAGCGCCGCCTGCTGGGCGTACTCTCGCGCGGTCAGCCCCTCGAGGACGCTGTCGGCGATGCGCGCGGTGATCAGCTTGATCGCCCGGATCGCATCATCGTTGGAGGGGACGGGGTAGTCGATGACGTCCGGGTTGCAGTTCGTGTCTACCAGGGAGACGATCTTGATCCCCATCCGCAGCGATTCCGCGACGGCGATGTTCTCCTTCGTCGTGTCGACGATATAGACCGCGCCGGGGACCGCTGTCATCTCCTTGATGCCGCCCAGGTAGCGGTTCAGCTTCGCGATCTCCTCTTCCTTACTCTGGCGCTCCTTCTTCGGCAGGTAATCGAGTTCGCCGCGGGCGCGGGAGTCCTCCAGCCGCACGAGGTGATCAATGCGGTTCTGGATGGTCTGGAAGTTGGTTAGCGTGCCGCCCAGCCAGCGCGTCGTCACGTAGGGCATGCCGCAACGCTTCGCCTCCGACTCGATCGTCTCCTGCGCCTGGCGCTTGGTGCCGACGAAGAGGATGGTGCCGCCGTTGGCAACCAAGTCCCGCACGAAGTCGCAGGCCTGCTCCAGGCGCTCGACCGTCTGCTGCAGATCGAGGATGTGGATGCCGTTGCGCTCCGTGAAGATGAATTTGCGCATCTTCGGGTTCCAGCGCCGCGTCTGGTGGCCGAAATGCACCCCGGCCTCCAGCAGCGATTTCATAGACACGGTCGTAGCCAAGCAGTACTCCTTGTGGGATGTCCGAAGGATTAGAATATCAGCCTAAAGGACGGAGGGTCAAAGGTAAGAGGGAGGGCCGATGACGGAGGGCCCGATTGAAATAGCGTTAGGCGCGCCCCTGGTTCTCCTTGGGCTATGGTTGCTCCTACCGGGCAGGTTCGATCTAGTCTACGAGAAGATGGACATGTCCGCTGGGCTTCGCGATGGTGGAAGGGTGATGAACGCCGTTTAAACGCCCATCGGCGATTCCATCGGATTGCAATGACAGCAATCCTGCTGTTAGTCGGAGCTTTGATGATCATGGCGGTATCTCAAATCACCCGATAGACCAACCTTCTTGGGACTTCGCGCTTTGTTTTGTGATCGCCGCCATTCGCACCTGTCGTTGTACCGTCTCGGTCCCCCGAGAACGCCGGCATTGGTGGCAAGTGCTCAGTTATCGACATCGACACAGGATTAAGCTCCGTGGAGATCATGTGCTGAGCCGGGTACAGCGGCTGGGGGTTCGGGGCTGAGTTGGGCGCCGTCGCCTCGCGCCGGCCCGCCCGACTCACCTGGCAGCACCACCCCAGATTCCTTCGCGAAGGCAGGCAATATGGCGTGGCAAACGCGGTGCTGCTCAGAATGACATCCGGGCGGTCAGTCTAGCGCGCCACGGCCTCAACCCCGGCGCAGCCGCATCGCCATTGCAAAGTTACTAAGCGTCCGCTATATTTAGCGTAGAAGCGGCCGCTGCGGCGGGCGCTTGTTCTTGCCACCCAGAGGAGGCGACATAACTTGCCTGTCTACGAATACAGGTGCAGCAATGGACATTACTATGACCGCACCGAGGGCTTCGACGCCGCGCGTGAGCACGCCTGCCTGGAGTGCGGGCAGCCGGCGCGGCGGCAGATTAGCCTCCCGGCCGTGATTTTCAAGGGCAGCGGCTTCTACAGCACCGATAACCGCAAGAACTCCAGCCACAACGGCGGCGCGGCCGGTGAAGACAAGCCCGTAGAGACGGCCGCCGCCTCGACGAATGGCGAGTCGAAGCCGGCGGGAGAGAGCGCGGCCACAGAGGGCAAGCCGGTCGCAAAGACGGAGACGAAGGCTGCCGGCTAGACTCCGTCTGCTGGGCCACCACCTAACACCTGGCCCCTAACACCCGCCTTTTCGGACCCTCACCGTGGCATAATGCGAGGCGAAACCCACACTGACACCCGCATGAAAGCGTACATCCTCGTCGAAGCCCGCATGGGCAAGGCCGGCGCCATCGCTTCCGCCGTTCACGCCCTCGAACTGCCTCGCGGAACCCTCCTCTCCGCCGACGTCGTTACCGGGCCCTTCGACCTCATCGCCGCCGTCGAGACGTCCGACTTAGAAACGCTGATGGCCTCGGTCACGGACCGAATCCAGGAGATCGACGGCGTCCTGCGCACCATCACCTGCGTCGGCGGCAAGCCGGTCGCCTGACGACCGGTATGCGGCATTTGACAGAGACGATAGAACACCTCCGGCCGCAGCGCCTCGCATCTGTGACCTAACACCTGTCACCTCCCCCCAGTCACCTGTATACTGGCCCGTAAGGAGCCAGCTTGGCCGTTCGCATCGTTACCGATAGCACGTCCGACATTCCGCCCAGCATCGCCCACGGGCTTGGCATTTCGGTCGTCCCGCTCAGCGTCATCTTCGGCGACGAAGCCTTCCGGGAGGGCATCGACATAACGCACGACCTCTTCTACGAGAAGCTCGTGCGCTCCAGGGCCCTCCCCACCACCTCCGCACCTTCCGTCGGCGACTTCCTCTCTGTCTACCGGCCGCTCCTCAAGGAAGCGGACGAGATCGTCTCCATTCACATCTCTTCCAAGCTCTCAGCGACCTACAGCAACGCCTGCCAGGCCGCTCGTCAGCTTTCCGATGAAGGCGCGCGCATCGAGGTGCTGGACTCGCAGTCGGTCTCCTTCGGCCTCACGTTTCTCGCCGCCGCCGCCGCTCGCGCGGCTGCTGACGGCGCCGGCATAGACGCAATCCGGGAGCTTGTAGAGGGAATGGTGCCGCGCGTCCGTATCATCGTAGTGCTCGATACGCTCGAGTACTTGCGACGAGGCGGCCGCATCGGGCGTGCCCGCGCCTATCTCGGCGCCGTGCTCCGTGTCAAACCGCTCTTGTCCATTCGCGACGGCGAGGTGCATCCTGAAGAGCGAATACGCACGAAATCACATGCTCTGGACCGCATCTTCCAGATCGTAACGTCGTATCGTGTGAAGGAGGCGGCGATCGGTTACTCCACAAACGCGCAGGAGGCGGAAGACCTCAAGCGCCGGTTGGAGGGCGCCCTGAACGGAGTAACCGTGCATGTCCAGCGCCTGGGGCCCGTTATTGGGGTGCATGCCGGCCCGGGCGTCATCGGGGTCGGGGTGCTGGAGGAGGAACAATAGCCGCTTGACCACGAGCGTGGAAGGGCTGAGCAAGGTCCTCGACCTCGAACGGAAGAAGAAGTTCTCCGATAACGCCGTCGTCGGCGGTCTCGATGCTTATCTGAGGCGCCTGCCTGAACGCGAGCGGTTCCGGCATGTCCTGGATTCGTTGCCTCCGGGCGGCTATCGCAGCCTCCACCCGCTCCAGCGCCGTCGCGTTATCGACGAACTCCTCAAGGCTGCCGATGCCGTTACCCCTGCGACGGCGACCCCGCGTCCGCCGCTCAACGTGATATCCAGGAATGACGCGTCCCCGCCAGGACGGGCGCGGACGAGCACCGAGCCGCGTCCGGGTGCCACGCTCGTGGGTGGCACCCTGGATTCGCCGCCCTCCGCGCTCAAGGGCATCAGCCGGGCTACGCAAGCGAGGCTTCGGGAGCTGGGCATCCATACCCTGCGCGACTTCCTCTTCCACTTCCCCAGGCGGTACCACGACTACTCAGAGACGAAGCCGATCGGCGAACTCACGCTTGGCGAGGAACAGACCGTCATCGCCGATATTTGGGCGATCAACCCAGGCATCATCGGCCGAAGAAAGGTCAGCGAAGCGATAGTCGGCGATAAGACCGGGAACATGCGCGTGCTCTGGTGGTCGGGCGAGTGGATGGCCAAGCGCCTCCGGCCGCGCATGCGCGTGGCGCTCAGCGGCAAGGTGAGCGCCTACCGCAACCGTCTGCAGATGGAAAACCCGGAGGTGGAGACGCTGGAAGAGGAGTCGCTGCATACCCGCCGGCTTGTTCCGGTCTACGGCTTAACGGGAGGAGTGGAGCAGCGGCCGATTCGCGGCTGGATCCGGGAGGTGGTCGATGTTTTCGCCGGCAAGGTGGCGGAGACGCTGCCCGAAGCGGTACGGGCGCGGCACAGATTGATGGGCGTACCGGAAGCCCTGCGGAAGATACACGTTCCGGATGGCCCGGAGCAGGCTGACGAGGCTCGGCGCCGCTTTGCTTTCGAGGAGTTGCTCCACATTGAGCTCGGAGAGGTAACGCGTCGCCGTGAGCGGCAGGCGTTCGGCAATGCGCCGAGCCTCTCCCTACCCGCACCAGTGCTGGACGGCTTCCTGCAGTCGTTGCCGTTCAAGTTGACTTCGGCGCAGTCAAGGGCGCTGGAAGAGGTGCTTTCGGACATCGCCGGCCGGGTGCCCGCCAACCGCCTCCTGGAGGGCGATGTTGGCTCCGGTAAGACGGTTGTGGCCCTTGCTGCACTGCTCGCCGCGGCCGGCGCCGGCCGCCAGGGCGCAATCATGGCGCCCACCGAGATTCTCGCCGAACAGCACTTCCGCACGCTGACGACGCTTCTCGGCCAGTCGCCAGGAAACGGCGTTCCCGAAGGTGCTTGGTTTCAGCAAGGCGGCGAGGGTTTCGTGGTAATGGAACCACCATACCTGGAACGCCCGCTGCGGCTCGCGCTCCTGACCGGCAGTCTGAGCGCCGCCGAGAAGACCGCGGCACAGCAGGCGATTAACCGCGGGGAAGTCGACATCGCTGTCGGTACTCAGGCACTTATACAGGAAGCCGTTAGTTTCGAACGCCTTGGCCTGGTCATCGTGGACGAGCAGCACCGCTTTGGCGTGGAGCAGCGGGCGGCGCTACGAGAGAAGGGACAGAGCGCCCATGTCCTGATCATGACCGCGACGCCGATCCCCCGCACGCTGTCCCTCACCGTCTATGGTGACCTGGATATCACGGTCCTCGACGAGATGCCGCCGGGGCGGCCGCCGGTCAAGACCTGGCGCGTCAGCCCCCAACAACGCGACCACGCGTACAACTTCCTGCGCCGGAAGGTCGCCGAAGGCCGTCAGGCCTACATCATCTTCCCGCTGGTGGAGGCTTCCGAGGCGGTAGCCGCCCGTGCGGCGGTGCAGGAATACCACCATCTCTCGAAGGACGTATTCCCGGATCTGCAGCTCGGGCTGCTCCACGGGCGCATGCCGTCCTCTGAGAAAGAGGAGGTCATGCGCGCCTTCCGCGACGGGCAGTTGAACGTCCTCGTTTCCACGGCAGTGGTAGAAGTCGGTATCGATGTGCCGAACGCCACAGTGATCCTCATTGAGGGCGCCGACCGGTTCGGGCTCGCACAGTTGCACCAGTTCCGCGGCCGTGTGCGGCGGAGCTCCGAGCAAGCCTACTGTTTCCTCCTCTCCGATAACACATCGCCGGACGCCCTAGAGCGCCTGCAGATCATGGAGACTGTGAACGACGGGTTCAAGCTCGCCGAGGAGGACCTGCGCCTGCGCGGGCCCGGCGAGTACTTCGGCACCCGCCAGTCCGGCGTGCCCGACCTCCGAGTGGCTGAGCTGACCGACGTGAAACTGATCGAAGAGGCGCGCGGCGAGGCGACGCGCCTGCTTGAGGAAGACCCGGAGTTGGCCCGGCCGGAGCACGCGCTCTTGCGCGAGCGGATGGAGGAGCTCTGGGGCCGCATTACCGCCGAGGCATCTTGAGAACGTTACGCCCTCCGCAGCGTCCGTGCGACGGCTCGCCCGCGTAGCCGCACTAGAGCCCGTGCGCTAGAATCAGCGCGTGTGACCGCCGCTTCACTGGCGGTGTCATGAGGTTCGTGAACCACTGTGATCAAGCACGAGATCGAAGCGCTCATCCTTGGTAGCGTCCGGGCTGCTCAGCACGCGGGCGAGCTGCCGCCGCTGCCGGTGCCTGAGGCGCCAATCGAGCGGCCGCAGCGTCCCGACCACGGCGATTACGCCTCCAGCCTTCCCCTCCGGATGGCGCGTGCCGCCCGGATGAGCCCGCTTGAGATCGCAAACGCCATCGCATCCCAGGCGCGTTCGCTGGCGGAAAGTACTGTGGTGGCGCAGGTTGAAGTTTCGCCGCCCGGTTTCATAAACATCCACCTTTCGCCTGTCTGGTTGGCGCTACAAGTGGACACCATCATCCAGGAAGGCGCCTCGTTTGGGAGCATGAACCTGGGGGAGGGGCGTTCGCTGCAGGTAGAGTTCGTCTCGGCGAACCCGGTGGGCCCCATCCATATTGGCAACGGACGCGGGCTGGCCCTGGGTGATACCCTCGCCCGCGTGCTGTCAGCGGCCGGCTACGAGGTGCAGCGGGAGTACCTGGTAAACGACGCCGGAACTCAAACGGAAACCTTCGCTGCGACGCTCTACGCGCGCTACCAGCAACTATTTGGCCGCGACGCTCCCGTTCCCGAGGGAGGCTACCCCGGTGAGTACATGATCGATCTCGCCCGCCGGCTGAAGGAAGAGCGAGGCGATTCGCTTCTGCGCCCGGAAGAAGAGGCCTACCCGCAAGAGGTGCACGACCTCGGAATCCAGATGATTTTGGACGGTATACGGGCCGACCTCGAGAGCATCGGCGTTCGCTACGATAACTGGTTCTCGGAGCGTTCTCTGTATGCCGGCGGGACTTACGAAAAGGCGATGACCGTGCTGCGGGAGCGCGGCTTTGTAGCGCAGAAAGAGGGCGCCACCTGGTTCGTCTCCACAGCCGTCGGCGAGGAGAAGGAAAACGTCCTGGTGCGGTCCAACGGCGCGCCCACCTACTTCGCCTCTGACATCGCGTACCACTATGACAAATTCGTGCTGCGCGGTTTCGAACGGGTGATCGACGTCTCGGGCGCGGACCACCAGGGCCACGTGCCGCGCATGAAAGCAGCCGCCTCTGCGCTGGGCATTGACCCCTCCCGCCTGGCGATAATTGTCTACCAGCTCGGCACCTTGAAGCGGGGCAACGAAGTGGTGGGTCTCGGGAAGCGCACCGGCGAGTTCATCACTCTGCGCGAGGTGACCGATGAGGTGGGCGCGGACGCCGCGCGCTACAACTTCGTCTCACGCTCGGCTGATTCGCACATGGAGTTCGATCTTGACCTCGCCAAGCGGCAGAGCGCCGAAAATCCGGTCTATTACGTCCAGTATGCTCACGCCCGAATCGCCGGCATTCTCATCCAGGCAGGGGAACGCATTATCGATTATTCGAGCGGGGACGTGAGTCTGCTAACGCACGAGGCAGAGCTGGCGCTCATCCGCAAGATGCTGCGCCTCCCGGAGCTAGTGGAGAGCATGGCGTTGAGCCTGGAGCCGCACGCCCTCCCGTACTACGCGCTGGAACTGGCCACCGCCTTCCACGACTTCTACGAGAAGTGCCGCGTGCTATCAGACGACGAAGCGCTTTCAAAGGCGCGCCTGAAGCTCGTCTCGGCCGCGAAGATAACGCTCGCGCGGGCCTTGGACCTGATGGGCATGACCGCGCCCGAGCGCATGTAAAGCCATGGCGTGACTCGTCTACCAGCCGCCCCATCGGGCAAAAGCGCGACCGACATAGCGCGCGAGGCTGCGGCGGTCGCTCGCGAGATCATCCTGCCGCGCTTCCAGGCGCCGGACGCCGGCAACCCGATAGAGCGCATCGCGAAGAGCCCTGGCAACTACGTGACAGACACCGACCTGGCGTGCGAACGCGCCGTCATCGGCCTGCTGGCCGGCGAATATCCGGGCATGCGGGTGCTGTCAGAGGAGACATCGCCGGTCGTGGAGGGCTGGGACAAGGGGTGGCTGTGGGTGATCGACCCGCTGGACGGCACCGGCAACTTCTCGCGCGGCATCCCCACGTTCGCGTTCAATATCGCGCTCTGCCACGATGGCCGGCCCGTCCTTGGGCTCACCCAGCATATCGTGACCGGCGACGAGTTCGTCGCCGAGGAGACGCGCGGCCTGCTTGTGAACGGAGTGCCCGCTCGGGTCTCGAAGGTTGCGGCGCTTAATGAATCGCTCTCCGGCTTTGGCCTCGGATATGACCCTGTGCGGGCGGGCAGCATGCTTTCGATGCTGTCCGGGCTCTGGCCCGCCGTTCAGATGCTGCAGAACATCGGGTCGGCGGCGCTCGGCCTGGCCTATGCGGCCAGCGGGCGCTTCGACCTTTACGTGCACCATTGCGTCTTCCCGTGGGACATCGCTGCAGGCATCGTGCAGGTCCGCGAAGGGAGCGGCGAGATCGTCGATCGCGATGGCGGCGAAATCAGCATTTACAGCGAGGGACTGATAGCAGGCGCGGCGGAACCCGTTCGCCAGTTATCAGACGTAGTACGCAGCTATCCCTGGCGCTGAGCAATCAAAAGCGGCGATCAGTCGCGGACGGCGCGGTACAGCGAGACGGGCTCCGGTA
>VBJS01000055.1:0-4012 GCA_005880055.1 Chloroflexota bacterium | reverse complement strand
GCCTCCGATACCAGGACTTCGCCCGGCGCCGCGAGGTCCACAATGCGGGCGGCCACATTGACGTCGTGTCCGATCAAGTCTTCACCGCGGAGGGCAGGGCGGCCATAGTGGACGCCGATGCGCACCCAGAGCGGGACATCGGCGCTCATCGAGTGCTTCTCGAAGCGCTCCTGGAGTGTCAGGGCGGACTGCACGGCGTCGCAGGCATCCACAAACCAGAGCATGAGGCCGTCGCCCAGCGCCTTCACAACCCGCCCGTGATCGTCGACGGTGTCCTGTACGATCCGGTCCTGGACGGCGAGCAGTTCCAGCGCCGCCTCGTCTCCCTGAAGCGCCGTGAACTCTGTGAATCCTACGATATCCGTGAAGACGATAGCTCCCTCAGCCGTGCGGGCTCCGGCCGCCGTCTTTACCGGCGTCATCGACCCTTGATTTCCATCGAACCGGATAGCGAGTGCCCGCGGACTTCGAAGTCTGCCCCCTGTGGACAGTCGCAGTGCATGCGGCCGGAGAGGCTGCGAAAGCGGGCCCGGGGATACCTCCCTTCCGGCACCCTGACCGTGATGCTGCCCGATATCGTCTTGACTTCAACGTCACCGCGGCCCTCGGTGCCCAGCTGGACGCTGCCGCTGATCGTGGCTGCCCGGGCGGCCTTCCCCACGCTGCCCACACGAATGCTGCCGCTCTTGCTGTTCAAGCTGCATTCTCCGCCGCAACTCTCAATGGTTAGGCTGCCGCTTACGCTGCGGGCATCCACATCTCCCTGTGCCTCTTCCACCTCGATGTTGCCGGAAACGGTGCTGGCCTTGATCGTGCCCAGCAGCCCCTGCAGGCGAACGCTGCCGGAGATGGTGCCCGCGGAGACGTTGGTGCCGAGCGGACAGCGAACGCTGATGCTCCCTGACTTCGACTTGATTTCCAGCTTGTGTGCGTCGTCGCTCAGGCCCACGTGCAGGCGCTCCGGCTCAACCTCCACGTCATCACGTTCCTCGCCAATTACAGTGATTGAACCTGATGCGGTGATTACCTTGATCCGCGCGCCCGGTGGTAGCCGATGATGTTCGCCCATTGCAGGGCAAGTGTAAGCGATGGCGCCGTGCAGGATGTGTGACGCGGGTCACACATCTTGACCGCCGCCGTCGGCATACCCAAAACTGCAATAGAAACGCCGAAAGGGGGGTGCCCAATGGTGCAATCGGCACGCTTAATCACGGCCGAACCGGAGATCACAGAGCCTGTACGGCTCTGTACCAAGAGCGGGTTGCTCCGCCGCCGCAGCGTCGGTTGGTCCCGCCGCCCGCTGCATACCTGCAACCTGCGTGGCCAGTGGCCGCGCAAGAAACGCTGGAATTATTGGGCCATTAACAACGATAGGTACCTCTTCTCTGCCACTGTCGCCAACCTCGATTACCTGGGAATCGCTTTTGTCTACTTCCTGGATTTCGGGACTCGGCGACTTATCGAGAAGACGTTCACGACTCCGCTCGCCGTCGGTTGCCGCCTATCGGATGAGCCGAGCGGCGATGCGACGTGCGCTCACAAGACGCTGTTCGTCTCGTTTCTCGATCGAGGCGAGGCGGGAACCCGGATCAGCGTGGCAGCGCCGCGCTTCGGCGGATTGCCGCTTGCAGCTGATCTCCAGGTGACGCCCGCTCCGGGGCAGGAATCGCTCAACGTGGTGATCCCGTGGAGCCGGCGCCGCTTCCAGTTCACCTCAAAGCAGAACGCCCTGCCAGTCAGCGGCAGCGTTCGGATTGGGGGCGAGGAGTACGCATTCGAAGCAGGCGACTCATTTGCCTGCCTGGATTTTGGGCGGGGCATCTGGCCGTTCAGCAGTTTCTGGAACTGGGGCGCCGCCTCCGGCCGTCAAAACGGGCGCGTCCTCGGCCTCAACCTGGGTGGTTCCTGGACCGACGGTACTGGGATGACCGAGAACGGCGTCTGCATCGACGGCCGGCTCACGAAGATCGGCGAGGAGTTGAAGGTCGGATACAGCCGCCGCGATCTGATGCGGGCGTGGACGGTCCGCACGCGGGGTTCGGATGCTGTGGACCTGCGATTTGAGCCGTTCTTCGAGCGGGTTGCCAGGACGAACCTGTTTCTGCTGAAATCAGAGGTGCATCAGCTCTTCGGTCACTACTCCGGCTCGGTCCTTTCGGAGGACGGGGAGACGGTCAAGATCGAGGGGTTGCTCGGCTGGGTGGAGCAGCACCAAGCGCGCTGGTAGCCGCAGCCAGGGTCAGCCGCTGTCCACAGCGCGCGCTAGTTTCGCGCCAGCCGGTAGACGGCGTTGTTGAACGTCACCAGCAGGATCTCGCCATCCGGCGTCTCCGCGAAGGAGGAGATGAAACGGTCGGTGTCCACCAGTTGTACGGGCGCGCTCGTCTCGTCCGTCGTGTTCACGGCCCATATCCTGCCGCTGTAAGCATCGCCGTAGATGTACCAGCCGTACAGCTCAGGCATAGACGCCCCGCGATAGACATAGCCGCCGGTGACCGCCTGGTTATCTGTGTTCTGATTGGGGTAAGCCACACGCGGGAACTGGAGCTGAGATTGGTCCGGGCATCCGGCGCTCAGGTTGTAGGCCTCAAAACCTTCGTAACAACGCCATCCGTAGTTACCTCCCCGGATCACACGGTCCACCTCCTCCCAGTTGCTCTGGCCGACATCGCCGGCCCAGAGGCGGCCGGTGAGACGGTCGAAGCTGAAGCGCCAGGGGTTGCGGAGGCCGTAAGCGAAGATCTCGTCCTTGTTCGGCCCAACGCCGTCTATGAACGGATTATCCGGCGGGATTGTGTAGGCGGCCTGGCCGGTGACGTTTATGCGGAGGATTTTGCCGAGGAAAGTATTCAGACTCTGGCCGTTGTTCTGCGGATCGCCGCCGCTGCCGCCATCGCCCAGGGAGAGGTACAGGTAGCAGTCCGGGCCGAAGACGATGCGGCCGCCGTTGTGGTTGGCGTACGGCTGCGGGACGGTCAGGATTACAGTTTCGGAGCTGATATCGATCGACCCGCCGAAGACCTGGTAGCGCGCGAGCACGCTCGGGTTAGGCGAGCCCCGCGTGTAATAGGCGTAGATTCTGCTGTCATGCGCGAAGTCCGGCGAGAAGGCGACCGACAGTAAGCCCTGCTCTCCGCCGGCTGTCAGCTTGGAAGAAAGGTCCCCGTAATCCGCCGGAGCGAAACTGCCATCTGTTGCAATCCGCGTGATCACTCCATTCTGCCGGACGACAATCGCCTGATTGGTTGTCCCAGGGATCATTACGAGGTCCACCATACCGTCGAAGTTGGCCTCGCTTATAGTGTCGGTCAGGTGGTATCCGTTCTCGGCCGGCGTCCCGCTGGGAGTAATGCCGGATGGAGCAGGCACGCACGTAAGCCCTGGCGTGGAAGACGGGCCGGCCGTCGGTGTGACGGTCATCGGGGTGGCGCCGGTGGGTGTGGCGCTGCCGAGAGGCGAGCCTACAGGCGTGCAGCCGGCGGGCGTCATGCTGGGCAGGCCGGCGGCATAACGCAGCACATGCAACGCGTCCACGGACGTGATCTTGCCGTCGCAATTGACATCACCGCCGCTTGTCGCGCAGGGCACCTGCGTAGAGATTCCTGCAGCCTGCCGGAGCAGCAGCAGGGCATCCACGGAGTCGATGACCTGGTCGCAGTCGACGTCTCCTTGTTTAGGGACGCCGGCAGAGGAGGAGGTGATGCGTATGACGGCAAACACGATGGCTCCCAGAAGGACGACCGCGGCCGTCACGCCGCCGAGCAGAAGGAGCCTGCGCCGGAACATCACCACTATCGTAACGCGCCCGGCCCGCCCCTCGGTTTGCCGCGGTGTTAAGGTCTCGTCGGCTTTCGGTCCAGCAGCCTCAGGTGAGCCGCTCGACGAAACGTCCGATACGCTCCAGCGCTTCTTCGATTAGCGGCTGAGGCGTCGCGTAGCACATGCGGACGTGGCCTCGGCCGCAATCTCCGAACGCTGAACCGGGAATCACCGCAACCTTCTCCTCGTCCAG
>VBJS01000226.1 GCA_005880055.1 Chloroflexota bacterium | reverse complement strand
TGGAGCTCGAGGCGGCGGTCGAGAAACGTGGCGGTCATGCGCGCGCCGTAGTACTCGGTATCGCCCACTTCGAGCAGGCGGAAGTCGTCCTTCCCGGTGTTCATGCCGCGCTGGGCGTAGCTGTGGAACGCCGCCTTGCTGATCGCGCTGTAGCCGAGGTCGAGGATTAGGGTTCGCGGGATGAGATGGATGTCGCCGACGCCGGCCGCACCTCCTTTCACGTCTCCGGCGAATACGATGCCGTAGGCATCGGTGTAGGTGTCGGCGATGTTGAACGCGCCGGCCGCGAGGCTCAGGCCCGATCCGATGCCCGGCAGCCGGTAAGGGTAGGGGAAGGCCACGTAGCCGAAATCCTTTGGGAACTGGTCGCGGCGTCGCTCGGGAGCGATAAGATCGTCCGGATGGAGATCGGCGGCGGCGGTGGGGGGAAACGCGCAGATCGTGCACGCGGCGAGCACCAGCCGCGGCGCGATACGCTGTATACACGCCTCGATGCTCGACGCGGTATCTTTCATAGCGCTGAGGACGACGATCCCGGCCGGGATCGTCAATTCGGCAGCAGGCCGAACACGCTCAGCTCGGTCTGCGAGCCCACGTAGACCTTGGCGTTGGCGATCGTGGGCACGGTGAATTTCACGGCGTTGCCCGCGGCCTCTGCGCCGCCGTCCGGTGTCGTATTGAAGAGAACCGGCGCCTGTGTGAGATCTGCCGCGTCGTAGCCGATCACCCAGCCGTGGTACGGCTGAATGTCCCCGTGCGAGGCCCAGGCGACATACACTTTTCCATTCAGCAGCAACAGGCCCGGCCGCTGGTTCTCCCGGAGCGGGCAGAACGGTACGTTTCCCGCCGCCGAGCCGGGGCAGGAGTCGCCCGTGTCCCCGCTGCCTGCAACCGTGATCGCAGAGGAAATGTCCGCCGGCCCGCCGAATTTTTCGCTGCCGGTCGCGAGGTCGAGCGCATGCAGGCGCTGGAAGTAACAGGGAGGGTCGGAGCATCCCGTCGTTTCTTTTGTTTTCGCGACGACGTAGAGCGTGCCGGTGGCGGGATCGATCACGGGCGTTCCCGTGATTCCGATTATCGTGCCAGCACACTCATCATTGCCGCCACGGATGGAACCCCGTTGTTGTCGACGAGAAAGAGCATGTAGGGACCAGGCGGGGCCGTGTACGCACTAGATGGCGAATGCACGTTCAGCGAACCGCTCCCTGGTTCGAACGTGAGCGGAACGAAGCGCTGGTTCTCGTTGAACGAGTGGGTTACCGAACCCAACGCGATAAGTGATACAGAAGCGATTCGAGCAGCGTCCGGCGTTGCGACAGAGAAGGAAGTGCTGTACTGAATGGTTGTGGGAGCAGAAGAGATTGCCGGGCGCGGTCCGTTGAAGAGGTAAGGTGGCGAGAAGATCTCCGCATTCGACTCATCCCCTGGGCTCGGCACGGGACATGGGTGCACGCAGCCATTACGCCCCCCGCCAGCCACCAATACGCGCGCGTCTGGTAGAAGCAGAGCAGTCGAGTGATAAAGGCGAGGGATTTGGGCCCTACTCATGGTCGTCCACGTCTTGGTCGTCGGCGACCACATTTCCGCTTCGTAGACAGCAGTCGAAAAGTTCCTCAGGTCGGTCGTCGTCCCGCCGCCCGTCGCGAGAACTTGTCCGTCTGGCAGGATCGTCAAGTTCAGGTAGGAACGCGGAAACGCCATCGGTGAAGTGGCCTGCCATGCCGGAGACGGCTGCGTCATATCCAAGACGTATGTCGTCGCGGCAGAAGGCAGTCCCTCATTATCCACGGTCGCCGTGCCGGCTTTGATAATCTTGCCTGGCAAGTACATTGCAGAACTATGGCCGTCCAGCACTGTTGAATCGACCGTGGTCCAGGCCTGTGTCGTCAGGTCGAGCACTTGGCTGCTGATCGCCTTATCGTCTTGTCCGGCCACGAGGACGCGCCCATCGGGCAGCACAAAGGTATGCGGATAGTACTTGAAGGCCATTCGGGCGGTCGATGCCAGTTGCGTCCAGCTATTGCTTACCGGATCATAGATTTCCGGAATGTCGGCAATACACGAACCGCACGTTGTCGTTCCGCCCTGAACGAGAAGCCGACCGTCCGGCAGCGTGGTCGTCGTCGGGTAGTACCGGCCCATCGCCATCAACCCGCCCTGCGACCAAGTCTCAGTTAGTGGACTGAAAATCGTTGATTCGCGAGGTCCGAGGTCGTCTTGGCTCCCCACAATGCCACCGGTGATCAGCAGGCGACCGTCGGCCATGTAAGCATGGCCCGCGCAGAAAAGGTTCACCAAGCTGAAACTCGTGGAGGTGAAAGTGTTAGTGGCTGGTCGCCAGATTTGAGCTCCCCCATTGTTCAAATAGTCACTCCACGCGAGCACGTCACCGGTTGGCAGAAGATGTGCGTGGACCGCCACGATCGGCCAATTCATGACGGCAGACCATTGGCCAAGCCCGGGCGGGGTGTTCGAAGTCGTGGCGCTCGCCACGGCGGAATACGCGCTGAGATTTCCTGCCGCGTCCGCGGCGCGCACTTGGTAGCTGTAGCTCGTGCTGGCGACAAGGCCGGTGTCGCTGAAGCTCGTGCCGGTGGGCGTGGCAATTTGAGCGAACGTGGTGCAGCCTGCGCCCTG
>VBJS01000223.1 GCA_005880055.1 Chloroflexota bacterium | reverse complement strand
GGTTACCCAGAGAGGTGAGAAGTGCCCGAATCCTCGCCCGGTACATCGCGAACGAGCCGCGCAGGGCTCGCTCCGACGGACGCTCATCGGTTCCCGAATGTGCGAGCTGAGTCTCCACGTTGTCCATCGAGCGAGCGTATGCCGAGGGGTCGAAGGTCTCGTGTCGAAGCCCCGCAAAGCCCGAGGCTGGCAAGGCAGCATCGTGGACCCGCATGGCGATGGCGCCGGCGCGCCTCCAGCGATCGTCCGTCATGCCGGTCCAGCCCGTGTCTCCCTCCAGATACGGATAAACTATCACCGTCCAGTCCCCCGCGCGCACCCACAAATCGTTCGCTCTCGTTGGCAGCGGTGCGACGACCGATGCGATGCCCTGGTCGTAGAGATAGCGGGGAACGAGACAACTCGCCGGGTAGAACGCGCCCGACTTGACTTTGAGCAGGCAGGCAGTTCCGTTCTCGCTCGGGACCCGGTAGACGCCGGCATTCATGTCTTGGCCAAGCGGCAGGAAGTCGATGGAGACTGGCGCAAGCCCGTACTGTTCCTGCAAACAGGTTCGAAGTATCTCGTGTGCGATTCTCGGTTCTTCCCGCATGGCTCAATAGATTACACCGAGTGAGTGCGGTGTCCGCGTCCTTTTGCATCTATCTCCACTTTGGCATCTACATTCCGTAAACTACCGCTCGTGGACTCATTGGACCAACTGCGCGCGGACATCATCGCCTCCCGCAAGTGCCCCCGCCTCGTCGAGTGGCGAGAGCAGGTCGCCCGTGAGAAACGCGCCGCCTTCCGCGACTGGGAGTACTGGGGCCGCCCGGTCCCCGGCTTCGGCGACCCAGACGCACGGCTGGTGATCGTTGGTCTCGCGCCGGCGGCGCACGGCGGCAACCGCACCGGGCGCATCTTCACCGGCGACCGCTCCGGCGACTGGCTCTTCGCGGCCCTCTACGGCGCCGGCTTCGCCAACCAGCCCACCAGCGAGCACCGGGACGACGGCCTGCGCCTGACGGACGCGTATGTAACTGCCGTCGTCCACTGCGCGCCGCCCGGCAACCGCCCCACCATCGAGGAGCGGGACAACTGCACCCCGTACCTGGAGCGAGAGCTGCGCCTTCTCGCAAACTGGCGCGTAATCGTCGCGCTGGGCGGCTTCGCCTACGTCTCGGTGACGCAACTGCTCGGGCTGCGCCGCCGCCCGCCCTTCGCCCACGGCGTAGAGGCAGGCTTGCCCGATGGTCGCACGCTCATCGGGTGCTACCATCCAAGCCAGCAGAACACCTTTACCGGCAAGCTGACCGTGCCGATGTTCGACGCGGTCTTTGCGCGCGCCAGAACGCTCATCGGTCAGGCCTAGCCACGCATGCTTTACAATAGCGCCATGCCGTCCCGGGAAGAGTTTCTCAGCGAAGCGAACGTCGCCGTCCTCAGCACCGTCGATGCCCGCGGCCGCCCGCACGCCGCTCCCATCTGGTACCTCTACGACGACGGCGTCTTCATCATCAGCACCGGCCGCGGCTCGCAGAAACACCGCAACGTCGAGCGCAACCCCGAAGTCTCGCTTGTGATCGATCGCCGCACGTTACCTTACTACGCCGTGATGATCAGCGGTCGCGCCGAGATGGGCCCGCCGTTCTCGGGCGAGCAGCGCGAGCGTCTCGCCACTCGCTACCTGGG
>VBJS01000225.1 GCA_005880055.1 Chloroflexota bacterium | reverse complement strand
GCTGCTTGCTCGGGGTCCAGGCCGGGCAGCGATTCGGCAAGCTCTTCTTCCGCGCGCTGCTTCAGTACCCACGTGCGCGCCGCCCTTGCGAATCCGTATCAGCGCCGGAGGGTAACGGCCCCGGCTGCGCCTGCGTCTTGCTTATTAGCGGGCTGCCTTAGCGCCACCCGCAGGTTTTCGCATGCCGATGAACAGGTTCTTTATCGCCGGACTCCTGGCGGCTGCCGTGGCGCTGTCAGCGCTGGTTGTAGCAGGTCAGCACCACGCCGAGGCTGTCGCCTACAACGTCACGAAGACGGCGGATACGGCGGACGGGGCATGCAACGGCGACTGCTCGCTGCGCGAAGCGATCATGGCGGCCAACACCACGGTCGGTGCTGTTATCAATGTCCCGCGGGGGGTCTACACGCTCACTTTGACCGGGGCCGCGGAAGCAGATACGAACCCGAACGAGGCTGCCTGGGACCTGGATATCAGGAAGTCGGTGACGATAAACGGCGCCGGAGCGGGCGCCACCATTGTCGACGGCAACCAGGGTAGCAGGGTGTTTCAGACGTCCGGCCTCTCATACTTTGCCGGCATCTCCAATCTGACGGTGCAGTGGGGCGTCGCTGCGGCGTTCACAAACGGGGGCGGCATCTCAAACGGCAACAGCATTTCGCTGACGCTCAACAACGTGATCGTTCAAAACAACGCCGCCGGTTCAGGAGGCGGCATCGCCAACGCCGGCACACTGACGCTGAACAACAGTACGGTGAGAGATAACGTAGCCAACGCCTCGGGCGGCGGTGGCGGAGGTATTCTGAACGCGCCCACCACGGGGACGCTGACGGTGAGCAACAGCACTATCAGCGGAAACGTGGCAGGGAGCGGGGGCAACGGGGGCGGTATCTCTAACCGCCAGAACATGACTGTTACCAATTCCACGATCAGCGGCAACGGCGCGGCGGCAAGCGGCGGCGGCCTCTACAACAACGTGCTCTCCGGCTCCTTCACGGCGTCCCTCACGAATGTAACGCTGGCCGGGAATTCCGGCGGTACAGGGTCGGGTATCCGCAGCGATGACACGCTGAACGTCAAGAACACGATTGTGGCCAACAACTCGGGGGGGACCGACTGCTACGGCACGGTCAACACGCAGGGACATAACCTAGATACCGGCTCGAGCTGCGGGTTCTTTGGCGGGGGCGACTGGAGCAACGCCTACGCGAACCTGAGCGGCCTCGGCGACTACGGCGGGCCGACTCAGACTCAGCCGCTGAACGGCGGCAGCCAGGCGATAGACGCCGCCGATGGCAACGGCTGCCCAGGCTCCGACCAGCGGGGCTACCCTCGGGTAGGCGCCTGCGACATCGGCGCCTTCGAGTTCGGGTCCTCGCCGGTAACACCCGCGCCCACGCCGGCCCCGACGCGGACACCGACCCCGACACCATCACCCACGCCGACGCCGGTGCCCACGCCTACGCCGACGCTGGGTCCCACACCGCAGCCGGGGAACCAGACGTTTGGCGACGCCGACTGCGCGGGCGGAGTCAATTCCGTTGATGCACTGAAGACACTGCGGCATATCGCGGGCCAGTACGTCTCGCAGACCGGCCAGTGCTGGCACCTGGGCTCTGTGCTGAACGTGGATGGGACCTACCGGGTCTGGGGCAACGTGGACTGCGACAACTACTTCAACTCCGTAGATGCGCTCAAGATCCTTCGTCATGCGGCCGGGCTTGCGGTCACCCAGACTCCCCCCTGTCCGGGCGTCGGTACTGCTGTCTCGGTCTCTCAGTAAAAGGTGCGGACGTCCTCGAATCCCTTCGCGGGGCCCTTGGAGTGAGGCGGGAGGCGAGGAGGCTTAGCCGCGTCGTGGTAACCCAGCGAATCGCCGTATCCCAGGTGGGTTGCCATATTCGTAGGCTCTCCCGGGAGGGATCCCTCCACTCCGTCCTTCCGGGAAGGACTCCGGTCGGGATGACCTCAGATCGTAAGGATTGGTCCGTCCTGGTGCTCGTTGCTGTTTAGCGGTCGCTAATTTATAGTCGAAAAGCTTACCTGTATGGCTTCCCACGACGCGCGCCCGAGCATTGCCTACTTCTCCATGGAGATCGCGTTGGCGGCAGCCATGCCAACTTACAGCGGAGGGCTGGGCGTGCTGGCGGGCGATAGCCTGCAGGCTGCCGCTGATCTCGGAATTCCGATGCTGGCCGTCACCCTGCTGCACCGGCAGGGCTACTTTCGGCAGCGGCTGAACGTCGACGGAGTGCAGACGACGGAGCCGGCTTCCTGGGCGCCGGAGGAGTTTCTCGATCCGCTGTCAGTGCGAGCATCCGTCTCGATTGAGGGCCGTCAGGTACAGATCCGACCATGGCGTTTCACAGTCATGGGTGCATCCGGGTGGCCGGTCGCCATCTATTTGCTCGATGCCGACCTCCCGGAGAATGATCCTTTCGACCGCGCGCTTACCGGACGGCTCTACGGAGGCGACGCGCGGTATCGCCTTTGCCAGGAGACGTTGCTGGGCATTGGCGGCGTTGCCGTGCTCCGCGCCCTCGGTCACCGCGATTTCGCGACGTACCACATGAACGAAGGCCATGCTGCCTTGCTGACGCTCGCACTCCTGGAAGAGCGGCTCGGCAGGCGGGTGCCCAAGGAAGCGGGTGCACACGACGTGGCGTCTGTGCGTGAGCGCTGTGTCTTTACGGTGCATACGCCTGTGGCTTATGGGCATGACGTGTTCCCGCTGGAACTCGTAAGCGGGGTCCTGGGCGGCGCGCGAGCCTCCATCGCCGAACTACTGCCGGTGACGATGGAAAGCGGTTTTGACCTGACGGCGCTGGCACTCGAATTCTC
>VBJS01000215.1 GCA_005880055.1 Chloroflexota bacterium | reverse complement strand
GCTCGACTCCGGCAGTCTCCAGGTTCGCGAGCAACGCCTTGCCGCCGTCGAAGCGGCCCAAATGCCAATAGGCGCCGCTTGCGCGCTGGCTCCAATCTTCAAGACGGTCCTCTAATTCGTATCCCAGCGTGCCGTCACGTTGGGCGCGCTCAAACGCCCTCCGTAGTTGTGCGCCTAGCAGCAAGAGCCTCCAAATGTGGCCGGAAGTCGACGCCTTGCGGGAGCTCCTCGTTAGTGGGGGTTTCATCCGCCCAGGTGGATTCGACGGTCATCGTTGCCCTCCTTTGGCTTGGTTTGGTCGTTCCCCTCCGCATCCAGTTCATCCTCGCGGAGCTGGTCGTTATGCGTCTTCTGCTTGTCCATTGGTCATGCTCCTTTCGCTGCAATAGCTTCGCTCGTGGAGGTAGCTCAAATATCTGACTGCGTCCCAGGAACCAGGCGCTAGGCTCTGCGGCCATCTCCTACTCAGTACGTCGTGGAATAGGCAGCACGCGGGGAGCTCGCCAGCCGCAAGCCGCGCGACCTGCCGGCGGTCAAAACCCGAGAGAGCGATGGTAGGCCGGGTCGTCTGTGAGGCCCGCACAAAGGGGCTTTTCGCGCTTTTTGCGCTTTTCGCGCAGTCTGTGTATGGCTTGAAAATGCCCCTCATTTCGCCTTCCACTTCATGGCGGGACGGCCGTCGGTCTCAATTCGTTCACAGGTGACCAGTCCGCCCTCAAGGAGTAAGGCTGTCGCCTTACCGATGCGTTCGGATGGAACGTGACGTCCGAAGAGCGCACCAATATCTGTCTGTGTCATCAGAGCCTGCGCCCGCAAGGCCCGCAGAATCGTGTCCGCCACACTATCGCCGGTGAGATCGCCAAAGAGGTAGCGGACGGTAGCCTCCGCGCGCTCCCACACGGCGAGCGCGGCCTCAAGGTGCTGCCGACGGATTGTCTTGTTCAGATCCAAAAGCGCGTAGACCATCGACAGCCGGAGCACCTGCGCCTCCGCTCGTGCCGTCATGGCGCCGAAGAGCCCAGGCCGCTCCGCGCTCAGCTCGGCATACTTCGCGTGCCAAAGGTCCGTGGCTGCGCTATCACGGCTCATGCGCCCGGCGCTGCTGGCGAATCTGAGTGCATCAGCCAGCCGGCCGCCCAGCTCCTCGATCTCGCTTACGGGAGGTTGCCCGCCGTCCGGCAGCAGCTTCGAGCGGCGCGCCATCTGAAAGATGAACCGGTTCGCCATGCCGTTTGCAATATCGCTAGTCGACAACTCGCGGAGGAGCTCATCGCGGGTAATCTGCCCCAGGATGCTGATGTGAGCGCCCGTCGCCCTGACCGGGCTGTTCTTCGTCATGACGCGCAGCATTCCCGTGTCCCAGGAATCCCGTATGACTACGGACAATATGCTTCCGTCTCGCCCCGCTACTCGGGTCGCCCGGGCAAACTCCGGCTCGACTGCGCAAAGCCGCTTATCGCTGACGCCAGGGTCAACCTCGACCTCCTGGTAGCCAACCACCCGGCCTTTTTCCTTGATGGCCTCCTGCCGGGTGATCGGGTCGCGCACAGCGTAAATGAGACCTTCACCGGAACTGAGCCCGGTTGTGACGTTGTTGTTTGCCCACTCCGGCGCCGCCAGCGCCAGCGGCCAGCGCGCCATCCCGTAGGCCTGACCCTTCCGGCCCTTCGACGTGATGCCGACGATTACGGCGTTGAGGCGGGGAACGTGACGGTCAGCCCCAATGAGAAGGTGGGCGTCGTCGCCCGCTGCATTTGCAGCCAGCACGAGGAAGTCCATAAGGATCGCGTGCGGGTCAGCCTCAGTGTGCGGCGCCAGTACGCGCACTACGTCGCCAGGCAGGCCGCAGAAGGCCGCAGGCCCCATGTCCGCCGGCCAGTCGCTCGCATCCGTCGCAGGCGCGCGGTCATTATCGGGGCTAGGGGATTCGGTCGGCTCGTGGCCGTTCTCGAAAAAGGTCTCTGCCTCCGCTGTCAGCTCCCTCAATTGCGCGTCTGTGTACAGCCTCACGGTGATCTCCAGAACACGGGGAGGCTATCGAAGTGAGCGGGGAAGGCGGGGCCCGTGGCCGCGTAAAGATCGTAGGTATCCTTCACCGGCTTGTCTTTGGCTGTCGGCGGGAGCGGCTTCACACCTACCATGAAACCATCGGCCAACAAACGTTGTGTCCACTCTTTCGCCGCCGCGCGGCCGGCGTCGTCGCGGTCTGGAACGATGACCAGCGCCCCGATGCCCGCCTGTTTGACGTGCGGGAGTACCTCGTCACGGACGTTAGAGAAGTGTTCGACGCCCAGCACGCCGATACTGGGCCATCCGTGGGAGGCCAGCGTCCCAGCGTCCCTATCTCCCTCAACGATATACGCGACTCCTGAGCCCTCGCCCCATTCACGCACCAGATCCCACGCTACCCACGCGTGATAGGTGCGCTCGCCCTTCTCGAAGTAGAATCGAGGTTCGCCTCGATGCTTCCGGACGTGATCGCGGCAGCGGTTGCCCAGATGGTCATAAAGGGGAAAGCGGGCGGCGTGGTCATCGACGGTGATTCCGTACTGACCTAATGGGAGTCCCCAGTCGACCGTGTTTCCTATAACTCTCACGGTCGACTCTAGGCCCAATTCGCGGATCAGCATTTGCGCATTTCCCGTGAACGCGCACTTCGGGCTCCAGCACCGGCACCGCCCGGTCGCCAACTCCAGACTGAACGGGCGTTGCGCCGGATGCTCGGTGCGGTGAAGCGGGCATCTGGCTGAGAGTTGATTGCCGCTTACCCGCACGCCCTCCAGGCGCTGTCGCACGATTTCTACGGCGCGGTCGTCGGCTACGGCTGGCGGCGCCGTAGTCACTCGCTGCCTCCATCGCGGAGCCTTGCTACGAACTCCTCAAGATCACGGCGAGCGATAAGTCGCCGTTTCCCCAGCCGTAGGGACCGCAAGTCACCTCGCTGAATGAGTGTTTTGGTGAATCTCTCGCCAACCCTGAGGGCCTCCGCCGCCTCCGCGACGGTCAACAACAGTTTGGGCGAATCGTCGCTCATAGCTCGTCCTCGTTCGGAGGAGGCCGGCGGCGCAGATCGCTCCAAATGCGCGCGGCGGTATCCAGAGCGGCCAGAGCCGGGAGCAAGTGGAAGCCGAACGCGGCCAGTTCCTCGCGTTCACGGCCAGGGCCTACACGCTCAGTCCGGACAACCCGCCCGTTGGGGTAAACCTTGAGATCGATGTGGCCCATTCGTTGTCCTCCTAGTAGGAGAGGGCAACGAGGGAGGTCAATTACAACCGGGTTATCGGCGGAATTTACGAAGCCGTTCGAGGGTTGCGTGCCGCTGCTTGTTCACGGTGCTGGCTAATTCCCAGCGCACGCGCGATCGCGGCATCAGTTTCGCCCAACACGTAGCGGCGACGTATGATTTCCTGATCGCGCTCCGGGGAAGCAGCCAGCGCCTCCCTAAACGCCGCCCGCTCGATGTCCGAGATGGCGGTCTCCTCGAGCGAAGGGCCGGGGTCGACCAGGCCCACGTCATCGCGCACGAGCTCATGCTGCTTCCTACGCGGGATCAGCCTGTCCACCAGATACGAGCCGATAGTGTCAGGGTGGACGCCCTCTTTGTGGGCCTCCCAAAACGTAGAGCGGATTTCATCGGGCTCTACCTCACGGCGCCCCTCTTGCCAGCGAGCACGCGCGCCGGCTATGTGGACGCCCCTGTCCATCATCCTTCGCCACTGCTCGGGCGTCCCTGCCCTCACCAACGAGGCTGTCATGTCTTGAAAGACGAGCACGGCCGGCCCCCCCTCGATATGCCCGCGCAGCAGCGTGATGTGAGTCGCCCGCTGCCGCTCGGGCGTGGGAAGCTCCCAACCAACGTCCATCCACCCGTACCATCGTTGATGATCTGGATCGCAGCATCCGCGCCGCCGTCACGATCCGAGCGGCCAGCCTGGGCCAAGATCTGCGACCACTCGGCGGCCTTGCGCCCCCATGTGTGGCGGGGATCGTCGGCCGGTGTTCTAGCCGTGACCGCCAGGTCAGGGAAGGCCGAAACGTCGGGGGCGTTGCCTATCACGCACTGACCAACCACGTGTGTTAACCAGCGCTGGATTATCTCCGCTATGCCTGGCTCGACCTCCGGCTCTGGGATGGTGACGACGTAGAGGCCGCCCGCCTCTAGCCGTTCGAGCACGGCCATTAGCTTGCGTCGGTCGTATCGCTTAGGCTTCATTTAACATGTTGACAATGGCTAGGTCATGAGCGTAGCATGGCTACGACATGGCTACAAGACCGCCAGAGGGGCCGGGGATTAAGCCGGCCTACACAATCGCGGAAGTAGCCAGGTTGCTGGATGTGCATCCGGGCACCGTCAACCGCTTTATACGGCGGGGCGAGCTCAGGGTTTCCCGTCTGGGGCATCGCACCATCAGAGTAACGTATGAGGCGCTCATGGACTTCCTGCGGGCGCACGAGGAGGCGAGATGACAAAGCGACGCGGCAATAACGAAGGCTCGCTCACCCTTAGACGCGACGGCAGATGGGAGGCGTCAATATCAGTGGGTAACGGCAAGCGACGGCGCTACTATGCGAAAACGCGGGCGGAGGCGGCGCGCAAACTCAATGAGGCGATCAGAGCGCGGGCCGACAGATTGCCGTTACTTACGGACCGCCTGACGGCCGGCGCCTACCTGACGGCCTGGCTGGTGGGTACTAAGTCGACGCTCCGGCCGGGAACATGGGAGCGCTACCGCCAATACATCGAACTGCACGCCATCCCCGCTATCGGCGCCGTCCCTCTGGCGAAGCTGGCGCCGCAGCACCTCGAATCGCTCTACGCCTCGCGTCTGGACATCGGACTTTCACCGACGACGGTCGGGCATCTTCACGCGGTCCTGCATCGGGCGTTTGGGGAAGCCACACGGCGTGGTCAGATGATTCGCAACGTCGTTGATCTAGTCACGCGCCCACGAGCCACGCGCCGGGAGATGATGGCACTCTCACCGAAACAGGCGCGGACACTACTGGACGCCGCGCAGGGAGACCGCTTCGAAGCGTTGTACGTCCTCGCACTCAGCAGCGGTATGAGAGAAGGCGAGCTACTGGCGCTCCGCTGGGCAGATGTGAACCTCGACGCCGCCGCGATTCAGGTCAGAGCAACCCTCCGGCGCACACCTGCCGGCTTCGTGTTCAGCGAGCCGAAGACCTCCCGCTCTCGCCGTCAGATCGCGCTCACGGGCCTTGCAGTGGCCGCCCTGCGCAGTCACCGCGCCCGACAGCTAGAAGAGCGCCTACGCTGCCCGTACTGGCAGGATGACACGTTGGTATTTGCGACGGCGATTGGCAGTCCGATCGAGGCCACGAACTTAATACGCCGCTCGTTTTACCCGCTTCTCAAGCGCGCCGGCCTACCGCGCTCCCGCTTCCATGATCTAAGACACTCGGCGGCCTCGCTCCTACTGGGCCAGAACGTCAACGTCAAGATCGTCTCGGAGATGCTCGGGCACTCGCAGGTTCACATAACGATGGATTTGTATCAGCACGTCACACCGCATATGCAGAGGCAGGCGGTCGACGCCCTGGACGCGGTCCTATCAAGCGGCTAAACTGCCGTCAGCGTTGCCGTCAGGCAGGCCGAAACGGGCAATTCTAAGGCCAGCGGGTGATAGGTTTTACGAACGAATCTATGGAGCCCCGGGCCGGACTCGAACCGGCGACCTACGGTTTAGGAAACCGCCGCTCTATCCAACTGAGCTACCGGGGCGAGCAAGCTGCTTCTACGGTCAGCAGACGAGGAGGAAGTTGGTGGAGATAGCGGGGCTCGAACCCGCAACCTCGGCATTGCGAACGCCGCGCTCTCCCAATTGAGCTATATCCCCACCTAGCTTGCATTATAGCCTCATGTCGAAAAACGACCAAACCCCAAACGGAGGATTACGGCAATAGGCCGGGGATAATCTCGATCGTGATACGCCCGGCAGACAGGTCGACATCCTGCACAACGTCGTCGACGGCGGGGACGAGGACTTCGCCCGATGGTCCTGACACGACGTAGATATCGTTTTCCGGCGCGGAGAGTACGTCCGTTACACGGCCAAGGTCGCGTCCATCAACGCTCCGAACGACGAGGCCAATCAGCTGGAAGCGATAGTATTCGCCCTCGGGAAGGGCGGCGAGGTCGCCTTCGCGGACCTGGAGGTAAGCGCCGTGAAATGCCAGCGCCTGCTCCCTGGTGTGCACGCTCGCCAGCTTGACGTGGAGGAAACGCCCGCCACTGCGCGCCTGAGCGATCTCGTATTCGCCGCCGGAAATCATTAGCCGCCGGCCCGCGGTGAACGACTCGGGCGGCGCTAATGGCTCAACGATCAGCTCGCCGCCAACGCCGTGGGCGCGCACCACACGCCCGACGGCCACGAACCCGGCTGCGATCTCATCCAAGCAGGAATATCACGAACGACGGTTCGCCTCTCGGTAGGAAGCTTAGTCGTGGCCTAGCCTATCTCGAGTACGGCTCGCGCGCCCTTACGGATGGCCGCGACCTTCAGGAGCGTGCGCATAGCGTTAGCGATGCGGCCCTGCTTGCCGATCACACGACCCATATCCGCTTCCGCTACCTTGAGATGGAAGATTACGTGGTCA
>VBJS01000222.1 GCA_005880055.1 Chloroflexota bacterium | reverse complement strand
GACTCCGACGCGACGGTGTGACCAGCCTCGCGGTAGCAGCGCCAGCGAATAATCTGCTCCGCTGGTCGTCAGTGCGCGTGGGTTTATAGGAGCAGCGGGTTGTGGGGGCCGATGGGCTTCTACGCGGACCCGGGCGAAGGAGGGCCAGCGATCTGTCCGGCGCCGGACCGACCTGTGGACGCGGGACCAGGCACCAAAGCGACCTGGCGGGGTCCCGGTGCGCCCCCGTTCAGGGGACGTACCGCTCAACCCGTGTTCTCGTGCCACCAGATTTCCAGAATATGGCTCTTTATCATCCATCTCGCCTGCCGCCCGTCTCCTAACCCCTCGCCGGCACGAGTGCCTGCGTTCGGCACCCGCCTTGCTGCGAGGTAGGGTGACATGCACAAGAGGACGAGCACGTCGAGGTTCATCATGGTCGACGGCAGGCTCATCGACGTCCGTGACTTGCCGGCCGGTGCAGTCCAGAAACGGCCGGACAACCCGCACTTTCTGGTGCAGGATCCGGACAAACCGGTCCTGCGCGAGGTGTCACCGTTCACGAAGCCGCCGTGCCCGCGCGACGTCCCTTTCTGTGTCGGCGAGCGGCGGCCGAAGCCGAGGATGGCGCCGATCGTGAAGTGGCTTGTGGTCCTTGGCGCCGCCATCGTCGCGGCCGCGTTCATTGTGCTGATGCTTGCCCACGCGGAGTGGAGCCTATTCGCCAACCGTGACGGCAAGGGCTTCGTGCTGGAGAAGACCTTCGCGTTCCACAACGACTGCGACACAGCCGCGCGTTCGGCGTGACGAGCGGCGCAGCAGGGCGCGTTCGGTGTGCGCGGAGTACGGGGGCCAGCCGTTCGGTGATCGGTTTCGCGAGTCACAGCAGGAGCAGCGCGCTCGCGATGAAGCATAAACGTATGGAGCAGGAGCGCCTTGACCTGCAGGGGCGGACGCGGACCGCGACCTCGTGCGTGAGCGTGTACGGCGTAGAGCCGTGCAGTTCGCAAACGTACGTTCAGCCTAAGCCGTTCATAGCTCCTTACCCAAAGTGAAGGCGCAGCCGAACCTCGTCTCGCTAGTGTCTTGTATCAGAAGTCAGGTTAATATATGCCATGGCATTCTCCCGGAGGGAATCCATGGCCAATCGGATTCGCCCCATCGTGGTCAGCGAGGCGGATCGGCGTGAGCTTGAGCGGCTGCAGCGCTCGCCCTCGGCCGCCGCGGGGCTCAGTCGGCGCGCCCGAACGGTATTGCTGATGGCGCAGGGCCTGGCCGGGGTGGAGATCGCCGAGCGAACGGGCTACACCGTGGTGCAAGTCAGCCGGCTCCGCCGTCGGTTCGCGGAGCAGGGCGTCGCAGGCCTGCAGGACCGGCCGCGGTCGGGGCGGCCGCCGACGATTACGGCCCGGAAGCGGGCGCAGATTGTCGCCTTGACCCTGAAGCCCCCCGCCCCGGGCGTCACCCATTGGTCGACCAGGGACCTCGCCCGGAAGGCTGGCGTGTCCCACGGCACGGTGCATCGCCTCTGGCGCGCCCACGCCCTCAAGCCGCATCGGGTGTCGACCTTCAAGTTCACGACCGATCCCGCCGCGGAGGACAAGATCTACGACGTGGTTGGCCTGTACCTGAATCCGCCGACGAACGCCGTGGTGGTCAGCCTCGACGAGAAGACGCAAATCCAAGCCCTGAGCCGTACCCAGCCGCTGCTGCCCTTGCGCCCCGGGCTGGCGGCCCGCCAGACCCACGACTACCGGCGCAATGGCCTGACGAGTCTGTATGCGGCGTTGGAGATCACGAGCGGTCGCGTCC
The DNA here is from genome assembly GCA_005880055.1 of Chloroflexota bacterium. Lineage (GTDB taxonomy): Bacteria > Chloroflexota > Dehalococcoidia > SM23-28-2 > RBG-16-64-32 > VJS01. Next base: position 1,002 of record VBJS01000222.1, on the reverse strand, counting down.
TGGGCGAGTGCGCGTCGCGGCACACCGGCGCCGACTTTCTGCGCTTCATGCGGCGGGTCGGGCGCCGTTACCGCGGCCGGGAGTTGCACGTCGTCCTCGACAACTCGTCCACCCATTCGACGCCCGCGGTGCAGACGTGGCTCAGCGCGCATCCGGAGGTCCAGTTCCACTTCACTCCGAAGGGCGCGTCCTGGCTCAACATGGTGGAGGCGTGGTTCGGCATTCTCACGCGCAAGTCGGTCCGGCGTGGCTCGTTTGACACCGTCCGCGCTCTGATCCGTCATATCGAGGCCTACATCGCCGAATGGAACAGCCATCCGACCCCATTCGTGTGGACCAAAGACCCGGCTGCCATCGTCAAGAAGGCCATCCGCCGTGGTCATTAACATGACTTCCCAGACGGAACACTAGGTAGCCATCAGCTCCCGGGAGTAGGCAGCCGACGCGCGAAGATGCGCCCATACGCCCCCACTGGCGTATTAGCGCGCGTAAGTTTCCGTCGCGCCTGATGTCCAGCCGGCCATGGAAACGCATGGAACAATTCGTTCATCGAAACTGTCTAGTTTCCTGGGCAGGTCCACCACACTGGATCTGCGCAGATCGGCGATCATAGAGTGAATCGTGCCATCTCTGATCTGTCACCTAAATCTCTTGCCGAAGCGCCATGGCTACAACCCGCTTGAGGTAGGCAAAGTCGAACGGCTTGTCGACGTAGGCGAGTGCGCCGACTTCCAGCGCCTCGCGGGCAAGCACGAGGTCCGTACTCCCGGTCACCATAATCACCTTGGTGGTCGGGGCGATCGAGCGGATTCGCTTGAGCGCTTCGATGACGTTCATTCCGCCGGGTAACAGAATATCGAGCAAGACCAGATCGGGGCGGGACAGTATGACGAGCTTCAAGCCCTCGTCGCTCGTTAGCGCGCTTGAGACCCCGTAACCTTCCTCGCGGAGACAGGTGATCAGGACATCGACCACTTCGGGGTCGTCATCGATCACGAGAAT
>VBJS01000039.1:4483-15487 GCA_005880055.1 Chloroflexota bacterium | reverse complement strand
GCGCGGGCCATCGAACTCCGCGAGATAAACGCCCTGCCAGGTGCCCAGCGCCAGGCTTCCGCTTTCGATGGGCAGCGTCGCCGACTGGCCGCTCAAACTCGCTTTGATGTGCGCCGGCGAGTTCCCTTCGGCATGGCGGAAGGGAGCGTCCCGCGGCACAAGCTTGTCGAGCCACGAAAGCATATCCGCGCAGACATCCGGGTCGACGTTTTCGTTGATGATGACTCCGGCTGTTGTGTGCGGGACGTAAACATGGCAGATGCCGGCGCGGACACCGGCAGCGCGAAGTCTGTTGCTTATCTGCTCGGTTACCTCGATCAACTCGTCTCGGTGTCCGGAACGGACGCGAATGCGTTCGATCAGGGCGGCACCTCCGAACGGGTATTATAAAGGTGACAGGTGAGAGGTGACAGATCCAAGGATTACCGCTGTTCGCGGCCCGCCGTCTGTTCTCACCATAGCCGGCTCTGACTCCAGCGGTGGGGCCGGTGTACAGGCCGACCTCAAGACCTATGCTGCGCTCGGCGTCTACGGGACGAGCGTGATAACCGCCCTGACGGCGCAGAACACCCTTGCTGTGACCGGCGTCCTGGAAATCGCACCCGAATTCGTGGCGGCGCAAATCGACGCGGTTGTAACGGATATCCGGCCGGACGCCGTGAAGACCGGCATGCTGGCCAATACCGCAATCGTTCAGGTTGTGGCGGCGAAGGTTAAGGAGCACGGGCTGCCGAACGTTGTCGTCGACCCAGTGATGGTATCGAAGACCGGCGCCCGCCTGCTGCGCGAGGATGCCGTCGCGGCGCTGTGCCGGGAACTCTTCCCGCTGGCCGAGGTCGTAATGCCCAACATCCCGGAAGCGGAAACACTGACGGGAAACCGGATAGCGAGTCTGGCCGATGTGCGGAGTGCCGCCGAGCGGGTCGCGGCGATGGGCCCGCGGGCAGTGGTCATCACCGGCGGGCACGCAGATGGAGATATAGTCACAGATATACTGTATGACGGCGCCGACTTCCATCAGTTCTCGGGGCCACGGATCGAGACGGTGAGCACTCACGGGACCGGCTGCACTTTCGCCTCGGCGGTCGCCGCCTACCTCGCATTGGGCCGGCCGTTGTCTGAGGCGGTCCGGCAGGCGCGCGAATACGTCGAGGGGGCTCTGCGCAACGCGCGGCCGATAGGCCGAGGCAACGGCCCACTGGACCATTTCTGGCGGCAGCGGGAGGAGTAAGGCGATGGCAGTTAAGCCGAAAGTTCAGAAGCTCCGGCCGGGCATGCGGTCTCTGGCGGTGGGCGCGGAGTTGCCTCCGCTCGTGCAGCGGGTGCGCGGCAACAAGAACAAGCGCACGGCAAAGCAACTCGTGGAGGATGGACCTGTCCTCATCGGCATCGTCGCACTCGACGCAGGCGGCGAGATGGAAGAACGTTACGAAGGGCCCGTCACCATGCAATGCATCCTCGGCAGAAGCGATATCAAGAGTGGCGGAGGCCAGAACGAGCTATCAACCGGCGACCTTGTAATCATCGACGCTGGAGCCACCGTCCAGGTGGCGGCGAAAGAAGCGACCGCGCTGCTCATCACCGAACTTCGAGGAGACACCCAGGCATGAGCGAGTTCCGAGTCCAGCACATCGACCACGTGGCGATCACCGTGAGCGACATCGCGCGCTCTCGCGATTGGTATCGGGAGGTGCTGGGCCTGGAGCGCCGGTTCGAGGACGAGTGGGGAGATGTTCCTACCATGATGTGCGCCGGCGATACGTGCGTAGCGCTGTTCCCTGCGCCGGTGCCCGGTGCCAAGCCCGCACCGGTAGGCGAGATGCTATCCATGAGCCACTTCGCCTTCCGTGTGGACCGCCAGAACTTTGAGCGGGCCCGGGAGAATTTCCGGCAACTCAGCGTGGATATCCGCTTCGCTGATCACGGCGCTTCCCACTCCGTCTACATCTATGATCCGGACGGCCACCAGATCGAGATCACGACGTACGAGATTTAGTTATTAGCCCGCCCGGTCCGCGCGGTGCGACGCTGAGCAGAGCCGTGAAACAAGCTGTTAACGCTCACGTAACACTTTGATAACCTCCGCGCGAGTTGGTTCCGGCAGAATGAACTTGGGCTGGGACGCGGCCGGCGAGGGGATGGGACCTGTGCGTTTTGAGAGTCGCGTCCGGACCCTCCCTTTGGTCTGGAGCGGGGAGCCCGCCGCAGGCTCCCCGCTCCTGCTCTAAACCGGGGTTGGATGCGCGTTAAGGCGCGCAACACCAAGGGCGTAGAGGCGTCTAAGCAGATGATTTCGAAAGTGACAGCCCGTGGCAGCGGCAACCTGCCGGTGGAGGACAGAGGATGAAAAAAGCAGGCGTAATCGCCGTCAGCGCAGCCCCGGGCTTGGCCGTAGCCTATCTGCTGCTCGCCGGCTACCTGGTGCATCGCGTCAAGCCCATGCCCATCACCTTTATGCCACGACCTGCCCGCATCTCGTTGCACCGGCTGCCGCACCGCTTGCCATCATAGGCCTCGCGCGGCAGTCCCAATTCCCCTGGCGGTCCCATTGCGAAACAGCAGGGCGCCCCACTCCGGCCGCATTTTCGCACGTCCGGCGGGGCGCCCCCCATGCGTATGGGACCTGCGCTAATCTGGCAGGTCGCCGAAGAATCCCGTGATCAGTTCCAGCCGTCCGTCGGGGCCCAGGGCGCCCACATCGATGCCGGCGACGGGCACGCTGCCGTCCGGCCCTACCACCCGCCAGGCGAAGCGGAGCTGGTCGTGGTGGGCATCGATGCCGCTGATGCGCTGCACGGTGTGGCCCGGGAAGTGCGGGCGAGCGGCATCCACCATTTCACTTAGGGCCGCGTAGCCCGTCGCATCGCGGGCCGGGTCCACGTAGCGTCCGCTTGGCGCCCAGGCCTCGCTGATGTGCTCGGCGCGCCTGGTCGCGTCGGCTTCGTTCCACATCGCGAAGTAGGCGTCGACGATCACCGTCACGTCCCTCGTCATCGTGCTGCTCATCAGAACCTCCTTGTGCTGCTGAAAAATCGCTGGATGATTCGAGGATGGCGCACCCGTCGGGGCGATTCAATTACCTCCGAGGTAATAGTCGCGCATACGCAGGCCGGGTAGTATGCAAGTTATGAGCACCCTTACCGTCGGCGCTATCGGCGACCTTCTGCGCGATTGGCGACAACAGCGTCGCTTGAGTCAACTGGACCTGGCCCTTGAGGCAGAAGTGTCCCCCCGGCATCTCAGCTTCATCGAGACCGGGCGCTCGCGGCCCAGCCGCGACCTCGTGCTGCACCTGGCGGAGCGGCTGGACGTGCCGCTTCGCGAGCGCAACGCCCTGCTGCTAGCGGCCGGCTACGCGCCGGCATATCGCGAGACGCAGCTGGAAGCTGAGGAAATGGCGCCCGTCCGCGCCGCTATCGACAAAATACTTGCCGGGCACGAGCCATTTCCCGCCATCGTCGTCGATCGCTATTGGAACGTCGTGTCGGCCAACCGGCCCGCTCTGGGCATACTGACAGACGGCGTGGCGCCGGAACTGCTCGCATCACCGGTCAACGCCCTTCGCGTGAGCCTGCACCCGGGTGGCCTCGCCCCCCGAATCGCAAACCTCGCCGAATACAGCGAGCACGTGCTGCACCGGCTTCATCGCCAGGCGATCATGTCCGGCGATCCTGAGCTCTTCGTCCTCGAGAAGGAGCTGCGGGGATACCCAGGCGTGGCGCCGGAGCGGGCGGCGCCCGCCACGACAGCGGAACTGCTGTTCCTGCCACTGGTGATCCGTATGACGCTGGAGGTGCGGTTCTCCTTCTTCAGCACCCTTGCCACCTTCGGCACGGCCATCGATATCACACTGTCAGAACTCGCGATCGAGTCCTTCTTCCCGGCGGACGAGGCGACAGCCGGCGCTCTGCGGGCCGCATGGGGCTGATCGGGCCGGCGCTAACCGGCGGGGCGGGTATCCAGCGCTTGCCGGGGCAGCGGCTGTCCTGGGCCCAGCCGCCTCGAGAACGTGAGATATGCCGCGGCCAGCACGGCGGCCGCCGCGGCCGCCAATAGCGTTGCCCGGACTCCCGCAACATCAGCAAGAGCTCCGACCACGAGCAACGGTACGAGCGAAAGCAGGTCGCCGAGTGCGATCTGGATCGCGAAAAGCCGCCCCTGCGTTTCCGGCGCAGCCCGCTCATTCATCACCACGCGCGCGCCGATACTGAGCAGGCTGTAAGCGAACCCCAGCGGTATCGCAAGCAGCATGGAGACGGTAATCACCGAGGATACGCCCACCTCCCGCTCCACGAAACCGATACCCAGGTTAATGTTAGACTCGATGAAGTCTCGCACGTATACCACCAAGCCGAGCCCCAGCATACCGAGAAGCAGCAGCACGAGCCCTGCTGCTACTACCCGCCAGCCGCCGATGCGGCGGATGACGAGTGGCGCGAACAGCATCCCGGCACCTGCCCCGATCGCCGCCGGCGCCGCAACGAAGACCGTGTCCCTCGTCGAAATTCGCAGCACGTCGTGGGTGTACTGCGGGAGCAGGATAACCACCACCTTCAGCAGCATTGTCCCGATCGTTAGGTAAACGATCGCGAGGTAAGCGTGACGGTCCTGCCGCAAGACCCGGAACCCTTCCTGCATCGCGTTGATGAACCCCGCCCGGCGCGTTGCCGCCTCTTCTTCGCGACTGAAGTCGGAGGCCATCCAGCCGATGATGTACGAGGCGAGAGCGAAAAGCGCGGTAGCGACGAGGAAGACGCTGCTGGGGCCGACGGTTCGAAGGAGGAGCGGCGCGATCGCCGCAATGCCGAGGATCTGCCCGAGCACCAGCGTCAGCACCATGAGCGCGTTTGCCGCCGGCAACTGGTCCCGACGGACGATCCCGGTCACGGTAGCGGATTCGGCGGGCGAGTAGAGTTGGCTGACGGCGGATAGGGCAGCGGCGAGCAGGAAGATAGACAGCGTATCCCCGCTGAACAGCACGAGTCCGCCCGCCACGGCCGTTTTCAGGAGGAGGCCTGTCGTAAGCGTGAGACGTTTTGGCAGCGCATCCGCCAGAGCGCCGGCTGGGATTGCGAGAAACATCGCCGGCAGGGTGTAAGAGATGATCAGGAGCGTGCTCTGAAAGCTTGACTCGGTATCCTGCACCACCAGTATCAGCAGCGTATACAGGGTTGCGTTCTGCGCGATCTGCCCAGCCAGTCGCGCCTCCAGCAGCCTGCGGAAGCGCGGGTTACGGAGGAGGCGGACGTCTTCGATGTCCAGGGCCACCTCAGGCCTCCATCGGCGTCGCAGCCGCTTCTCGCTCACCGGCTACAAGCGCGGCGAGGGCCGGAGGAGCGACAAGCGTCGTTACTATGCTCATGAAGACAACCACAGCGAACATGTCGCCGGATACCGCGCCGATGCCGGTGCCAACCCCGGCTACCACGAAGCCGACCTCGCCGCGTGGCACGCGCCCGGTTCCGATGATTGCTGCGGAGCGCGGCCCGAGGCCAATGGCTGCGAGGCCGCCCGAGGCCAGCTTGGTAAGAATGGCAAGCAGTGTGACGGCGACCGCGATCGCGAGTACTTCTGTGTCCTGAAACGCTCCCAGGTCAACTTTCGTACCGATAACCACGAAGAAGAACGGCACCAGAAACTCGTAGACCGGCCGCGCCTGCCGCTGGAGTTCTAACGCCTCATCCGCCTCGGCAAGCATCATGCCGGCGATGAAGGCGCCGATTACAGCCGCCAGCCCGATCGTGCCGGCCAGTGCCGAGAAGCCCAGCATCAAGAGAATGGCCGCCACGAACGGCGCGTTCTCGATGCGGAGCCGCTCCAGATGGATGCTGTAGCGCCGTATTAGCTGCGTCCCCACCATCGCGGCAAAAACTACGAAGGCAACGGCGGCCAGCGCCGTGATTGCCAACTCGACAACGTCCACATCACCCTTGCCCCACGATCTGACAACGGCTAGAAGCAGCAGACCGAGGATATCGTCCACCACAGCTGCGCCGATGATCACGCGGGCCTCGTCAGACGCCATCGCTCCCAGGTCGCTCAGGACGCGGGCCGTAATGCCCACGCTCGTCGCCACCATTGCAGTCGCCACGAAGGCAGACTCAACATCGCTGCGGCCGGTCGCGTAGACGAAACCAAAGCCCGCCGCGAACGGCAGAATAGTGCCGAGAACCCCCGCCGCCGCCGCCCGGCCCTTGACGCTCAGCAGGTCATCCAGCCGCGTCTCGAGACCGACGAAGAAGAGCAGGATGATCACTCCTAGTTCCGCGATTACGTCGAACACGACGTTCAGAGCCCGTCTCGCGGCCTCGTGGTCGCCGAAGAGGGTTACCAGGTCTGAGTCCGGAGAGCCAATAAGGCCGAGGGCATGTGGCCCGATGGTTATACCGGCGAACACCTCCCCCACTATCGCCGGCTGCTTGACCCGCACGAAGAGTTCGCCCGCCAGGCGCGCGGCGGCGAAGATGATGAACAAGTCCACAAGGATTCCAGTGATCTCGCCCATCAGCGCTCAAGACAATGCTAGCGCACGAGCCGTGCGCCCGTCCGGGCCGGTGAATCGCGGCAGGGGACGCGGCCGGTACGCGCAAACCTTGAGTTCTCCCGCCGGGGTTAGCGCCCGTCAGTTCTTCTGCCTGAGTCAGACACGACTCTATAGCCGGATTTGGGGCGCAGCGTAACGGTAGGCCACGCTATCGCATCCAACAAGCGAGAAAGGTCCAATCTTTGTTCAAGTCTCAGCCTTCTCGCGAGCGGGGTCCCGCTGGCGTTCCCGTGTCCGACCCCTTTACGGAGGTCCGCGTCCTCAAGACGTGGGCCCGGCTGGGCGTGTATTCAGCCATTCTCGTCTTCACCCCCATCGATCTTTACCTGGTTGGATTCACATTCTTCCAGATGGCGTTCGTTCAGGCCGCGAGCTACGGCGTTGCTACCGGGGCCATTGAGCTGATCTTTCGGCAAAGCCTGAAGCTCCGAAAGCGCAGTACCTACCCCAGCGTCGTATTGCTGGAGGCCGGCGCCGCGGACTCGCTGGCTGAAGCCATGCATACTTGCCTCCTCTCCGTTCAGCGGCTTATCGGCGTCCGCGCGGCCGCCCTCTTTGCTTCGCCCGACGATCGCCAACCGGCGTTATTGGGCTGGGACGCAGAGACCGCGCATCGGCTCGCCCTCCGGCTGGAACCGCGCATCCAGTCCTGCTTACAAGCGAAGTCGCCGCAAATCGTCCAGCCGCTGCCTGAGGGGACGGGGGACGCCGCTGGTGATGACGAAGTGCTGGCTTTGATTCCGGCCATCGCGTTTACCCGGACCGTCGGCGTGGCTGTGGTCGTCGGTGATCGGCGAAACAGCGACCTGAAGGATGCGGAACTGCTGGCTGGCATCGGCCACGCTATTGGCCTGGCGCTAGAGAACCATCGCCAGAAAGAAGAGCTTCAGGCCAAAGAGGAACGGTTGCGGGCTGTCGTGACCGCGGCGCCGCTCATCCTGCTCAGAACCGACGCGAGCGGGGTGTTCACGCTCTTAGAGGGCAAGGCGCTCGAACGGCTCGACATCGCGCCCGCGCAGGTGATTGGCCGGCCGGTTGCCGAAGTCTTTCAGAACGTGCCGGGCATCGTGGCCGACTTCGGCCGGGCACTGCGTGGCGAACGGGTGAGAGCTGTCGCTGAGGTGGGCGGCACTATCTTTGAGGCAGAGCTCTGTCCCATACGCGATGCCGCCGGCCGAGTATCTTCCGTCATCGGAGTTGCAACGGACATCACGGAACGCAAGCGGGCCGAAGAGACGATTCGCCACATGGCCTATCACGACTCGCTAACCGGTCTGCCGAATCGAGACCTGTTCGCTGCAAGCCTGGAAGAAGAACTGGCGCAGGCACAGGCTGAGAACGGGTTGCTGTCGGTACTCTTCGTGGACCTGGACGGGTTCAAAAACGTAAACGACACAATCGGGCATGCGCAAGGTGACCTGGTCCTGAAAGAAGTGGCCGCTCAGCTGGGCGCGCTTGTCCGCAGCGGCGACCTGGTTGCCCGCATGGGCGGAGACGAATTCCTGATTCTCCTGCCCAGGCTTAAGGAAAAGGGGGAGGCGCTGGCCGTCTCAGAGCGCATCCTCAGCGGGCTCCAGACCGACTGGATCGCGGCCGGCATCCGCTTCCGCTTGACAGCGAGCATCGGCGTCGCCGTTTACCCGGAGGACGGTCGTGAGATCGACACCCTCCTGGGCGCGGCTGACCGCGCGATGTACCGGGCGAAGGGCCAGGGCAAGGGCCGCTTTGCCCTCGTCACGGGCGTAGCCGGCTAACGCATATCGTGAGGAGGTCAGTACCGCCTCACATCATCAAACGGCCGCCGTCTATGTTTATCGTCTGGCCGTGAATATACGATGCGTCCGGCCCGCACAGGAACGCCACCAGTTCCCCTACCTCTTCCGGCTCGCCCGCGCGTCGTAGCGGGATCGTGTTCATGACGGCGTCGCGGATAGGGCCCGGCCGCGTGACGTCTTCCATCCGGTAGGTATCAGTGAGTCCGGGGCAGACGCAGTTCACGTTGATCTGGTGGGCGGCCAGTTCGGCAGCGAGCACCTGGGTGAACAAGATGAGCCCCGCTTTGGAGGCCGCATAGGCGCCGAACATCGGCATCCCCTGGCGCCCGGCGATCGACCCGATGTTCACGATTCGCCCGCCCTCTCCCTGCGCGATCATTGCCTGCGCCACCGCTTTCGTTACCATGAAGGTTCCCGTCACGTTCACTTCGATCACGCGGCGCCACTCGCTCTCCTCGAGCTGGACGAGCGGCACGCGGTCCCGCCCGCGCCCGGCGGCGGCGTTGTTCACGAGGATGTCGATGCGGCCGAACTCTCGCTTCGTTTCCGCCACCAGCCGCTCACACTCCGCCGCCTCCCGGATATCGATAACGAGAGGAAGCGCGCGGCGACCCAGCGTCCGGACCTCCTCGGCGACGGACTCGATGTCCCTCCAGCCGATCTTCTGCTCGTCTTCCGGGAAGCTTTCCGGCGACCGGCCCGACCCGGTGACGACCACGTCGGCGCCATGTCGCGCGAGCCCGAGCGCGATATGCCGGCCGATACCACGGTAGCGACCGGCGCCGGTAACGATCGCGACTTTGCCTTCCATGGGCTCGGCCATAGCACGCCGTAGTATATCGGCCGATCAGGGCAAATCGCTATGCTATGATTTCGCGCGAAGGAGGCGAGGTATGGCGACGAAAGACACAGTCGAGGCTTATATGGCCGCCTGGAACGAGCCGGATGAAAAGGAGCGGCGCGCTCTGCTGGAGAGGGCGTGGGAGGACGGCGCGACTTACACGGACCCGATGTCCCACGCTGCAGGGCGCGAGGCGCTCATCGCGCTCATCGCCCAGTTCCACACCCAAATGCCGGGCGCTAAGATCCTGCCGTCCAGTGGCATCGACGAGCACCACGGCCTCCTGCGCTTCGCCTGGAAAATGGAACGGGACAGCGCCGCGCCTATGGAGGGCATCGATATCGGCGAGGTGGCGGAGGATGGCCGGCTGCGCAGCATCGTCGGCTTCTTCGGCCCGCTGCCGGCGGCCTAAGCGGCTAGAGCAGGGACTGCAACCTCAGTTCCGGCATCGGGAAGTCACGAGTGTTGCCGGTGATCAGAATCGCCTCCTTAGTTACAGCGTGAGCAGCCATCAGCGTGTCGCTGACGGTGAGAGGCCGGGCTTTGCGGGCGTACTTATACCGGTAATCGCCGGCTAACTTAGCCGTTTCCTCGTCGATCTCCCAGTAGGGCAGGCTCGCTACGAGCCGATCGGCGGGAAGACGCCCATCCTGCCGGAGGCCCGAGTAAACTTCTGCAACGCAGATGGCGTTCAGTGCTACCACGTCTTCAGGCGGGGTCAGCTCTTCGAAAAATCTAACGACGTGCGGTGGGCCTCGTAGCCACTCGATTACGGCGTTCGCGTCGAGCAGGTAGAGCATTAATCGAATCTCCCCGGATGGACGGTGTTCGCCTGAGGGCCCGCACCCACTCAACCACGGGAGTGTCCCACTCGGGGTAATCGTTCGCGTCGAGAGTCCCGGCGGTTTCGTGGATCAGTCGGTGACTCGGTACCAAGGGAGGGTCAGCTTGAACATCGTTGAGCCGGCTAAGGTGCTTCGGCGAGGTTGCGGTTGATGACTTGTGCTACCGATGCCATTTGGGCGAGTGGACTAAATTCGATAGCTTTAGCGTCCTCATCATAGCGATAATAATGCCCCGGGGGGCAGTAGAAAACATCGCCCGCTCGAACTCGTTCCTCGGTCCGGTCCTTGTAGCTGATAATGATCGAACCGGCGACAACGTAACCCCAATGAGGACAGGGACAGACATCGTCGGGAAGACCCTTCGCCAGATGAGGCATTTCAATCGCGGCGTTTCTCTGCAGATAGGCGACGACCATTTCTCCGAAGACCGCTGAGCTTACCTTCAGACCTTCCGTATCGATCGACGGGTTCAGTTCATCCGTTCCCACTCGCATGAATCAGCCTCCTTCACAGAGCACTCATTCTGAGCCACGCCGGTAACTTGTTCGCCTCGTCCTTAAGGCAACAGAACTTCGGCGGCACTTGGCGGTAGTGACCATATTCTCAATAGCGGCTCACTGAGCTGATTATACGAAGTACGGGCTGCAAGTGAACCGTGCCGCCATTATCTTCGCTAGCGCATGCAGCCGGTAATCTGCAATGATTACGCCCGGTCAAGTGCCGTATCGGGTCAACGAAGGAGGTTGCTGACATGCCATTGCAGGTGCGCCATGTGAGCGAAAAGGAAGCACCGACGCCAAACGCCAGGGGCAGCACCAACGAGGATGTCCACCAGCTGAAATCGGAGATGATGAGGCTCGCTTCGGGAGCTGTCCTTGAGATCGAAGCTGGAAGTGAACGGGCTGTTCGGGGTGTTAAGACGTTAGTGACCAGGGCCAGCAACCAGCTCGGTAACCGCTGGCGTCACTGGCATGTCGGGACGAAGGTGTTCGCCAAGCC
>VBJS01000039.1:0-4390 GCA_005880055.1 Chloroflexota bacterium | reverse complement strand
GAGCAGCCGCTCGGACGACACTTCTCATCCCAACAAGAAGCCCATCCTCGGAGCAGGGCGTCGAGAAGGGGTCAGAGACGCCCATGGAGGGACACCGATGGCTGGGCCTGCACCCCGTTTCCCCCGATTGTGTGCCGCACCTCGGGGGGATGCGCCCCGAAGTAGAGCCGGGCGGAAGGCCCTGTCAAGCAGCGGTGAAATGAAGTTTCAGTGAAGCTCGGCGCCGATACGCACTGTCATCGAAACCCAATCCTTTCTTAATGTCGAGGTGCTAGCGTTAGCGAGATGACTCGCGCTGAGCCGCAATTGTCTTCACCCCGGGCCGGTCGGAATGGCGGAGAGGCCGCGGCCATTTCGGTCGTTTCCTTGAGCAAACGATTCTCCCCCGATGTTCTCGCCGTGGACGATGTCAGCCTCGACGTTCACAAAGGCGCCATCTATGGTTTGCTCGGGCCCAACGGTGCCGGGAAGACGACTCTGCTCAGGACGATCCTCGGCCTTGTACATCCCACCAGCGGCGCCCCCCGGCAGCCCGCTGCTCAGGCGAGTCGGGTCGCTCATCGAGAGCCCAGGCTTCGTTCCGCACCTTTCGGGAATCGAGAATTTGAAGGCCTACTGGGAAGCCGGCGGTCAGGCCCTCTCCGCGGCGAACCTGGACCAGGCACTTGCGATCGCCGGCCTCGGCAGCGCCATTCGCCGCAAAGTCCGGACCTACTCCAAAGGCATGCAACAGCGTTTGGCTCTCGCCCAAGTGCTGCTGAACAAGCCCGAACTGCTCGTCCTCGACGAACCGACGATCGGCTTGGACCCGGGCGAGATGCGAGATGTCCGCGAGCTTATCCGCAGCCTCGCCGATCACGGAGCCACTGTCCTACTTTCCAGCCACATCCTGGTAGAAGTCGAACAAGTCTGCTCCCACGTCGCCGTCATGAACCTGGGCAAACTGGTCGCCTCGGGAACGGTCGATGAGCTGATCGGTGCATCGCAGAGCGTCTACCTGGAGGTCGATGATGTGGGACGCGCCGTCGCGCTTCTCAAGTCGATCCCCGGGGTATCGCGGGTCGAAGGAGACGCCGGCGGAATCTCTATCTCACTTTCCGGTGTTGAGCGTAAGGTCATCGTCACGGCGCTTGTGCACGCAAACATCGGTGTCGAAACAATTGAATCCCGGCACCGCCTGGAGGATGCTTTCCTCGGTATCGTCGAAGGAACCGAGTCATGATCCGAGTTGAGCTCCGCAAGCAAACGTTCCGAGTCAGGACGTATATACTGCTCGGTCTCGTGATTTGCATACCCGTGCTGATGACCGTCGCAGTCGAATTGGGGCGCCGCCCTCGCAACGAAAACAACTTCTTCGCGCTGGCCTCTCATTCGGGACTCAACGTTCCCCTGGCCGCTTTGACCGCGTCGACCAGCTTCCTTCTCGTGATCGTCGTCAGCCTCTTCGCCGGCGGTGCCGTGGCGGACGAGGCCGGCTGGGGCAGCCTGCGCTACTTGTTGCTCCGGCCCGTCTCGCGCGGTCGCCTGTTGTTCGACAAGTTGATCGTGGTCGTGGTCATGGCCATCCTGGCGACCCTCTTTATCGCGGTTTCCGGCCTTATTGCCGGCACCATCGCCTTCGGCTGGCATGCTGTCGCCACGCCCGACGGCATCGAGTTCGGCCAGGGATCGGCTCTGGGCAAGCTGGCTTTATCGACCCTCTACGTCGCTTGGTGTATGTCAGGCATTGCCGCTTTGGCGTTCATGATTTCGACGATGACCGACGCCTCCCTTGGCGCCGTCATCAGCGCACTGGGGGTCAGCATCGTTTCGCAGATACTCGACGCCATCTCCTCCTTGGGCTCGGTTCGCACCCTTCTTATCACTCACTACTGGCACGCCTGGGAGGGCCTGTTTGCGAACCCGGTGACATCTTCGGACATGATCAAGGGTGTCATAGTCCAGTTACCTTACGCCGCGATCTTTCTCGTACTCGCCTGGTGGTGGTTCCACCGGCGCGACATCCTCTGCTGAAAGCTGGGCCAAACGCAAGGCGACACTAACGCCAGTTAGCCTCGGTGCCCGCCGTCGTGACGATCGTTGACCTATGCCCTATGTCGGGGCGACCGTGACGTTACCCGTGGTCGTGCGCTCCGGGAAGGTCCGTCGCTACGTGGCCCGGTGCGTGTCGCTACGCCTGCGGCATCGCCCCGATTTGCTGCATGAAGGACATCATGTCGAAGTATTGACGGCTCTCCTTGATCTTGTCGCCGTCGAAGTCGAATACCCAGGCTGCGCGCGTGGTCTGGCGCTTGCCCGAGGCGGGAACCGTGGCGCCCGGGCCTTCCATCGGTCCGGTCTGTGTACCTTCCCACGTCACCTCAATAACGGCTTTGTTACCGCTTGCGATGGCGTTGGTCACAGTGCCCTTGACGTCGGGCATCGCGCTTCTCCAGCCTTTGAGCGCCGGAAGAATCTCAGCTTCGCCTCGGAGCTGGCGTCCGGTACCCACCTCGTCGTAGGTGCTACCTCCTAGCAGCGCCGAGGTTCTGTCCCAATCGGCCCTGTTGAACGCTTCTACGGCTTCCTTGGCCACCTTGGCAAGATCCTGTTCTCCCATGATGCATCTCCTTTCAATGAGTGGGGCAGATTATTGCCAGCACCCAGCGGACTCGCTCTTTGGACGCATTGCGCGCGTTTCAGGGCGGGCGGTCGGAGCGGCAACGGTGCCCATTAGAGCACCGATGGTCCAGAGGGTCAACCGGATGTCAGGCTCACCGGTGAATGACCACCCAGTCACGCAACGGCTACTTCTTCGTTGGTGACTTGGGCGTGGAGGCGGCTTTCTTCTGTGCCTTCTGCTTCTTTACCTTCGTAGTGTTCTTAAGGCTCTTGTCACCCATCGCAGGTCCTTTCTCAATATCTCCGGGCGGCCAATCGATTTAGCGCCGCCGCTGGCATCGTATATCCGCCTCGCTCCTGCCGCTCAGTGAGCACTGCGGTTACGCCGTAGCCTGATTTTAATCCTTGGAAGCGCCGCGCGGACACCGAGATCGGACACTAACGAACCTTAGTGAGAGGGGTTAGTTGGCGTCGTCGCGTACCGCCCACACGCGCTGCGAGCCGCACCGGCCGATCCTAGCCGGTCTGCGCCGGCCCACTGTACTTGTCGTATCGCAGCCGGTAGCCCAGCCGCTTTGCCAGCCACGCCCCGAAGGCCACCGGCGGCTTCTGAAGCCATATCGGCACGCCGGCAAGGTAGCTGTCGCTTTCGCGCGCCAGCAGCACGTTCTGTAGTATGCCCGGCTGCCCACGCCTGTCCGCCTTGCCATCCCGATAGAGGCCGAAGATCGTCTCGAACAGCGGCTCCATCTGCATCGGTGGGACGACCTGACAGCGAAAGCGCAGGTGGTCGTCGCCATCAGCCTTGAATGTGTGCCCTACCCCCGACGGGAAGACCACGGTCTCTCCCGGACCAGCGATGCTCTCCTCGCCGCCGATCCACACCCGCGCCCTGCCGGAAAGCACCTCCACGCGCTCTTCCAGTTTCAGATGGATGTGCGCCGGTGGCGCGAACTCTTTCACGTAGAACTCGATCTCCAGCAGCTCCCCATTGGTATCCCGGGGCCGCCTGGTAAAGACGAACCGCTCGCCCGTCCGTTCAATTTCGACGACGTCGCTCGCGCCTGCCATTAGCAGCCTCCTTGTGCGGTCACTATACAGCCGCCATGTGCGCTGCCAACGCCGAGTACTAGGCGGGGCGGCGCTGGCTCTACAGCGGGCACGGTAGGTTCCGGTCCACTGCGCGCGAACACTAAGTTCGCCGGTCACCCTGGCTTCCGTTCCGACAAATGGTCAGTCACGCGATTGAGCTTCGGGCTGGTAAGGCGTCATACGCGTGAGCTTGCTTATGAAGCCGAAAGCATCGGTTGGGGTTATGACCTGTAGGAAATTGCCTGCGGGCGCATGCACAGCCACCAACGCTCCAGCTGGGAGCCTCTCGATCTCTGGAGAATTGATATCGGGCAGCTTGTACACTACGGTCTCGGGAGCAATCAGTCGGAACGCCTCCGCTTCCGCCCTAGCCTCGACACGCTGAGCCGGGGCTGAGTCCGACGACCTGCTGATAGGCGCGTTTGCAACCGCCACCGCTTGATCGCCGAAGTTCTGGCCCGCATCGCTCGCCGCAGTCAGGACTGATTGCGGTATTCCGCCACCCATACGCGCGAGCATTTCCACCCGCTGATCAACCGCCGGATGACAGCTTGGCCACAGCCCCTCCCACCAGGGCTTCTCCGGCATTGGGTCCACGATCCAGAGGTGCGCCGTCGAGCGGGCCGCATGAAGCCCCGCCATACCTGCCGCCTCCATCTCAACCAACGCAGTCGCGAGAGGCTCTGCGCTACGCGCC
>VBJS01000211.1 GCA_005880055.1 Chloroflexota bacterium | reverse complement strand
CGATGAAGCCGCGACTTGATGCCATCGGGCTGGTCGTCTCCGACCTGCGTGCCTCAATTGCTTTCTACCGGCGTCTGGGGATTGAGTTCCCGGAGCAAGACGAAAATGGCCACGCAGAGGCGGCCCTGCCGGGCGGGATACGGCTCATGTTGGACACCATCGAACTGGTAAAGTCCTTCGATCCCGTCTGGACCCAGCCGAGCGGTGGTCACCGCATGGCACTGGCTTTCCTATGTGACTCGCCGGCAGAAGTCGACACTCTCTACAAGACGCTCATTGAGCAAGGAGTCGAGGCTCACAAAGAGCCGTGGGATGCCTTCTGGGGCCAGCGCGACGCCGAGGTCAAAGACCCTGACGGTAATCTCGTGGCGTTTTTTGCGCCGCTTGATTCCGGGGTGTGAGCCCGAGACCATAACCGCGCGGCTGCGCACCGCCCCGTATTTCCCATGGGCCTCGTGCAGGACACTGATCCGGCATCGAATTTGGTGGAGACGGAGGGGAATTGAACCCCTCGTCCAGTGGACAGCCCACCCGGATGTCCTACAGGCTTAGCCGTTGCTTGCATCTCGCCCGGCGTACCGTGAACGGCGCCGTAACCGCCGGGCGCAGCCGGTTGTCTTAGGCCTCCCTTACCGGCGTGGGGGAGACAGCGCCCCGACATTGCGTCGTCGGGCTCCGCCCATCGGGGTGAGGCCTGAGCCCAACGTCACTACCTTAGATTAGGCAGCGAGAGCGTACTGGTTAGAGTTGCCAGTTACTGTTTTGCCACCTGTTTAGGGAGAGCGTGGCCATCTCCGCCTGCAATCCGGGCTCAACCATCCCTGTCGAACCCTTTCGTCCCCGTAGCCCTATTATACCAGAATCCGAACGCCGGTTCGCAGGCGCTCAGGCGCGCCGTCTGACCGCCCTCTGCATGGCACGTTCGGCCTCCCGCTTGGCGATCGCCGCTCGCTTGTCATAAGACTTCTTGCCCCTGGCGAGCGCGATCTCCAGCTTCGCGCGCCCGTCCCTCAGGTACAGGCGAAGCGAAGAGCAGACGCCGGCTGCGAGTGGGGTCATGGTTCGCGCGGCTTGCCGGCGCGTAATGCCCGATGTGCGCGCCCACGAGCCACAGCTCGCTGTCCTCGGGCCTCACGTACGCTTCCCGGATACTGACGTGGCCCTCCCGAATCGACTTGATCTCCGTACCGAGGAGGGAGAGGCCGGCCTCGAGGATTCGCAGCAGGTGATAGTCGTGGCCTGCCTTTCGGTTGACCGTGACTGTCTTTTCGGCCAAGAGCGCCGCCGGCCGGCGTCCCGCACCTGATGCTCAGGCTAGGGCGCCGCCGCGAACTCCTTCTCCAGCACGTCAATCGCCGTGTAGAGCTGTGTGTCGCGGTTGTTCTTGAGGTCGTCTTCGCTGTTCGTCACTGGCACGTCGGGCTGCAGGCCCACGCCTTCTATCTGTTCGCCGTTCGGCGTCAACCAGCGTGCGATGGTGACATAAAGTGCGCCGCCGTTCGAGAGTTCCCGCAGATGATTGACCGACCCCTTGCCGAAGGTCTTCTCGCCCACGAGCTTCGCCCGCCCGTGGTCGCGCAACGCGCCTGCCAGCACCTCTGAGCCGCTGGCCGAACCTTTGCTCGTGAGGATCACCACCGGCAGATTGACTGCTTCGCCGCCGGACTTCGCCTTGTACTCCGTGCGAGTCCCATCTCGATCCACCTGCGTCAGGATGATACCGTCATCCAGGAACATATCGGCCACCGCAACCGTGGCGTCCAACGCCCCGCCGGGGTTGCGGCGCAGGTCCAGGATCAGGCCCTTATAGCCGGAGTCCACCACCCGGTTCAGCTCGGTGCGCAGATCCGCTACCGTCTCTTCCGTGAACTGCTCCAGTTCTATATAGGCCAGATTCTTTACGGTGTTTCCATCCTTGTCCTGCACCTCGCGGCTGAACACAGTCGGGATCACGATTGTATCGCGCACCACCGTCACGTCCTGCTGCTGGCCATCCCTGTGCTGAATCGACAGGGATACGTTGCTGCCCTTCTCCCCGCGAATGCGCTTAACAGCCTCGGCCACGCTCCAGCCTTTCGTCGATTCCCCGTTCACCGCTAGAATCGCATCGCCCGGCTGGATGCCAGCCTTTTCCGCGGGCGAGCCGCGGAACGGCGCGACGATCACGATCTGTCCGGTCACCGGGTCCTGGTCCACCTGCGCGCCTATCCCTTCGAAAGTGCCCGCTATGATATCCACGCCCAAGGCATAGTCCTCGGGCGAAATGTACACCGTGTGCGGGTCGCCCAGGGCCTTGATCTGCCCATCGATTGCCCCGTTCAGGAGCGCCTTGGAATCGACGCCATCCGGGTTCACGAAGTCCTCTTTTAGGATTTGCTCTATCTCCTGCAGCGTGGCGTAGGAGCCTTCATTGCCGGAGTTTACGTTAACCTTCGTGCCCGGCGGCACATTGATTGTGCTATCTCCGCTGCCCGCCAACTCGTGGCCGACCACGCCGGCCAGAAAGATGGACAGGGCCACCGCCAGAGACACCGTGCCCCACTTCGCCGCCTTCCACATCAGATGTCACCTCTACCTTTACTCGACATAAGTCTCCAGCACCTTCCTCCCCTTTCCCAATTCGAACCGGCCACACGAGTTAAAGGCATGGAAGCGGGAAGAACTGCGGTGCGCCGGGTAACCGTCAGACTGGCTAAAAGTGTATCATCGCGCCGAAGAGACTGGCAATTCGATCTGAAGCTCGCGTCTATTCCCGAAGGGTGCCTTGGCCGACGGCCCGGCCGGTTCTTGCCGGTTCGCGTCTTTGGGACGAGGCTGGCCTACATAACAGATATAGTGCGAACATAGCTTTGAGCAACGCGCTTGCCCCCCCTGCCGACCGCCATGTATCATTTAGCGCCGCGATGAGCCATCTCGTCACTCTTCGCGGGTCCGGGCTAAGTTTCGCCGCTGCCCATTTCGCCACCTTCGGCGGAGACTGCGAACCGCTGCACGGGCATAACTACCGGTTGACGGTGGAAATCGCCGGCGGCCTCACCGACGACTCGTGGGTCATCGACTTCCGGGAAGCCAAGACGCTCGTACGCTCCATCTGCCGCGAACTCGACCACAAGTTCCTCCTCCAGGAAAACAGCCGTTTCCTGCGCGTCTCCCTGGTGGCCGACGAATACGAGATCACGTTCGGCTCGCGGCGTTATGTCATGCCCAAGGGAGACGTGGCCGCCCTCCCCATCGACAACTCCACCGCAGAGCGGCTGGCCGAATGGCTCGCCGCGCGCATCGCCGCGGCGCTCTCCGCAGCCGGCGCGGCCAACCTGTCCAGCGTAAGGGTCGGCGTCGAAGAAGCGCCCGGACAGGCAGGCTGGTCTACGCTTGAGAGCAACCCGGCAGCAGCCGGGCCGGACTAGCGGGTAATGCCGCCATTGACACGGCGGCCAAATCCGCTAATGATGTATACCTGCCAGAGGTGAAGTGGCTATAATCGCATCTCTGGATCGAAGGCGAGGACATGCAGATCGACTGGCAACGAGCCATCAACGACATCCTCTCCCGTAAGCTCTCGTGCCCGCGCTGCGGCAGTCTTACAGACGAGGTTCACGTCGGGTATCTGCGCCTTCCCGAAGCATCCGAGTGGGCGCCCTTGTGCGAAGGCTGCACCAAGCGCGAGAACTGCGATGCGCGCAAGTTCGTACTCCTCTGCGAGAGCTGCGCCTCCGCTGTTCGGCTGCGGGGCCGGCGCGTCGACGAGGAGGGGTTCATGCAGGGCCTCCTGGAAGAGTGCCGCCGCAACCTGGAGGAGACGCTCGATTACCTGGCTGACTACTGGCGAGAAGATCTCGACATTGACCCCGACGAGATGGACAAGCGACTGGAGGAGGTGGACCCGGATCTCTTCGAGGAAGAAAACAACTGGCGCCGCTACCTGGAAGAACAGTACCTGAAGATCCACCAGTGGTTCAGGGAGCGCCACCTCCCCATCGCTAACCCCGGCTGGCGTTCCGAATACGTCGAAGACGTCGTCGGTCACGGCTACCCTACGCTCCTCGGCGACTAACCGCAAAACAGGATTGTTATGACAACCGAGGCTATCGATCAGCAGAAGGCGGAAGCGTTCGCCGGCCAGATGATTGGCATCCTTAACGGCGGCATGCTGGCCCTCATGACAAGCGTTGGCCACCGCACTGGCTTGTTCGATAAGATGGCGACCATGCCCCCGGCAACTAGTGAGCAGATCGCGTCCAGCGCGGGGTTGACCGAGCGCTACGTCCGCGAGTGGCTGGGCTCGATGGTCACCGGCGGCATCGTCGAATACGATCCGTCGGGCCGCACCTACCGGCTGCCTCCAGAACATGCCGGTGCTCTCACCCGAGCCGCCGGCCCCAACAACCTGGCTACTCTGGCGCAATTCATGCCCCTCTTCGGCAACGTTGAGGACCAGCTCGTGGAAAGCTTCCGCAAAGGCGGCGGAGTGCCGTACTCAGAGTTCGGGACTTTCCAGCAGCTGATGGCAGAGATGAGCGCGCAGATCGTGGACGCGACCCTGCTGGACGTCACCCTTCCTCTGGTACCCGGCCTCAAGGAGCGCCTGCAGACGGGCATCGACGTTCTCGATGTAGGTTGCGGCCAGGGCCACGCCATAAATGTAATGGCGCGAGCCTTCCCGAACAGTCGATTTACCGGCTACGACTTCTCGGACGAAGGCATCGCCGCCGGGCAGGCAGAGGCAAGCCAGTGGGGGCTATCGAACGCCCGTTTGGTTGTCAAAGACATAGCCACCATCGACGAGAAGAACGCCTACGACCTGATCACCGCGTTCGATGCAATCCATGACCAGGCGCAACCGACGAAGGTGCTGAAGGCCATCAACCAGGCCCTGCGCTCGGACGGCGTCTTCCTCATGGTGGACATCGCAGCCTCCAGCAACGTGGAAGAGAATATGCAGCACCCCCTTGCGCCCATGATGTACGCGATCTCAACTACCCACTGCATGACCGTCTCGCTGGCTCTCAACGGCGAAGGTCTGGGCACCATGTGGGGGGAGCAGCTTGCCCGAAAGAAACTCGCGGAAGCGGGATTCACGAAGGTGGACACCCAGGGCGTAGAGGGCGATATCATCAACGCCTACTACGTCTGCCGGAAGGACTAGCGCCGCGATTACCTCACCCACGCCCCTGCCGGCTGGTAGCCCCGGACCGCGTCGCGGTGCAGGCCCCTGACTTGCCGCGCGGCGCAGAGATCCGGTTGTCGGAGGACGGCTTGCGCTTCTTGCCTTACTTGATTGAAAGCACCTACCGCGGCAGGACGTTGGGGCCAATATGCAGCGACGATAACGTCGTCCGTCCGGATGGCAGTATCGAAGACACCATTCGGATGTCCTGGGCAGGCGTGGCGGTAGCGACCGTGCGGCGTCGGGTGCATGTCCACAGGCCGTCCCCGGCCACTTGAGCTGCTGGTATAATCCGGTTCGGCCAAATCTTTGGGAAGCGGACGAAAGGACTGCTAGATGACGCTCTTCCATAGCCCCTGGTTCAGCCTCGAACCGTACCCGGAGATGCCGCTGACGCAGCTGCTGGCGCCGGCGGCGGAACGCCACAAAGACCGGCCGGCGTTCATTACGGTTGAAAGCAAGCAGTACTCCTTCGGAGAGACCTGGGACGCTTGCCGCCGATTGGGCCGGTTCCTCCAGGACAACGGCATTGAAAAAGGCGATCGCATCGCCATCCTCTCCGCCAACGCCCCGGAGTACTTCCTCGCCTTCTACGGCACGCTCTTCGCCGGCGGCGTCGTCACCACCCTCAACCCGCTGTACAAAGAGCGCGAGGTCCTCCACCAGCTCGAGGACTGCGGCGCGAAGGCCGTCTTCTGTATGTCCGCCCTTCAGCCCGTCGTCCAGCAGGTCCGCGAGCACCTCCCCGGACTTAAGCACGTCTTGAATATCGGAGACGTCTGGTCGCTCGCCGCCGAGGCGCCTCCGGAGCCGCACCCTGTTGAGCTGAAGCCGAAGGAGGACCTCGCCGCCCTCCCCTACTCCAGCGGTACCACAGGTCTGCCAAAAGGAGTTATGTTAACTCACTTCAACCTGGTCGCTAACGTCAGGCAGACGTGCACGACCGGCCTCGGCAGCGGGTACTCCGTCTACCTGGATTTCCTGCCCTTTTATCACATCTACGGAATGATAGTGCTCATGGCTTGCGGCTTCGCCTCCGGAATACCGCAGGTGGTGATGCCTCGTTTCGATCCCACTCTTTGCCTGGAGTTGATCCAGCGGCACAAGATAACGAACCTCTTCGCCGTCCCTCCGGCACTCCTCGCGCTCGCCAACTTCCCGGGCAACGACAAGTTCGACACCTCGAGCCTAACGATGATCATGAGCGGCGCCGCTCCGCTGCCGCCGGAGGTCGCACACGAGGCCTCCCGCGCCCTCAAAACCACGGTTCTCAAGGGCTACGGGATGACAGAGACGAGCCCGGTGACCAACGTCAACCCCATCACACGGATTAAGGA
>VBJS01000220.1 GCA_005880055.1 Chloroflexota bacterium | reverse complement strand
CGTCGGGATAAAAATGACGATCGGCGCCAACCAGAAGAGCCATTTGTCGGCGCCGCGCGTAGTCACCGGTTCCTTCAAGAGCAACTTCAAGGCGTCGGCTACCGGCTGCAGCAAGCCCGCCGGCCCCACCCGGCTGGGGCCTATGCGGTTTTGCATGAGTCCCACAACTCGTCGCTCGATCCAAATGAACGCGAGCACACTGAGGATGGTCCAGAGCAGAATTCCCAGGATCCCGATGACGCTGGACGTGACGTAGGGCACCCAGTCCGGCGCGCCCCAATCTCGGATTTGGTCCAGCAAGGCTCCGACGGCGTTTCCGATGTCCCTCAGGTCGTACCAGGCGGCTAGCATTCGCGCCCGGCTCCGTTCATCGGTCCACCTCGCCGACGACGATGTCCACGCTCCCCAGGATCACAATCGCGTCGGCCACGGTGGAGCCGACCGTCATCAGCGCAAGCGGCGTCAGGTTAATGAACGACGGCGAGCGGATGTGGAAGCGGAAGGGCGCGGGGCCGCCATCACTAATTAAGTAGAACCCCAGCTCTCCGCGCGGCGATTCGATTCGCGCGTACGCCTCTCCTTCAGGCGGCCGGATGGCTAGCGGCCCCGTCGGCGCACTCCACGCCGGTTGCACTGTCGCGGTCGGCTGCATCGCGTTGACCGGCCCTTCAGGCATCATCTCCAGCGCCTGCTCCAGGATGTGCAGGCTCTGCCGCATTTCCGCGACGCGCACTACGAAGCGGTCATACACGTCGCCATGGGTGCCCACGGCAATGTCGAAATCAAGCTTGTCGTAAGCGGCATACGGGTCCGCTTTACGAATATCCCAGGCAACGCCGCTGGCGCGCAGCATGGGGCCGCTTACGGAGTGGGCCATCGCCTGCTCCGCCGTCAGCACACCAACCCCTCGCGAACGCGCGACGATGATCTCGTTTTCCAGGAGCAGGTTCTCATACTCGTCGAGGCGCTTGGGCAGGTCTTTCAGGAGCTTTGTGGCTGTCGGCATGAACTCCGGCGGGATATCGCGCGAAACGCCTCCGATGCGCATGTAGTTCGTTGTTAGGCGAGCGCCACAGGCCATCTCGAACAGGTCCAGGATCTTCTCGCGGTCCCGGAACATGTGCATGACAGGCGTCTGCCAGGCGCCGCAGTCGTTGGCAAATATGCCGATGGCCATGGAATGGCTGGCGAACCGCTGGAGCTCGGACATGATCGTGCGTAGCCACTGCGCTCGCTCAGGTGGTTCGACGCCGGCGAGGTTCTCTACGGCGATGACGTAGGCGAGGTTTCCAGTCATAGCAGCCAGGTAGTCCGTTCGGTCGGTGAAAGGGATGTTCTGGGTGTAGGTCCGCTCTTCGGCCAGCTTCTCCATGGAGCGGTGCAAGTAGCCCATCACCATGTCCGCGTCAATGATCTTCTCCCCGTCCAGGGTGAGACGCAGGCGAAAGACGCCGTGAGTGCTGGGGTGCTGCGGCCCAACATTGACGACGAATGGTTCTGTTTTTAGGGTCACTGCGTCCCCCGGATGTCCTTCATGTCGTCGCCCGCCTCCCCAGGAAAGCGTTCCAGGCCGGGGAAGCGCCCGCCGGGCCCCACCAGGTAGTCCTTCCGGAGCGGGTAGCCGGCGAACCCCTCCCAGAGGAAGATACGGCGTAGATCTGGGTGGCCGTCAAACTCAATGCCCAGCAGGTCGTACGCCTCGCGCTCCTGCAGGTGGGCGCCGGGCCAAACGGGCACCACGGACGGGACCACGGGGTTCTCCCGGTCCAAGGTTGTGACCTTGATCGTCGTCATCTGGTTCAGCCGGATCGATTCCAGGTGGTACACCACCTCGAAAGAATCGAGCCGGTCTACGCCGGTAAGCGAGCTGAGGAACTCGAACCGGAGTTCAGGATCGTCGCGCAGATGCGTGCAAACTTCGATCAGCCGCGCGGGGTCGATAGTCGCCGCTTCGGGCGCCGCATCCAGCACTGCACCGGGAAAGCGCTGTTCGATGAGATGCGCTATCTGTAAGCCGGTAATGTTCAGCGTGCTTCTCGGCCGGCCCGCAGCCATGCTCACGCCGATCTACTCCCACTCGAGCGCATTCTTGCGCCAGGCGTAGAGCAGGCCGATCAGCAGGATCAGCACAAAGGTCACTATTTCGATGAACCCGGCGACGGCCACCTTGGAGAACGAGACAGCCCACGGATACAGGAAAACGGCCTCGACATCAAAAATCACGAACAGGAGGGCGAAGTAGTAATAGCGGAAGTTGAACTGCACCCAGGCAGTGCCTTCCGTCTCCACGCCGCACTCGTATGTGTCTTCTTTGATCGCGTCCGGACGGTCCGGGCGTATGCCGAGACGGCCCAGCAGCCAGGAGGACCCGATGCCGCCGATGGGGAAGATAAGCGCGAGCAGCAGGAGGAATCCGACTTGACCCCACTCAGGTAGCATGGTGGATTGTGAAAATTATCGCTTACGACCGCGCCGGAGTATAGCACAGGCCCAGCGACCGGACAACGGAACTACAACCGCCCACTGAGAAGATTAAACTTTAGTTTATTGACAATATACTCCAGCTCGGTATTATATAAGAGGTGATATATGAAGCCGATTCAAGAGGTGATGAGATGATCGACTTTACAGGAAGTGAGCTCTATATCCGCGTTGCTCTCGAGGACAAGGCGCGGGAAACGCGAGAGTTGAGGCGGCGTCCCCGGGCTCTGTCGACGCACCCTAGCCTGAGGGCTCGAATCGCCGCTCGCCTGGCCGGCCTTGCCCTGAAGCTGGACCGCGAGGCCGCCGGCCGGACGGTCACCCGCGACCTGCGTGCCGCCGGTCGCAGCTCCTGAGTGTCGCAGGTAATAGTAGGTAACAATCGATGTTTGCCAAACAAACTTCCGCGGATGTAGCGGCACGGCTCCAGCCTTATGGCCTCGGCCTGCGCCGGGGAGCATAGTCTTGTCCCTTAAACACGCCCTTCTAGGCTTCCTGAATTACGGCCCGATGACCGGCTAT
>VBJS01000219.1:5537-6043 GCA_005880055.1 Chloroflexota bacterium | reverse complement strand
GAGCTGCGGACGCGCGAGCCCATGATCGACGTTCGGCTGTTCAACAACCGGCTCTTCAGCACGATGAACACCGCCCAGATAGTGGGCTACAGCGGCATGATGGGCGGCCTCTTCCTGTTACCTCTGCTTTTGCAGTCGGAGATGGGGCTCTCGCCCTTCCAGTCCGGCCTCACCACGTTCCCGCAGGCCATCGGCGTCGTCGCTATGGTCCAAGTGGCCGGGCGCATTTACGGGGTCATTGGCCCGCGGCGCATGATGATGGGCGGAATGCTCGGCATCGCCGCCACCACGCTCTGCTTCCTCGCCGTAGACCTGGAGACCAGCCAGTGGTGGATTCGCCTCATGATGTTCGGACGCGGCTGCTCCTTCGCACTGGTGCTGATCCCCATCCAGACCGCCACCTACGCCACGATGAAGCCACAGGAAATGGGCCGTGCCAGCGCCATCTTCAACGCCAACCGCCAAGTGGCCGCAAGCTTCGGCGTCGCCGTGCTCGCCACCGTACT
>VBJS01000219.1:3213-5502 GCA_005880055.1 Chloroflexota bacterium | reverse complement strand
ACGAGGCGTTCGTCGTGGCGGCAGGGCTCGCCGTTCTCGGCGCGCTCGCTTCGCTCCTGATCAACGACCGCGAGGCCGCCGTCTCTATGCGCCAGGCGCCGGCCGCCGCCGGCGAGAGACCGCAGCCCGCCGAAGAAGGCGTGCCCGCCATTATGGGCTGAGCGGCCTAGCCCTCTCTGATTGGACGCGCTGGTCGGTACTCCGAACCGGCAGGACCCAGCACCGGCTCCTCCCAGAAAGACTCCATTACGTGAAGGCGCGAGTGCGGCGCGCTCCCGGAGAATGTGAAGCTCAGGGTCACGAGCGCGTACGCCGTTACCAGCAGCAGGGCTGGTGACACCAGCAAGACATTATCGACTCCGAATTGCGCAGCCGCAGCGCCCAGGCCTACGAGGGGAAGGATGGCCGCCCCGTTCTTCAGCGTGCCCTGCATCGCGAATGTCCTGCCTTGGTAAGCTATCGGCACCCGCCGGTTGATATACGTCTGCACGGAGGTCGTAGCGGTCGATACCCCGAATGCCAGCGGTACCGCCAACAGAGCGGCCGTCCGCAGCGGCCGGCTCAGGTCAAGACCGGCCAGCCCAACCAGCCGTATTGGATTGAAGCGGTCGACGATCGAGGCAACGCCGCCGACGTCGCCGAGCAGGAAGAGCGAAACGGCGGCCAGGAAGAGCCCGCCCAGCGCCGCGATTCGCTCTCCCCTTATCTTCATCAACGTTGGCGCCAATAGCAGAGCAGCCACCAGCCCGATGCCCGTCGGCGCGAAGACATAGGCCGTGTCCGCGGGGTCTGCTCCCAGCGCCTCCTGGACATAGCGTGGCCCCAGCGTCTGCAGCACGATGTTCACCGTCCCCGCCAGCACTGCCATGATCAGCATCGTGCCCACTGCCGGGTGCCGCACCAGCCAGCGAACAGAGCCACGCACGCGTGCATTTGGTGGCGCCAGCCGCAGCCGCCAGGCCCGCTCTCCCACCGGCAGGTCAAACACACGGCTTGCGGAGAACAGCAGCAACGCGCCCGCCACGTAGAACACCGGCAGCACGCCCACCGTCCGCACGAGCACCGGCGCCAGTACCCCGATGCCCAATGCGCCGCCCGCTGCCGATGCGAGGTTGATCAGCGAAGCCGCGCTCGCCAGCTCCTCCTCCGTCGCCACCAGCGGCAGGACCGCGGATTCCTCGGGCGAAGACACCTGCTGGAGTGAGTTCACCGCGAAGATCAGGATCAGCAGCACCGGCAGGCTCGTCCCGAATAGCGGCGGCACGACGAAGCACAGCAGCGCCTGTGCACTGTACGCGCCGGCCAGCGCTGCACGGGCCGGCACGCTATCCGCGATCGCCCCGCCGTACATGCCCAGCAATGCCGCCGGCAGGATTGCCGCAACGCCTACGAGCGCCACCTCCAGCGACGAGCCGCCACCGCGCGCCACCGCGACCAGCGATCCGAACGCCAGCGATTGCTGCGCTGCATCAGAAAGAAAGCGCGAGGCGAGCAGGTGCTGGAAACGCAGATTCCGGGCGATCGCCGGCTCTGGGACAAAGAACCAGAGCAGCCGGAAAACATGGCCCTGCGCGCTGTCCAGCATCCGGTCGGCGCTCAGTCCTGCGCCCGCCAAAAGCCGTTTGGCCGGTATTCGTCGAGGCGGTCGTGGCGGCGGCTCGCTCATGCCGCGAGTATACGCAACGCCTGTGCTACCATGTCCCTCGCCCAGGAGGTCTCCGATGTACGACGCGATCGTTGTCGGCGCCCGCTGCGCCGGCTCCCCCACCGCCATGCTCCTAGCACGGAGCGGCTACAAGGTGCTGCTCGTGGACCGCGACAGCTTTCCCAGCGACATCATGTCGACGCACTTCATCCACCTTCCCGGAAAGGCCCGCCTTCAGCGCTGGGGCCTGCTCGACAAGGTGATCGCCACCGGCGCGCCGCCCATCGAAAGAGGCACGCTGCACTTCAACGGCATGTCCTTCCAACCGCCGCCGCCGCCCCTGCCCGAGGGCATCTCCCCTGAGACAATCTGCCCCCGCCGCATCGAGCTGGACAAGATCCTCGTCGATGCCGCCGTGGAAGCCGGCGCTGAGATGCGCGAAAACTTCCCGGTGCGCGACCTCTTGTGGGAGCAAGAGCGAGTTATCGGCGTCCGAGGCGGGCCGCGCGATAGCGAGGTTGAAGAGAGCGCGCGCATTGTGATCGGCGCGGACGGGCTGCATTCGACAATCGCCAGGCTCGTTAAGCCGCCGGAGTACGATTGCCTTCCCTCGCTCACGTTCGGCTATTACGCCTACTGGAGCG
>VBJS01000219.1:0-3064 GCA_005880055.1 Chloroflexota bacterium | reverse complement strand
GGTCACCGCGACGAGCGCTTCCAGCGCACCGCCGACATGCCCAACTACTTCCGCAGGCCGTACGGCCCCGGCTGGGCGCTCACCGGCGATGCCGGCTACCACCGCGACTTCATCACCGGACTCGGCATCAACGACGCCTTCCTCCAGGCCGAACTCCTGGTGGAAGCGATAGACGACGTCTTCTCCGGGCGGCGCGGCGAAGAGGAATCCTTCGCTGACTTCGAGCAAAAGCGCAACGCATTCGTGAAGCCTACTTACGACCTCACCACCAAGATGGCCGGCGGGCAACAAGTGGACCCCATGGAGTTCATGGCTTTCGGCGCCGCCATGGCCCGTATGATCCCTGCCTGAAAGGACGAACCGTGTCCGAAATAACGCACCGCCAGATCAAGACCAACGGCATCAACATGCACATCGCGGAGGCCGGAGAAGGCCCGCTCGTCCTCATGCTCCACGGCTTCCCGGAGCTCTGGTACTCCTGGCGTCACCAGCTCCCCGCCCTCGCCGAAGCCGGCTTCCACGCCGTAGCCCCCGACGTTCGCGGCTACGGCCGTACCGACGCGCCCGAGCCAATCGAGGCCTACACCATGCGCGAGCTGACAGCCGACGCGGTCGGCGTGCTGGACGCTCTCGGCGAACGCGAGGCGGTCGTTATCGGCCACGATTGGGGCGCCCCCATGGCCTGGAACTCAGCCGTCCTCTACCCGGACCGCTTCCGCGCCGTCGCGGCTCTCAGCGTCCCCTACCTTCCGCGCGGCCCGCTGCCCCCGACGCAGATGTTCAAGCAGATCTTCGGCGGTAACTTCTTCTACATGCTATACTTCCAGGAACCGGGCGTCGCCGAAGAGGAGTTCGAGGCAGACGTCCGCGCCGCGATGCGAAAATTCATCTACTACGCTTCGGGCGATGCACCGGAAAACGCCGGCCTCGGCACGCGGCCGAACACGTCGAAGATGTTCGAAGGTATGACAGATCCCGATAGGATGCCGGCTTGGATTAGCGACGCCGACCTTGACTACTACCTCGCAGAGTTTGAGCGTACCGGCTTCCGCGGCGGCCTCAACCGCTATCGCAACATGGACCGCGACTGGCAGGAGCTGTCCGAGCTTGCCGGCGCCCCCGTAAAGCAACCGGCCTTGTTTATCGCCGGCGACCGCGACGCCGTCATCCGCATGGCGCCCATGGACGTCATGAAATCGCTCGTGCCCAACCTGAAGACCGTGATGCTGCCCGGCTGCGGCCACTGGACCCAGCAAGAGCGCCCCCGTGAGGTCAACGCAGAACTGATCGCCTTCCTGAATAGCCTCTAGCACCGAAGACCCTCCTTCCCGCTCATCAGAGGTATCGACGCCTGTCCTCAGCAGAGCCGAAGGGGAATGAGCGGCGCGACGATGGCTACTTCCCGCTCGTCCTGAGGCACTCGCTAGGATGAGTGGAGGATTACGTGGCCTCGTCAGTAGCCGAACCTTAGGAGGTCTACCAGCATCGAGTACGCTAAATCGCAGTGCTGTCATCCCGACCAGAGTCGTTCCCCGGAAGGACGAAGTGGAGGGACCCGTCCCGGTGCGCACTGCGGACTGTCAGTGTCCATTTGGGACAGAGACCGACATCAGGCCCGGTACATCGCGAGGATATCGGCACACGGGACCCGCGATATCGGCGCAGGGGCGGCTTTCTTGGTCGCGGGCTGCCGCCAGCGTGCCGCCGAGGGCCCACGACAGACCCCTCCGCTCCGGTCGGGGTGACATCGCGTGACTCTTGTTCCGGCATGCGGTCCACGTCTCGCCGCCTTACTCCCGGCTCCCTGCCCGCTCCTCGGCCTGCTCCCTTGACCGCCGCGCGCCCGCTGTGCTCACATGACGCTCGTAGAACGCCCCTGAATCGAGAGCGGAGGTCAGCCCACATGCGAGCCGTCGTCAAGCCCACCAACGGCAAAGTCGAACTCGTCGATATCCCCATCCCGGAACCGGGCCCCGGCGAAATCATCGTCAAGACCTCCCTCTGCACCGTCTGCGGCAGCGACATGCACTTCCTGGATGAGTTCCCGAACGAGATGCTCTCGGCCGCCTTCCCCGGCTGTTTAATCGCCGAGGGCCTTCCGATGGGCCACGAGGGCGTCGGCACCGTCCACGCCGTCGGCGAGGGCGTAACGCGGCTCAAGCAGGGCGACCGCGTCATCGCCTCCTGCCTCGTCGGCTGCGGCAAGTGCCACGAATGCATGACCGTGGACCACAGCACCTGCACCGGCGGCGGCGGCGTCCTCTTCGGCTGCCAGGCCGACTACTACCGCGTCCGCTTCGCCGAGATCAACGCCGCGAAGATCCCTGACGGCGTCACGGACGACCAGGCGCTCTTCGCCACCGACATTATGTCCACCGGCTTTGGCGCCATCGAGCGCGCCAAGGCCAAGCTGGGCGATTCCGTGGCCATCTTCGCGCAGGGCCCTCTCGGCCTGTGCGCCACCGCCGGCGCGCGCGCCCGTGGCTGCGGCCTGATCATCGCCGTCGACGCCGTACCCGAGCGCCTCGAGATGTCGAAAAAGTTCGGTGCTAACGTGGTCATCAACCCCAAGGAAGAAGACCCCGTCGCCAGGATCATGGCGCTCACCGGAATGCAGGGCGTGGACGTGGCCGTCGAGGCGGTCGGCACTCAGGCGACCTTTGAGGCGGCCGCTCGCTCCGTGCGTCGCGGCGGCACAGTCTCCTCGATCGGCGTCTACGGCCTCACCCCCACGCTCTCGATGCCAACCATCGTCCCCTCGTCACTCCACCGCACCATCGTCACAACTCTCTGCCCCTCCGGCCGCGACCGCATGGAGCACCTCCTGGGCCTTATCGAGCACGGGAAGGTGGACTTGACCCCGCTCCTCACACACCGCATGAAGCTGGACGAGACACCCGCCGCCTACGACCTCTTCCGCAGCAAGACAGAAGGCGTCCTGAAGATCGCTATAACCCCGTAGCAACGAGCGGCGACCGCCGTAGGGGCGTAGCACAGATCCCCCTCGCCCGCTTTAGGTTGCCTTATGCTGCTTCGACCGTGTCGCGCATGGCGCCCACCACTT
>VBJS01000218.1 GCA_005880055.1 Chloroflexota bacterium | reverse complement strand
GCGCCTTTCGCCCGCGTCAAGGCGCAGGACCTGGTTGCGGCGGAGGCATAGAAGCATTATGGTCGCTCTGCTCGACAGGCCACGGACGCTTCCCGAGATGCGGCCGCTGGATTGCAGTCTTCCAGCTGAGTTGGAGGCGCGGGAGCCGCCGGAGGCGCGCGGGCTAGCCCGCGACGAGGTGCGGCTGATGGTGAGCTGCAGGCAGACAGACGCTATCTTCCACACAAACTTCCGGGCGCTGCCACGGTTCCTTGCGCCGGGTGACTTGCTGGTGGTGAACGATTCCGGGACGATTCCAGCGGCGCTGACAGCCATCCGCAAGAACGGCGATGAATTCGCGCTCCATCTGTCCACTCGCATGGCCTCACACATCTGGGCGGTGGAGCCGCGAAAGACGGCGGTGCGCGCCGGCGAACGCGACGAGCTGCCCGATGGCGGCGCCGTCACATTCCTGGCGCCACACCACGGCTCGACGCGCCTCTGGAGAGCGCTGGTTGAGCTGCCGCTGCCCGTCTTCACGTACCTGGGCCGCTGGGGCAAGCCCATCCGCTATCCATATGTGACCGGCGAATGGCCGATTGAGATGTACCAGACGGTCTACGCCCGCAACCCGGGCTCGGCCGAGATGCCGTCGGCGGGCCGGCCGTTCAGCGAGCGCGTGCTGAGTGCGCTGGCGGCTTGGGGCGTGCAGGTAGCGGCGATCACGCTGCACGCGGGCGTCGCCAGCCTGGAGGAGCACGAGGCGCCGTACGAGGAGTGGTTCGAGGTGCCGCCGGCTACGGCGGCAGCTGTCAACGCGGCGAGGCGCTCGTGCCGGCGGGTAGTGGCTGTTGGTACGACAGTAATCCGAGCGCTGGAATCAGGGTCAGAGCCCTCCGGCCTCGTCCACGAGGCCCGCGGCTGGACGGACCTGGTGGTCACTCCCGAGCGCCGCATTCGCTCGGCCGACGCGCTGTTGACCGGCTTTCATGAGCCACGGGCGACGCACCTGGCGATGCTGGAAGCGATCGCGGGGCGGCGGCACCTGGAGTCCGCGTACGACGCGGCGCTGGCGAACGGTTACCTGTGGCACGAATTTGGGGACGTGCACCTGATCCTTTAGAGGATTTCGGCTGGGCAACCCAGTGGCTGCGACTCAGGCCGTAACGCATGCCCTCGGCGCGGTGTCTTACCACAGTGAACGAGTGTTGTGGCTAAGGGCCGCGACTTCGAAATCTGCTTGTTATGAACTGGCTTCTTGTGATCGTCGTCGTGGCCGTCCTTCTTATCGGCGGCTGCGTTCTTGTAGTGCAGCAGGCGTCCGAGAGCGCGCAGAAGAGCATCGATCACGGATTTCGCATCACCTGCTATGACACCGGCTGGCACGACGGCACGAGCGGCAACCGACGCCAGCCGCCGGCAGACGCAAGCGCCTGCGTCA
Organism: Chloroflexota bacterium; assembly: GCA_005880055.1. GTDB lineage: Bacteria > Chloroflexota > Dehalococcoidia > SM23-28-2 > RBG-16-64-32 > VJS01. Next base: position 6,366 of record VBJS01000218.1, on the reverse strand, counting down.
CGTTCTACGCGAAGGGTTACAGCGACGGCCAGCTCGCCCGCTACAATCCACCGGAAGAATAACGCAGGTCCTGAATGGAGTGGAACTGGCCCCTGGCCGCCGTGGTGATCGCGCTTTTGTTCTTTGGTTACTGCGCGTATTCAGTCCACGAGGGCGGCCGCTCGGTGGACCGTGTGTTGGATAGCAGCCTGACCGCGCAGCAGTGTTACGGAGCTGGATACGAGGCGGGAAGCGCCGGAGGTCCGCGAGGGGCTACGCCGGAGAGTGAAGAGTGCGCTCGCTGGTTTGCGATGGGCTACTCTGAGGGCCGCCGCGCCGGCAGCGCCTTTCGCTAGCCGTAGGCACTGCGTCTGCAGATCTGCCCCGCACGGCCTTGCGCCCCCTGGTCCGGCCGAAGCCGGCCGGCGACCGCAACGGATGATACGAACGCCTCCGGGTGTTCCGTGCGTAGTCTGTCCCACCCTGCCCGCCCGCGAATAATGTCGGGGGACACCCCTGCCTACCGGCAGGCAGGCCCGAACCCCCGGCCTCGCTCGTCCTTCAAGGAAGGACGCGGCTCAGCGCAGACGGGCCCGTAGGGCCGGGTGAAGCCCTGCTCTACGGGGTGGGCCGGCGGGCCGGCCCGTGTCTTCTTCCTCGCGCCGTCAATCACAAATGGGTAGGCGAGTGTCAGAAACGCCGCTTCCCGGAGCCATAACTTGTCTCGTTGGGCTTTGGCGCACCGGCGGCGGGTTGACGAGTTGGCAGACAGGGGCCAATATAGCGTGCAGTTAGCTATGGGTAGTCGCATTAGCGAGCAATCTTGAGCATCATCTTGGAACGGAAGCCGAGCCCGGCACTTGCGTGTCACTGCGTCCGCTTAGCGGGCGGCGTAGATAACCTGTCTCAAAGACCGGCGCATTGCCGTGAACCGGTGGAGGAGCTTTGCTAACTGAGGAGCTTGGAAGGGCAAGCGTACAGGAAGCGTTTGCCCACTGCCGCAAGATCGCGCTCGGCCATTACGAAAACTTCAGTATCGCTTCCTGGCTTCTGCCTGCCCGCCTGCGCCCACACATGTACGCGCTTTACGCCTACTGCCGGGGCGTGGATGACCTGGGCGATGAGGCCCGGGGCGACCGGCCGGCGCTGCTCGATCAGTGGGAAGCGGAGCTGAGGCGTTGCTATACAGGAACTCCGCGGGATATCCGCCTTGTGGCGCTACAGGCGACGATCAGACAGTTCGATCTGCCCCCGGAACCGTTCGAGCGCCTTATAGAGGCGAACCGCCGAGACCAGCGCACCGGCGAGTACCAGACATACGAAGGTCTGCTGGAGTACTGCTCTTACTCCGCGAACCCTGTGGGCAGGCTGGTGCTCCATGTCTTTGGGTATACCGATGAACTGCGGCGCGAGCTATCGGATGCCACCTGCACAGCCCTCCAGCTCACTAACTTCTGGCAGGACGTCTCCCGCGATATGGAGAAGGGGCGGATTTACATTCCGCTAGAGGACATGCGGACGTTCGGCTACTCGCCCGATGATCTCAGGGCCGGCCGCCAGACGGCGGAGTTCAGGCGCTTGATGGCGTTCGAGCTGGCGCGGACACGCGACCTCTTCCTCCGGGGACTGGGGCTCGTACCGTTGGTCAGCGGACGGTTGCGCTTCGACCTGCGAATGTTCTCGCTGGGCGGCCTCGCCGTAATCGACGTGATCGAGCGGGCAGACTACGGTGTGCTTCAGCGGCGCCCGCGATTGGGCAAGGCCCGGAAGGCCTGGCTGGCGCTGCGAGCGCTCGCACCTGTCCCGACAGCGAGGGGCCCGCGATGAAGAACGGCCTGGAGTCCGCTTATGACTACTGCCAGGAGCTGACCAGGCGCGAGGCCAAGAACTTCTACTACGGAATCGTGCTGCCCCCGAGCGACCAGCGCCGCGCGATATACGCCGCCTACGCCTTCGCCCGCCGCTGCGATGACATCGTGGACGAGGGGCTGCCCATAGAGACGGCGTCTGAACGCCTGCAAGAGTATCGGGCCTCGCTCGATAGTTGCCTGGCCGGCTGCCCGGACGGGCCGGCGTTCGAGGCGTTGAGGCATGCCATCGATGCCTGCCGCATCCCGCCCGGCTACTTCCACGAACTGATTGACGGGGTGCAGATGGACCTCACGGTGACGCGGTACGCCAGTTTCGATGATCTGAGGCGCTATTGCTACCTGGTGGCCTCCGTTGTCGGCCTGATCTGTATCGAGGTGTTCGGGTACAGAGGTGCGGAAAAAGCACGCTCTCGCGCGGCGGACCTGGGTGTGGCCCTGCAGCTCACGAACATCCTGCGGGACGTGCGCGAGGACGCCGAGCGCGGCCGCATCTACATTCCGCAGGATGACCTTGCGGCCTTCGGCTACAGCGAGCAAGAATTGTTCGCCGGAAAGGTGACGCCCGCGTTTAAGCATATGATGGTTTTCCAGGCCGAGCGCGCGCAAAAGTACTACGAGAGCGGCCGCCTGCTTCTTCCCTATCTGCCTCGGCGCGCGCGCGCCTGCGTGGGCGCGATGGCGGGAATTTACCGCAGCATTTTGGCGGAGATCCAGCGCGACCCCTCGGTGGTATTCGAGAGAAGGGTCAGCATAAGCAGTAGCCGCAAGCTGGCGCTGGCCAGCCGTGAGCTGGTGCGGAGCCTGGCGCCGTGACCCGGCGAACAGCCGTTGTCGCCGGCGGCGGGCTGGCCGGGCTGGCAGCCGCCTGCCAGCTTGCAGAGAGCGCCGTCCCCGTCCTGTTGCTGGAGAAGCGGCCGTTCCTCGGCGGACGCGCCTACTCGCATCAGGATAAGTCGATCGGCGTGGAGGTAGATAACGGGCAGCACGTATTCCTGGGCTGCTGCACGGAGTACATCGCGTTCCTGAAGCGCCTTGGTGCCTGGGAGCAGGCGCATCTGCAGAAGCGTATGCGCGTCCCGGTCATCGATAAGGTGTGGGGAGCAAGTATGCTCCAGAGCGCCCCGCTGCCGCCGCCCCTACATCTGCTGCCATCGCTCCTTGGCTTTAAGTCGCTGTCGCCGGCGGAGAAACTTGGCGCCATCTATGCCTTCGCGCAGATCCGCTCCGTCAAACGCGAGAAATCGACCCAGCTTGACGATCTGACCTTCGAGGACTGGCTCCAGAAACGGCGCCAGACGCCCAACGCGATCCGTAGCCTCTGGAACCTGATTGTGCAGCCGACATTGAATGACGAGATGTCGCGGGTAAGCGCGGACCTGGCGCTGATGGTGTTCCAGGAGGGCTTCCTGAGTTCGCGCGATGGGGCGAACGTGGGCTGGGCCAGGGTGGGGTTGACCTCGCTGCTGGGCGAGGCTGCCCGGCGCTACATCGAAGAGCGTGGCGGCGAGGTGCGGACAGGCGTACCGGTGACGGGAATCGAGCTGGAAGACGGACGCGTGTCCCGCGTACTGATGGATGGCGAGGCCCTCACCGCCGACGCCTTCGTCCTGGCTGTGCCGCCTCCGGCAGTGCTGCCGCTGCTGCCGGCGCCGGTGGCCTCCGACCCGTTCTTCGCCCGTATCGCATCGATCCAGGTATCCCCGATTGTGAACGTGCATATGTGGTATGACCGGCCGGTATGGCAGGGAAAGTTCGCGGCGTTTCTCAACACGCCGGTGCAGTGGGCATTCAACAAGACCCGACTGTGGGGCCTTGAGGGTCCGGGGCAATACATCGATATTTCCCTGAGCGGAGCCCACGAATTTATCCAGATGTCCAACGCGGAAATCGTGGAGATGTTCCGGAAGGAGATGGAGTCACCTCGTCGTAAAGCAGCGAGACGCGACCTTCTCGCCGCGGCCGGGGGTGCGGCGATTGCGGCCGGCCCAGGGGACGCCGGTGGGGAATCTTTACCTGGCCGGCGACTGGACCGACACCGGCTGGCCGGCGACGATGGAGAGCGCTGTGCGCAGCGGTCTGATGGCGGCCGGCAGCATGCTGGCCGCAACAACGGAACCGGCCGGGAGGGAGGTTCTGGCGTCCGTTTAAATTCGCGGCGATGCTTGCGCCGCCGGCCCCCAGTTGCGATTCTGCACAGGAGCTATCTATGAAAGCGAGGATTCCCCGGGAGATGATGGAGAGCCTGAGCGGTTCAGGCTTCCAGGTGATAGTCTACGGCCGTGAGGATGATCCGGAAGTGCGCAGGCTTGTTGGCGAGACAAACGGAATGGCCCTGCAAGACCCGGAGAGGTCGATACGGCTCCGCACCCGGAAAATCGCCCTCCTCCGTCAAAGCAGTGAGGAGAGCCGGGAGTTCGCGGATTTTGTTTCGCGGTTCGTGGCATACAACATCGGACATATTTACGAGCTCAGGGTAATCAATACATTGCCGCGATCCACGGCGGACGGGCACCGCCGGGGGCATGCGAGAAATGGAGGCTAGCGTGCAAACAGATAGTCCCGCGCGCACTGTCCAAGTAGATGGACTGGGCGCGCAGCCGGGCAGTGGCATGCAGGTCGTATCACGGGCGCTCCATATACGGACGGAGCGGGGGCCGCAGTTCATCGACATTACCGCGGACGTCCAGGAGGTGATTGATGGGGCGGGGATACGGGACGGGTTTGCGCTGGTCTTCTCCCGGCACACAACCGCTGCCGTCCGCATCAACGAAGCGGAGCCGCATCTAATCGCCGATATGGAGCAGATGCTGGAGGCCGTCATTCCATCCTGCAACGACTACGCTCACAATCGCTACGCGCATGCTGAACCCGTGAACGGCGACCGGCCGAACGGCCACTCGCACTGCCAGCACCTGCTGCTGGGCGCCAGCGAAGCGGTACCGATCGCGGGCGGACGCCTGATGATCGGGGCCTGGCAGCGAGTGTTCCTGGTGGAGCTGGACCACGGCCGTGACCGCGAAGTGATTATCAACCTGGTGGGAGCGTGGGGACCCGGCCATGGCCAGTAGACCAGCGCCGACCATGGGTTGCTTGCAGCCGCGTTGCGGACGGCAGAGGAGTTGCGCCTTCCGGCCCGTGTTGGTTCCTCCGTGACTGTTGACTCGCCGGCCTGGACGCCGGAGGGAAAGGCTGACCTTCACGGCTGGCTGCAGCACGATATCGTCGAGATGGAAAGCTACTGGGTGGGGAAGGCAGCGGCCGAGCGGGGCCTCCCTTTCCTTGCCGTGCGCGTCATCGCAGACCAGGCAAACGACGAACTCGTGCAGTCGGGAGCGATGAAGGTCATCAAACCTTCGCACTACTTCTCGTTTGTCGTGCACCTGGATGGACTGCGAGAGACGCACGACATCGCGGTGGAGCGCAAGGGAGTGTACGACGTCGCGATCAAGGCGATCGAGGAGTTTCGGGCTGCGGGTTTCCGCGTCTGCACGAACACGACGCTTTTTAGCGGGAATCAGCCGGAGGAGTACCACCGGCTATTTGGGATGCTGAACGACATGGGTGTTGAGGGCATGATGGTGTCGCCGGGCTTCCAGTATCGAGAAGTCGCCCATCACGACATCTTTATGCAGCGAGAGGAGGCGCGCACTTTTTTCCGGCGTATCTTTGAAGGCTGCCGCGAAGGTGTTCGCTTCTACAACAATCCACTCTATCTGGACTTCCTGATGGGCAAGCGAGAATACGAATGCTCGCAGTGGACCACGCCGACTTTTACACCGGCCGGCTGGCGCAAGCCGTGTTACCTGATCGCCGATGAACACGCGCCCACTTACCGCGAGCTGATGGAGACGACGGACTGGAAGGCCTATGGCTTCGGTCGCGACCCCCGCTGCGACACCTGCATGATGCACTGCGGCTACGAAGGCTCCGCGATTGGCGAAGCGATGCACCGGCCGGGCGCATTTGCGGAGCTGGCCTGGCGCTCTTTCCGGCCGGGCATCGGCAGCAAGAACGGCAGTAAGGAGAAGGAGAAGGCCGGCGCCCAATGATCGCTGTCTTCGCGGCGATGCAGCCGGAGGTGCATGCGTGCACCGGTTGCTTCGGCGAGCGCCGGGCTACGAGTATCGCCGGCTATCCGGCAATCGACGGTGAGTTCGCGCTTGTCTGCCAGACGGGTATGGGGCGGCGCGCCGAAGAGTGCATGGCGGCTGTACTGCCTCAACTTTCCCCGAAGGCGGTCCTCTCGATCGGGATAACGGGCGGGCTGCACAGCGACGGGTTTGCCGGGGAGATCATCCTCTGCCGGCAGGTAGACCATGCTCAGGCACGCGGAGCAGCCTCCGCCGGCCCGTCTGTTAGCGCCGACCATGGGTTGCTTGCAGCCGCGTTGCGGACGGCAGAGGAGTTGCGCCTTCCGGCCCGTGTTGGTTCCTCCGTGACTGTTGACTCGCCGGCCTGGACGCCGGAGGGAAAGGCTGACCTTCACGGCTGGCTGCAGCACGATATCGTCGAGATG
>VBJS01000038.1 GCA_005880055.1 Chloroflexota bacterium | reverse complement strand
TCCTCCATGCCGACGATGAAGACGACAGGAAACTCCAGCCCCTTGGCGGCGTGCAGTGTGATGAGCGTGACGGAGTCCGCCTTCTCGTCGTACTCGTCCACATCTGTGATGAGGGCCACGTCCTCCAGGAACGAAGGGAGCGCCTGTTCCGGCTTGAGTTGGTCGTACTGCATGACCACGGCGCGCAGCTCCTGGACGTTCTCCCAGCGCTCCTCGCCGTCCGGGTCCGCCAGTACGTAAGGCTTGTAGTCCCCCCGGTCGATCACTGCGTCGAGAGTCTCGGAGAGCGAGGCCGTCTTGGCCAGCGCGATCAGTTCGTTCAGCATGCCCAGGAACCGAAGGAGCGATCCGGCCGTTCGCTTCTGGAACGGATGTGCCCCGCTCGGGCCTTCCGGCGAGTCGCGTTCTGCCTCAGCGATGAGCTGAAGGGCTGCGTAAGGTGGGATCGTGCGTTCGCGGGACCAGCGGTTGAGTTCGGCCAGCGTGCGGTCGCCGATGCCGCGGTGGGGAACGTTTATCACTCGCATGAGCGCCACGGAGTCGAACGGGTTCTGGAGGAGGCGCAGATAGGCGAGCAGATCCTTCACTTCTCGCCGCTCGTAGAAACGCGTGCCGCCGACAAGGCGGTAGGGGATGCCGCGCCGTACCAGCGCTTCCTCCACCGGACGGGACTGCGCGTTCGTCCGGTACATGACGGCGATGTCCTGGTTCCGTAGGGACCGCGCCTGGTTCGAGATTGGAGCATCGCTTGAGGGAGCAACAAGCGGCGCCTCTACCGGAGACGTGAGGCGCCTGATCTCCTCGGCGACGAAGACCGCCTCGTCCTCCTCGTCATACGCCTCGTGGACCACCACGGGCCCGCCGGGGCCGTTTTCCGTCCACAGGTTCTTCTCCTTGCGCTGCTTGTTCAGCGCGATCACGGAATGGGCAGAATCGAGAATGGTCTGCGTGGAGCGGTAGTTCTGGTCGAGGATTACAACTCGGGCGTCCGGGAAATCGTGCTCGAAGTTGAGGATGTTGCGGATATCGGCCGAACGCCAGGAGTAGATGGACTGGTCTGGGTCGCCCACGACGCAGATGTTGCGATGGCGGGAAGCGAGCTGCTTGCCCAGCACATACTGGGCGATGTTCGTGTCCTGGAACTCGTCGATGTGCACGTAGGCGTAGCGCTCGGCGTACTTCTCCAGGATATCCTCTCGCTCCTGGAAGAGGTTGACCGTCTTGACCAGGATATCGTCGAAATCCAAGGCCTCGTTCTGCTCGAGGATGTCCTCGTAGCGGAGGAAGACCCGCGATGTCACCTCCTGGAAGTAGTCCGCAACGATCGCTGCGAACTGGCGCGGCCCCTGCAGCTCGCTCTTGGCTCGCGAGATGGCGGAGAGGATCGCCCGCGGCGGGTTGCGCTTCGGCTCCAGGTCGAGATCATCCAGTGCGCGCTTTACCGCGGCGATCTGGTCCGCATCGTCGTAGATGGTGAAACTGCGTGGCACACCGATGTGCTGCCCGTCGATCCGGAGGATGCGAGAGCAGACGGCGTGGAAGGTGCCGAGTGTTATGTCACGCCCCGTTTCCTCGCCGACGAGCGCAAAGACGCGGTCCCGCATCTCGCGCGACGCCTTGTTCGTGAACGTCACCGCTAGAATGCGGCGGGCCCGCACTTCCATATTGCCGATGAGGAAGGCGATGCGGTGGGCGATGACGCGTGTTTTGCCGGAGCCCGGCCCGGCCAGGATCAGCAGCGGGCCATCTGTCTGCTCAACGGCTTCCCGCTGGCGGTGATTGAGAGCTTCGAGGATCGTGGACGGTGCCGTGGTCATGCTATATCGAATGATACAGGCCTTCGGGGTGGAGGATTAAGCGCTAAGCGTCGGGTGGCATCAGCGGGCAGTCAGCGCATTGCGGCATGCAGATGTCCGCTTTGCGCAGCAGCTCAATCGTAGCCCAGAGCGAGAGGCCAACGACGTTGCAGTAGCAACCATCGTAGGACGCAACCGGCCGCAGGCCGCCGTCCTGTATCGCATACCCGCCCGCCTTGTCGAACGGGTCCCCGCGCTTGATGCTGGCCTCGATCTCGGCCTCCGAGTAATCGCGCAAAGTCACCCTGGCCAGCGGCTGCCGGACGAGCGAGGCGCGTCCGCCGGCCCGCATAACGGCGATGCCGGTCACCACGATATGCTCGCGACTCCGCAATTCTTGGAGCATCTCGCGCGCTTGATCGGGCTCCCGCGGCTTGCCTAGCAGTTCGCCGTCCACCCAGACGACGGTATCGGCCGCGATGAGCGGCGATTCCTGGTCAAGTAGCCTCGCTGCCTCCGCCTTCATTCGGGCAAGGCGGCTGGCGATTACCTGCGGGTTAGGATTACGACCGGCGTCCTCCTCGATATCGACAGGCTTTATCACGAACGGGACGCCCAGGCGGGCGAGCAACTCGGCTCGCCTCGGCGAAGCTGAGGCGAGGACTAGGGTTCGCTCATTCACCGTTTGTCCGTTTGCGAGTCTGTCCCTTCCATCAGCGTCGCCACGCACTCGATGTGATACGTCTGCGGGAACATATCGATTGGCGTGACGTCCAGCAGTTCATAGCCACCGTCTACCAGGACGCGCAGATCGCGCGCCAGCGTCGCTGGATCGCAGGAAACGTAGGCGATGCGCCCAGGCCGCAGCTTTAGCACGGCGTCTATCGCCACCGGGTGGCAGCCCTGCCGCGGTGGGTCCAGTATCACGGCGTCGACCCGCCGCTCAATCGCCGGCAAGACCTCCTCCACCTTTCCGCGGTAGTACTGGATGTTCTCAATCCCCGCGATGTTGTGCATCGCGTCGTCCACTGCTGCCGCGGACTCCTCGACAGCGATTACGGACCGCACGCCGGCGGCGAGGAGCACCGCAAAAGTACCCACGCCTGCGTAAGCGTCAACCAGGGTCTCTTCGGGCGATAGAGCGAGCCGTTCGCGCACGAGGCGGACAAGCTTCTCTGCCTGCGGAGTGTTCGTCTGGAAGAAGGAGGCGCCGGAGATGCGGAATCGGTGGCCCAGCAGCTCTTCCTCGTAGTATTTCTTCGCCCCCGGAAGCGATGCGTCTATCCCGCTCAGGTCCGGGTGGACCAGTACATCACCGGTCCGAACGCCGCGTCGGATCGCCACCTGGTGCAGGCCGCCGGACTTGCCCTGCAGTTTTGGTAGCATCTCGTTGATCTCGTCATCTGCAATCAGGCAGCGGTCTATCCTGAGGAAGCGGTGGCTGCCCCGCTGCATGAAGCCCACCTCGCCGCGTGGTTTAGCCGTGAACCGCATGTGGTTCCGATAGCCCCACGGGTTCTCCGCGCCGACAGTGGCCGAGACGGGCGCATCCGCGAACTGCCCGATCCTGCGCAGTTGTTCGCGCACGATGTGGCGCTTGAGCTCGCCCTGGTGTTCGTAACTGATGTGCTGCCACTGACACCCGCCACAGCGGCCGAAGTACTCGCAGGGAGCTTGCACGCGGTGCGGCGATGACCGCAGGACCTCCACGACCCGGCCCATGCTCACTCCCGCCCGCTGAGAATCGATCTCTACCAGCGCCTCCTCGCCGTCGATCCCGTAATCGGCGAAGACTGGGCCGTCATCGGTGTGCGCAACGGCCCCGCCTTCAAACGCCATATCCGAAAACGTAACGGCTAGGCGGCGCCTGGCGTCTAAGGGAGCGGCCGTACCTCTGCCTCGCATTTAATTTCGCTCTCATTCAGTCTATCGGGCACTCGTGGAGGGGCCAAGCTCGCACCCAGCGCGTTATATTGAAGGAGACTGGGGGAACAGGGAGCACGTGCTATAATGCTCAAAACTCTACACATTAGAACAAAAAGGCGGTAGCTAGGATGGAATATGCGATTCTGGCCGCGCTGGTGGGCGGCGTTTGGGCCCTCCTCTTGTGGCTCAGCATTATCGTCTGGGTCTACCGCGATATCCGTGAGCGGACCAGGGACCTGGGTCTCCAGGTGCTCGCCGTATTCATCACCATGATGTTCTTCCCCGGCTTCAACATCCCGGGACTGGCGCTGTACCTGATGCTGCGTCCGCGGGAGACGCTTGAAGAGGCATATTCCCGATCTCTCGAAGAAGAGGCGCTTCTTCGAGAGATCGGCGATGAGGGTCTGTGCCCATCGTGCCGGCGTTTTACGGAGCGCGGCTGGCGAGTCTGCCCCTTCTGTCAAACGCACCTGAAGGACATCTGCGTCAAGTGTGAGCAGTTGCTCAGTTTCAACTGGGTTGCTTGCCCTTACTGCAGCACCCAGAGGCAGGGCACCATCATGCCGCCTCCGCCGCCCGTGCCGGCCTCTGCCGAAATCCCGGAAACTCACGTCGTCGCCGCGCCGCTCGACGATGCAGACGGAGCTGCCGCGCGCCCTGTGGCGCCCACCCGAGCGACAACCCGTCGCACGGCGTCTCAGGAGCAGCCGGAGGATAACAGCCGTTCGTCCGAAGAGCAGGCTATCGCAGGGGCCTCTCGCTCCGGCCGGGGCACCGGCCCTGCCTCCCGCTAAACCGCCAGCAAGGCCTCCATCTCTGCTTCCGACAGTAGCTGTTCCAGCCTCCGTAGCTTTGCTTCGGACGCGGAAAAGGGGCCAGACCCGAACAGCCCCTCGATCGTCTTGACCGCGTCAACGGTCGCCAGGTTCGTCCGCATTATAGGTATCTCATCTTCTTGGGCGCGCTCCAGCACGTAGTGAAGTACCGGCAGCCCGCCGGTAAGGATCAGGCAACCGGCGCCTGCGTTGAGGGCAGCGAGTTGCAGGTCAGGCTTATCGCTGCGCACGATCACGGTGTTCGCCGCATGCCGCTCGAAATAACCTTGACCGGGGTCGGCTGCGATGGATGCGATCAGCAGGCGATCAAGCGCCTGATCGCCCTTGGAATCAAAGAACGTCGTCTCTGCCTTGAGTGCCTCTCCTATCTCACCAAACGAGGGGGAAGCCAGAAGGCGGTCTTCAGGAATCGCTGCCAGCAACCGGAGGCCCGCTCGCCCGGTCGCCGCCCGCACTTCGTCTCGCCGCTTTGCGGGGAGCCGGTTCAGAAGCACACCGTGCATTCTCGGCCCCAGAGGCCGGCAATATTCCGCTAGCTCCTCAGCGGGGGTGCCGCCATCCGCCACGACGATCACCCGTGCTTCAGGATCGATGCCATCCAGCGTCGCCGACTCTGCTGCCGGCGCCTCTAGTAGTTGCACCTCCGCCGAGTTCGCGGCGCCCAGGCGGGCGAAAACAGCGCCGTCTTGCACGGCGTGCGGATCATCGCCCAGGCGCCGCAGGGCCACGCTTTTCCCCTTCGCGGCAATGCTACGCGCCAGCCCGCAGGCGATCGTTGTCTTACCAGCCAGCGGCTTTGGGGAGAGGAGCGCGAGCGAGGGCATGACGCTTCGCGAATTGTAGCACGCGCCAACCCCGCGCTAGAGGCTGCGAGCGCCCAGGCGGGCGGCCAACGCTTCGGTCAGCGGCGTATAGGGCAGTTCTTGCGCACGCGCCACGGCTTCACTCACCAGGTTGCCGTCGATCGTGCTGGCTCCGGCCGCCAGCGCCTCGTCCTCGCGGAGGACAGCGATCCCACGCTGCGCAAGCCTGAGCACATACGGCAGCGTGGCGGAGGTCAGTGCCTCGGTTGAAGTTCGCGGAACGGCTCCCGGCATGTTCGGCACGCAATAGTGAATGACGCCTTCCTCGACGTAAATCGGGTCGGAATGTGTCGTCGGACGCGAGGTCACGGCGATCCCTCCCTGGTCGATGCAAACATCCACGATCACCGCGCCGGCACCCATCGAGCGCACCATCTCCCGGCTCACGAGCTTGGGCGCGATGCCTCCGGGAACGAGCACAGCGCCGATCATGATGTCGGCGCCCGCGATCTCCTCGGCGAGGACGGATGGGCTGGAAACGCGCGTGGTGATCCGGTCGCGGAACTGCGCTTCGAGGCCGGAGAGGCGCTGGAGGTCGGTTGAACTCACAGTAACCTGCGCCCCCAACGCTGCGAGCACCCGTGTCGCGGCCGTCCCCACGTTCCCGCTGCCGATCACAAGAGCTCGCGCCGGCGAGACCCCCGCGATGCCGCCCAGCAGCTTGCCACGTCCCGGCCCCGGCTTCTTCAAGAATTGCGCCGCAATCTCCGCCGCCATTCGTCCCGCCACCTGGCTCATCGGTATGAGCAGCGGGAGCGAGCCATCGCCGCGGCGCACCGTCTCATAGGCTATGGAGTCCGTACGTGAATCGAGCAGCGCACGTGTTAGCTCAGGGAGCGGCGCCAGGTGCAGGTAGGTGAAGAGAATCAGCCCCGGGCGCAGCAGCGTGAACTCTGGTTCCTGTGGCTCCTTTACCTTCACCAGCAGGTCAACCGTCGCCGCCACTTCGGCGGCGGATGAGCATATGCGCGCCCCAGCCGCCTCATACTGCCCGTCGGAGAAGCCTGAGCCGGCACCCGCCTCATGCTCGACGAGAACCGAATGGCCTGCCTCTGACACCGCGTGAGCGCCCGATGGCGTCAGACCGACGCGGTACTCCTCGATCTTCGTTTCCTTAATCGTGCCTACCTTCAAGGCTCCTCCTTGGCGTGGCTCGTGTCGGGCCTGGTGTTCGCCCTAATGTTCGATTCTAGCAGGGGCCGTTTGCTATCATGCCCCTGCCATGCCGGATGCCGTCCCGCGCCTCGCTGAGGCCCTTTCCTATGAAGCGATCGAGATGAACCGCGAGTTCGGGCCCTGGAAATACCCGCTGGCGGACCGCATCGCCCGCCACCTGGAAGCCGTGGAAAACCAGCACTCATGGCACAGAGAACGCTCGCCCTGGGGGCCGCCCGTTGCGCCTCCCTCCATCCTCGGAAACGCCGGCATGCGCTTTCTGGACCAGGTTGGGCCGGTGCCCCCCGGCACCCTCCACGTCAAGCAGGAGATCGAGACGATATCGGCGCTCCGGCTCGACCGGCAGCTCATCGGCTACGGCAAGTTCACCGCCAAGTACGAGAAGCGCGGGCGCAACTGGTTCGTGTTCGAGACGCGCTGGCGGGACGAAACCGGACTGATGATCGGAAACGCGCGGCTGACGATGACCTTCCCACCGGAGCAACCGTTGCAGAAACGGGGAACAAGGAACAAGGAACAAGCGGCAGGCCAGTCCCAAGCGGGGGAGGGACCGGCAGCGATCACTCGAACACTTACCCAGGAAAGGATAACGGCGTACTCGGAGGACTCTGCGAATGCGGAGCGGGGCATGTCGATTCACGTCCAGCCCGAGGCTGCGAAGAAGGCTGGATTCCCAACGACCGTTGCCCAGGGTCTGATGGCGGCCGATTACATCAGCGAGATGATGGAGCTGGAGCTCGGAAGGGAATGGTACGCGGACGCCCGGCTTTCCCTGGCGTTCCTGAAGCCGATGCTCTGCGGCGAGACGATCACCGCGCGGGCGCGGCTCGCGGAGGCGACGCCCGAAGGCGCGGTGATACGCAGGCGCTACGAGGCGCGGTGCGAGAACCAAGCGGGGGAACAGGTGGCAGCCGGCGAGACAAGTGCGCTCGTGATGCGGTCAGAACCGGGCGAGGGCCCGGGCGCGGGTTGACGAGGCGTCGTCGGGACGGTAGAAACATCCTATAGCAGCGACACGAGAAGGAGGCCCCAATGGCTAACTATGCGAAGCCCGAATCCCTTGTACCGACCGACTGGGTAGCCGAACACCTGAAGGACCCCAGGGTCCGTCTCATAGAAGTTGATGTAGATACGGCGGCCTACGATACGGGACACATCCCGGGCGCCGTTGGCTGGAACTGGAAGAAAGACCTGGAGACGGAAGTAGTCCGGGATGTCGCTGATAAGGCGGGCATCGAATGGCTGCTTCGCGGCTCGGGTGTGGACTCCGATACAACCGTTGTTCTCTATGGCGATAACAACAACTGGTTCGCCGCCTATGCCCTCTGGGTCCTCGAGTACTACGGCCTGGACAACGTGAAGCTCATGAACGGCGGCCGCAAGAAGTGGATAGACGAGGGCCGCGAGATGACAACGGAAGTGCCGGCCCACCCGAAAAGTTCCATCAGTGTGAAGGGCCCGAAGGACGATATTCGCGCCGTCCGGGATCAGGTGTTGAAGCACCTAGACAAAGTCCGCTCCGGGAAGGGCGCTCTCGTAGACGTCCGCTCGCCGCGAGAGTTCTCAGGTGAGCTGCTGGCGCCGGAGAACCTCCCGCAGGAAGGCTCGCAGCGCGGCGGACATATTCCCGGGGCAATGAACATCGTCTGGTCGCAGGCGGTCAACGAGGATGGCACGTTCAAGTCTCGCGAAGAGCTAGAGCAGCTCTATGGCGGGCAGGGAGTGAGCCCGGACAAGGATGTCGTTGCTTATTGCCGCATCGGCGAGCGCTCGGCGCACACCTGGTTCGTGCTAACGCACCTGCTGGGATACAAGAACGTCCGCAACTATGACGGCTCCTGGACGGAATGGGGCTCCCTCGTCGGCGTACCCGTCGAGAAATAGTAGCGCCGGCCCGCGATCCCGTCAGGCGCGCCATCCCGCGTAGGTCAGGGCTTCACCCTGACCCGTGTAAGTCGGCATACCTCCACCCCTGGCTCAGGGGCCCCTGAGTAGTCCACGCGGCCATCGGGAACCGCGCCGCCGCCGCGGCTGTATAAGCTGCGGAGGTGGAAGACATGCGCAAGATCGCGATCGCTCCAACGCTCTTCATCGTCCTCGCAGCCTCGGCGCTAGTCGTAGCCCTCGCCTTTGCGAGATCGGCCGAGGCAAAAGGTCCCTTTGAGGCGCGGATCACGGGCCACGGGCTCTCCGCCGAGGTGACGATTCCGGTATCCGAGATGCAGAAGCTGCCGCCCAGCGCCGTTTTCGGCGACGGCCACTACGGCACGCCGCCCGGGCCGGCACCGCAGGACCCGTACACCATCAAGCTCTACAGCGACGAAGGCGGCGCTCCAGGGAAGATGCAATTCATGACCAGCCTCTCCTACTACTCGGCCGAAACTGGTCGTCCCGCTTTGATGCGCGACGAGCGCGGGTTCTTCAAGGCGGACCCAGCATTCACCGCTCTCCTCGATCGCTACATCGAGGCCGCTCCCGCGCACTTGCCGGCCGCCGGCGGGCCACCGGCAAGTGACGGCACATCAGCGCTCTGGTATATTGCGGCTTGCCTGTCCCTGACGGCCGCCCTTGCAGGGGGGATCGCCGGGCGGAGACTCTTGATGCGCCGAACCAGTTGACCGATCCCGAATCAACGCCTCCTGCACTCGGCGATGTCCGAGTGCTGGATCTGGCCGGCGAGATAGGCCAGTACTGCACCAAGCTGCTGGCAGACCTGGGCGCGGACGTCATCAAGGTCGAGCCGCCGGACGGAGATCCCGTGAGGAATCTCCCTCCTTTCTTTCACGACGAGCCGGGCCCGGAACACTCGCTCTACTGGTGGAACCTGAACACCAACAAGCGATCGGTCACCCTCTCCCTCGGCTCGGAAGGGGGCCGGGACGTGTTCCGAAAGCTAGCGGCGACCGCCGATGTGATTGTCGAGAGCTTCGAACCGGGGTATCTCGACGAACTGGGCCTTGGCTATGAGAAGCTCTGCCAGATCCGTCCGGACATTATCCTCACATCCGTCACGGGCTTCGGCCAAACGGGCCCGCATTCGCGCTATAAGGCGCCGGACATTGTGGGTGTCGCCATGGCCGGAACGATGTGGCTGGCCGGCGACCCCCAGGACCCGCCCAACCTGCCTCCGTGGAAGCAGGGCTACATCTCCTCCTCGATCGTGACGGCTGCGGGTACATTGATCGCGCTCTGCTACCGCGACCTGCACGGCGAGGGCCAGCACGTGGATGTCTCGATGCAGGAAGCGCTTTCGCTCACGCAAGAGACGGCGATGCAGACGTGGGACATGCTGCAGGTGCTGCGTGTCCGCAACGGCTCGCGCGGGATAATCCCGATCGATATTCCAGGCATCGGCGTCTACGAGACCAGCGATGGCCACGTCTACGGCTATGTGGGAACGCCCGGCGGAGCGACCTGGGCTGACCTACTGGCCTGGATGGCCGACGAGGGCAAGGCGGAGGACCTCACAGAGGAGCCGTACGCCGATGTCTGCCGGAACCTTACCCTGCGTTTCCTTTCCGGCATCGCGACGGATCCGGAGGCGGCAAAGAAGGTGAGTTTCTTCCCGCATGTCAACGAAGTGCTCCGCCGCTTCGTGAAGTCCAAGAGTAAGTGGGAGATGTACGAGCAAGCGCAGTCCCGCCGCCTCCTCTTCGGCATCGTCAGCACGCCCGAAGACATCGCCAAGAACCCGCAGCTCCGGTACAAGAAGTGGCTCACGCCCGTCGAGCACCCGGAGCTCGGGCAGACGTTGCAGTATCCCGGCGGGCCGTACGAGCTCTCGGAGACACCCTGGGCGATCCGCCGACGGCCGCCGTTAGCCGGCGAGCACACCGACGAAGTGCTGCGGGAGATAGGCATTTCAGACGGCGAGCGGCGCGCTCTGTCGGCGAAAGGAGTGGTGTAATGGCCCTTAAGACTGCGAACCGCGATGGAATCAACCTCTGCTACTTGGACGAAGGCGCCGGCGACCCACCCCTCCTCTTTGTGCACCGCTGGTGCTGCGCCCACTCACACTGGAGAGACCAGACCAGCGAGTTCGGGCTCACGAACCGGGTTGTGGCGGTGGACTTGCGCGGCCACGGCGCGTCCGATAAGCCTGACCAGAACTACACGATCGGCGGCTTCGTCGACGACGTCGCCTGGTTGATCGGGAAAACCGGCCTCCAGCGACCGGTCGTCATCGGCCACAGCATGGGCGGCGTAATCACTGCCAACCTCGCGCGCAAGCACCCAAAAGCATCCGCGCGGCGGTCATCGTCGATTCGCCGCTTACGCCTATGGGCCCGCAATTTGAGCCGATCAGGCAGCAGATTAGCGCTGGGCTGCGCTCGCCGCAGTACCAGCAGGTCGCATCGCAATTCATCTCCAACTTCCTCTTTCGCGAGGATTCACCCGCCGCGCTGCGAGAGGAGGTAATCGAAGGAATGACCTCAGCCTCGCAGCGTGTCATGCACTCGGCCATCGAAAGCACCTTCGACGAGCAGTACCTTCAGCCGGGAAGCCTACCTGTGCCGGCGCTCTTCGCGCGAGCAGCGACGCTGCCCGTAACCGAAGAGCAGCTCCGGGAAGCCATTCCCGGCATGGAAGTGCGGACGTTGGACTGCGCGCACTTCGTGCAGATGGAGCGGCCACAAGAGTTCAACCAGCTTCTGCGC
Organism: Chloroflexota bacterium; assembly: GCA_005880055.1. Classification (GTDB taxonomy): domain Bacteria; phylum Chloroflexota; class Dehalococcoidia; order SM23-28-2; family RBG-16-64-32; genus VJS01. The sequence continues at coordinate 5,887 of VBJS01000038.1, read as the reverse complement.
GCGTTCCTGGCGAATCTGCAATCTATGGTCCGCTCGTCCCGAGGTATCGAGGGATGAGCGGCCGGGAACGCTTGCGATGAAAGCAAAGCGCCCGCTCGAAGGGCTGAAGGTCGCTGACTTCTCCTGGTTCGGCGCCGGGCCCATTTGCGCCAACCACCTCGCCACTTACGGGGCGACTGTCGTGCGGATCGAGTCAGAGACGCACATCGACGCGCTGCGGACGGTGGCGCCTTTCGCCAAGGGCAAGACGGGCTACAACGTTAGCGGCTACTTCAACAACTTCAACGCCGCCAAGCTATCAATCACCCTCAACCTGAACACGGAGCAGGGCCGCGAGTTGGCGATGAAGATCGTCGCCTGGGCCGACGTCTTCCTCACGAACATCACTCCTCGCGTGATAGAGCGCTGGGGACTGACATACAACAAGCTTGTAGAGGTGAACCCAAAGATCATCGCCGCTTACCAGCCGATGCAGGGCTACGAAGGACCCCACCGCGACTTCCTGGGCTTCGGCGCTGTCCTCACGCCGATCACCGGCTACAACTATCTATCCGGCTTTCCGAACCGCCCCCCGTTCGGCCTGGGCACTAACTACCCGGACTATGTCATCAACCCCGGCCACACCCTTATCGCCATATTGGCCGCGCTGCACTATCGAAACAAGACCGGCAAGGGACAGCGGATCGAATGCGCGCAACTGCCCTCGTCAGTCGCTCCCCTGGGCCCGGCGATATTTGATTACACCGCCAACGGCCGGGTTGCCATGCGCTCCGGCAACGGCCTGCCGTATGCGGTGCCGCACAACGCCTTCAAGTGCCGGCCGCTCTCCAACTCCGGCCTGCCTGTTGACCAGCGCTGGATCGCCATCGCCTGCTTCTCGGAGGAGGAATGGCGGGCGCTCGCAGCAGCGATGGGCTCACCGGAGTGGGCGGCGGACGGCCGCTTCTCGACGCTGGAGGCGCGCAAAGCCAGCGAGGCGGAGCTCGAAGCGAAGATCAGCGAGTGGACGGCGGACAAGGACGCTTACGAACTGATGCGCGACCTTCAGTCACGCGGAGCGGCGGCAGGCGTGGTCCAGAGCGCACGCGAAATCCTGGACGTGGACGAGCACATGAAGGAGCGCGGGTACTACGTCTACCTGGACCACCCGGAGACCGGCCGCGCCGCCTATGACGGCCCGCCGTTCAAGCTCTCGAAGACGCCGGGCGAGTTGTGCGCGCCGGCGCCGTTGCTCGGCGAGCACACAGAGTACGTCTGCAAGAAGCTGCTCGGCCTGGGCGACGAAAAGATCGCGGAGCTACTCGTAGCGGGCGCGCTGCAGTAGCGGTCAGGGACCGGCTGTTGTCGGGGCCGCCATCGCCCCTCCGGCGGATGCCCCGGTCACGCCTCCGGCGGACGCTGCCGCGGTCGCCTGCGTCTGGACCAGGCGGGTGATCTGCGTGTCGTTGCTGTAGTAAACCGTGCCATCGGGGGCGGCCGCAACCGCGCCGTTGCAGTCTTTCACCACTGCGTCGTCGGCGGCAACCTGGTCGAAGGCCGCGCCGCCTAGCTTCAGCCGCTGCATCAATTTGGTCTCGTTACCGCAGATCAGGAGGCCCTCTCCCATCTGCGGGTACTTCGCGGCGCCCACGAATGCCATGCCGGTGGCGCTGATATACGACTGGAACTGGCCGGGGCCTTTGCCCGGGCGCGCCAGCAGCCCGATCGGCTTTACCTGGTCGCTTGGGCCACCCGTAGTTGCCGCCCGCCTGGACGATGTCCAGCTCCTCGCAGCTATCTGTGTTGTCCGTGCTGTACAGCTTTTTCGATTGCGGATGGAAAGCGAAATCGAAGCCACGGCTGAAACCGATCGCGAAGATTCGCGGATCGGAGCCGGGCGTCGCGACGTAGGGGTTGTCGGGCAGCGGCTTCCCGGACGTATCGACCCTGAGAAACTTGCCGAGCGGCAGCGATAGGTCTTGCGCAGCACCGGTGCCGTTGGGGCCCGTCTTTCCCCAGTCGTAATCTCCCATGTCGAGGTACAGTGCGCCATCCGAGCCGAAGTGGATGCGTCCGTTCGTCTTGAACCCCTGGTGGCCCGACCGCGACTGCGGGAAATCGTCGATCACCACGGTCTGATCGATCCCCTTGTTGTTCTGCTCTGTGAATCGGACCAGCACCGGGCGCGCGATCGGTAGGTCCTTCGGCGACTCAACCGGCTGGCTGTAGAAGGCGTAGACGAAATGATTAGAGGCGAAATTCGGGTCCAGGGCGAGCCCGGTCAGCCCCCAGTCCAGGTGCAGCCAATCAGCGACGTCCAGATGGGCGAAGGGGTCGGACAACGCCTTGCCGTCGGCGCCAACGATACGGATATTGCCGGTGAACTTCTCCGCGAAGAAGAGACGGCCGTCCGGAGCGAAGGCCATTGCCGAGACATGATCGCCGGTTGTTACCGTCTGCGTCTGCAGCCCAAAGGGTAGCGATTCCTCACCGCCCCCGTCTCCTCCGCCGCACGCGAACGCGGCAACGGAAAGAAGCAAGAAGATCAGAGGCAGAAACGTCGGCTTCATCAAGCGGCCAGCGGGAACGAATTCGTGGCGCATGCTAATGTTGACGGGCTCTTAACGTCAATGTTACCCATATGTTGTCAACCAAATGACCCAGTCTGCATCTGATTACGGCCAGACATTCCGGGACGCGTACTCGCTGCTGCACGGCGGCCGCCCGGAGGAGTTTGGCACGGCTGCCGAGCGCGCACCGGGCGAACCGCTTGACGCATACCTGGCCCGCAGCCGGGCGGAGGCCGTCGGCGCGATGCGTAAACGGCTGCTGGCGGAGCGGCCGCCGGCGCCGCTCGAAGAGCCGAACCGTCTGCTTCTGGCGCTCCTGGCGAACGCCGCGCAGGTCGACGCTGCCCTCGCTGAGCAGGTGCGGGCATACCAGTGCGGGCAGTTCCACGAAAGCGTCGGCCACTCCGAACGGTTGCAGGCGCTGGTTACCGAGAGCGCGAGGCTGGACCGCGAGTTGCTGGCCTCGCTGGCCGGCCTGGACCCACGCCTGAGAGAAGAGATCGGGATTGCCGGAGTCGGGGAGGACTAAGACCGACGAGCCAAATAAGGAGGCGCGCATGACGGTTCAACATGAAGAGACTGCGCAGATCGATGCCCTGGCCGAAGCCGTCTGGCGGGTGATGACCGACGTCGAGCGCTGGCCGGAGTGGACCGAATCGATGCGGCGAATCGAGCGGCTCGAGGACGGACCGTTGGTGCTGGGCAGCAGAGCGCAAATCGAGATCAAGGGCGCGCCCAAGTCTGTCTGGACGGTGACGGAATACACAGAAGGTCGCTCGTTCACATGGGAGACGAGCGCGATGGGCGTGAGTAGCACCGCCAGGCACGTCGTCGAGCCGGCGGACGGCGGTTCGCGGGTGACGCTGAGCGTTCAGATGGGCGGCCTGATGGCGACCTTGCTATCGCCACTGGTCCGCTCCGTGGCCCAGCGCAACGTGCGCATGGAGGCGGAGGGGCTGAAACGGCGCTGCGAGAGCGGCGGGTAGAGTCGCCGCAAGCTTCTTGACGAGAACGGAGGCAGCATCATGACCAACAAGACGTATGGATGGGAGACGACGACCGACGAGCTGCTGGAAGGCAGGGACGTGTCCGGCCAGCGGATTCTGATCACCGGGGCGTCGGCCGGGCTGGGCGCTGAGACGGCGCGGGCGCTGGCCTCACACGGCGCCGACGTCGTGATGGCTGTGCGGGACCCGGCCAAGGGCGAGCGGGCGGCGGAGACGGTACGTGCCGGCGCGGCGCCGGGCGCGAGCGCCGAATTGCGCGAGCTGGACCTGGCCTCGCTGTCCAGCGTGCGCACCTGCACCGACAAGCTCCTGGCGGACAATAAGCCGCTGCAGGTGCTGATCGCCAATGCCGGCGTGATGGCCTGCCCGCAGGGCAAGACCGAGGACGGGTTCGAGACGCAGTTCGGCACGAACCACCTGGGACACTTCGTCTTCGTGAACCGCCTGCTGCCGCTGCTCCTCGCCGGCGTGCCAAGCCGAGTGGTGGTCCTGTCTTCGTCGGGGCACCGGTTCTCGGACGTGGACCTCGACGATCCGGGGTTCGAACGCACGCCGTACGACCCGTGGGTCGCGTACGGGCGCTCAAAGACGGCAAACGCGCAGTTCGCGGGCGAGCTGGACCGGCGGCTGCGTGACCGAGAGGTGCGCGCCTGCGCGGTGCACCCGGGCGGCATCCAGACTGAGCTTGGGCGCCACCTGACGCCGGAGACGATGCAGCTTTTGATGCAGAAGCTGCCCCCGAACAGCCCGCGGCCGACCTTCAAGACGGTCCCGCAGGGCGCGGCTACCTCGGTCTGGGCGGCCGTCGTGGCGGATGCCGGCGAGGTCGGAGGCCGCTACTGCGAGGACTGCGGCGTCGCCCCGCTCACGCACGACCCCACCGCCATGTCCGGCGTCCGCGCCTACGCGCTCGACCCGGAGCGCGCGCAGGCGCTCTGGGCGCGCAGCGAGGAACTGGTAGGGGAGAGGTTCGGCTGAGTGATGACGCCCGAGGCGTTCGGCTATGCGCGCTGCCCGTTGCCCGTCAGCATCGAACCGTAGCCGCCTGCGACGCGCGGTCAATAGCACCCGGCTTTCGGTACTCGAAATGCCCCCCGCCTCTTAGCGAGCGCTGCCCCACCCCAGATCCCTCGTGCCGGCGGCCAGTACCGTCGAAGACTGCCGTGCAGCTCGGGATGACAGAAGGCGCTCAGCACTCGGGACTGCGTCGCTCAAACAAGCGGACGATCAAGCGGTTTGGGCGGCCGCTTCGCGTCTGGCCGACGGTCCGTTTTCGATTGTTGGCGGACCGCTTGATTGTCGGCACATTTTTTTCGCGGTTCTCCGGCCGGGCGAACCTGAGGCAACGCGCGAGAGCGGCGGATGACTTGATCGAGCGGCGCTCAAGGCTTGCACCCCAGCGTTCGTTCGAGCGGGTTGGGGTCGTCGCGCGCGGCTGTGTCATGAAGGACCTTCGGTCTCAGCGTAACAGCCGGGAGTCGGATCCCAAAGGGGGAGCTGTCAGTAGGTACGCAAGTGAGCCGTCGTCACCAGCGGGCTTCGTGCTCCTCGATCCAGCCGAAGAGGTCGCGCACCCCGATTGGTTCGCTGCCGTCCGGGCTAATGACGCCCGAGTAACAGCCGAAGAGCTGATGGGCGCTCGTGAAGAATCCGTCTCTCCGGCCGCTCTCTGATACGCGCTCGAACTCCGGCTCGAAGAGGAGGTCGACGCGCCCGCTCACCGCCGTCCGGACTCGCCACGGTTTCATCATGACCGCGCGGTCGTACTCGAAAACCAGGTCTTCGCTAATCTTCGTGAGACGGCCGTCAATACAGAGGCCGTTTTCCGTCATCCCGGTGCCGTCCGTCCACTGCCCGCCAAGGTTCAGACCGACAGTACGGCCGCCCTGGACGCCGGACGCCGAGCCCCAGTTCCAGAGCGTGTGCTCGGGCCAGACGCCGCGGCCGTAGTCGAGACAAGCGAAAGCGGGCGGCTCGAACTCCAGTTGATCATCGCCGACCTGCACGAAGCCGGAAGCGGGCAGCGTGTTCTGCTTGGAGGTGTACTGGAACTGGATGTCGGTCCAGGGGATGACCACGTTGAGCGTCTGATGGCCCTCCGGACGCTGGACGAGGATGTCCGCTTCGAGGGGCATCCCGCCGAAGTCTGCCGCCTCGACGCGAATGCGCGTCCCAGCGGAGTCGTCGGTGAGGGCGACGCGCATATCGGGATGCTCGATGACCATGTCACCGGAAACCGTCTCCGGCATGGCGATGGTGCCGGGCGGCACGACGGCGACCTTCTCGATGTGGCGCCGGCTGCGGCGATCAAAGACGTAGGCGCCGCCGAGC
>VBJS01000213.1 GCA_005880055.1 Chloroflexota bacterium | reverse complement strand
CGTGGGCTCTACAGGCTCGGGAGTAGCCGGAGGCGGCGTTGCCGCGCCGGGCAACGGCTGTCCGTTGCAGTCCATGCCGCCTACCAGGCTGCCGGCGGCATCGTAGATCTTCACGTAGTCCGGCGGGTCCCCGGAATCGCGCAGGATCTCATCGTTGCTCCAGAGGAACACGTCCTGCTCCGGCAGCTCCACGGCGTGATAGCCGGCCACGACGTACACCAGTTCGCCGGGGTCGATGGAGCCGGCGCGTGTCAGGGACATCTGCTGGCTGGCCTCCGGGTCGCTGCGCAGTGACCAGCCCGCCAGGTCCTGCGAGGTGTCGCCTGCGTTCGTCAGGGTGATGACGTCAAGCTGGCCTGGGTGGCGCGCACAGTCCAGGGACTCCACCTCCACGTTAGCGGCGGCGCGGGCCGTCCCCGAAAATGCTGCGGTAAGCGCGAACGCAGCGATAGCAATTGCCGCCAGAATCGGCCACTTGTTCAAAAGGCGACCAGTCCTCCCCAATATTACGGCTCGCCCTGAGTCTCGCTAGCGCTCAATTGTACCACGCCCGGCGCCGCGGAAGCGCAGGGTATCAACGTTTCTACGAAGCAGCGTCCATGCCGGTTCTGTTGCGATGCGCGAGACGGAGCAACCCGCCTCGGACCCGCTTCAAACGCTTCTTACCCGCCCGTCCCCACCGGCTACCTTCGCGGTGGGGCGGCATCTCGACGAAAAGCGAGATCGGCGCTCAGCATGACATGAGCGAGGCGCTTCGCGCTCCGCCGGATGTCATTCTGAGCGGCGATGCCATTTGCGCGTAGACAACCGCCTCTCCGCGAAGGAACCTTGTGGGGTAGCGGCGGGGACGGTCACTCGGCTCGCGCTGAACCCGCCTCGATGAAGAGCTATTACGTGTATATCCTCACAAACCGCCACCGGTCGAGCCTGCACACGGGCTTTACCAATGACCTTGAATGGCGCGTCCACCAGCACAAGCAGCGATACGGCGGGGTATTCACCAGCCGTTACCATGCGGGCGCGTTGGTCTACCACGAAGAGACGAGCGACGTTCACGCGGCAATCGCACGCGAGAAGCAGATTAAGGGCTGGAGTCGGGCGAGGAAGATAGCGCTGATCGAGTCTATTAATCCGCGCTGGGCTGACCTATCCAGCGGCTGGCCTTAGCCGGGGGGCCGAGGGCGCAGGCGCGCTTCAATTGCTTCTCTCCCACCCTTCCCCGCATTCCGCGAAGGAACCTTGTGGGGCGGTTGGCGGGACAGCCAGCGGGACACGGTCCCACACGGGTCACTCGCTTCGAAAGCTTCTCTCCCGCCCTTCCCCACCGGGTACCTTCGCGGCGGAGCGGCATCTCGACGAAGGCCGGGATGGGCACTCAGCATGACATCGGGAGGCGCTCCGCCGGATGTCATTCTGAGCGCCGATGCCATTTGCGCATAGACAAGCGCCTGTCCGCGAAGGAACCTTGAGGGGCAGGTCGGGCGGGACGAACAACGTCCGGGACACAGGGAGGCGCCGGTACGGTACGGGCCGCCGTCCTAGGCGAAGCCGAACTCAGGCTCGATGCCGGGGATGAACTTCCGCCAGCCCTCCTGCGATTCCAGGTACGGGTAGAAGCTGCGGAAGAAGCTGTATCCGGGCCGGAAGGGCGCCCGGTGCAGGTGCATGTGCGCCTCCTGAGGCGTGCGTCCCGCCTTGCGATGGTTGCACGGCTTGCAGGCGGCGACAACGTTGATCCAGCTGTGCCCGCCGCCGCGGTGCCTCGGCAGGACATGGTCCAGCGTCAGGTCCTTCGTCTGCTTCCCGCAGTACTGGCACGTGAAGTGGTCACGCAGGAAGACATCGCGCCGCGTCAGCCGCCCCTGCGGCCGAGGGCGCCGGATGAGGTAAATCAGCCGGATGACGGACGGGATCTCGAAGAGATATGTGGGGCTGTGCAGGTAGCCGCGGCCGTTCTCAATGATCTCCGCTTTGCCGCGGTCAAGTAGAACGAAAGCCCTCCGCACGTTGCACACGTTCAGGGGCTCGTAATTTTGATTCAAAACTAAAACAGGTAGGGCTGGCCCCAATTGATCTCACCACCGAAGCCAATACTATCAGAGGCCAAATAATCCCTGCAATCCTGTCATTTTCAGGAAGCCAGGTAGGTGTCAACCCTGTCGTGGATGTCCCCCGGCATGAGCACCAGCACCCATGACGCATCGTCCACAAATAACGGCGCGAGGGCCGAATTGGAGACGGCGTTCTCCAGCCCCAGCTGCGGGTAGGCGACGAAGACGAGCAGCAGCAACTCCACTACGATCAGCCCCTTGACCAGCCCGAACATCGCCCCGCCCGCACGGTCCGCCCAGCCCAGCATCAGCAGCGAAGCGCCCTTCTTCAGGATGTACGCCGTA
>VBJS01000212.1 GCA_005880055.1 Chloroflexota bacterium | reverse complement strand
CCTAACCGCCTGACAAGACGGTGCGGCGGGGTAGGTGTGAGACGCGGATGTCATTCTGAGCGGTGATGCTATTGGTGAGCGGACAATCGCCGCTACGCGAAGGAATCTTGTGGGGCGGCGCGGGGACAGCCGGCCGGAGCCGGTGCCAGACGTTGGAGCCCGCTGCAAACGCTTCTCTCCCCCCGTCCCCACAGGATGCTTCGCGGAGCAGTGT
>VBJS01000214.1 GCA_005880055.1 Chloroflexota bacterium | reverse complement strand
GCCGCCAGCCGGCACGAGTGTGTGGGTGGCTGGTCGGTGAAATTGTGGATAAGTAGTCCACCCCCTCGAAACATCCGCTCACTTCGGGCGTCGCTGATACTGCATTGGGCAAGCCGGTCGGCTATGATTGACCGCAATCAGACATAAGATTGGGGTTGGGCGGGGCTTTGACGGTATTTCCGATTCAAGCGGACACGCCATACCTTCAGTTGCTTGCCGCGTTGGCGGCTGGCATTGCCATCGGTTTAGCTTTTGCTGTTTCGGCAATAGTATTTCCCTCATATTGCGCATTTCGGCCGCAGCCGTTCGCCGGTATTGGACGGCATCTCTCGGTTCTCCGTAAAGCGCATCCCCTGTCCCAGGCGCCTGTTTTGCATGGGCAGGGCGGACCGCTCGGCTACGTGGCAGGCCTCGACGGTTTGCGCGCTCTTTCCGTGGCCGCAGTGGTCATCTATCACGCCAACCCTTCGTGGTCGCCGGCTTCCTGGGGGTGGTTGTCTTCTTCGTGATCAGCGGGTTCCTCATCACGTCGCTTCTTCTTTCGGAATGGCGTGGCGCCAGACGCCTGGACCTGCGGGCATTTTGGCTGCGAAGGGCGCGGCGCCTATTACCTGCCGTCTTCGCCCTCGTCTTTGCGCTTGCCGCCGCCTCCGTCCTGTTCATGCACGATGAGGTGGCGTCCCTGCGCGGCAATGCCTTGGCCGCCCTGGGTTACGTCACCAACTGGTATCTCATTTTTGACCATCAGTCCTACTTCGAAAGCTGGAGCAGGCCCTCGCTCCTCCGTCATCTTTGGTCGTTGGCGATCGAAGAGCAGTATTACCTGGTCTGGCCGCTCTTCCTGGCGCTGGTCTTGCCACGCTTGCGCGCATCATTCGTTGTCCTCCTCATCACAGTTGCGGCTATCGCCTCCTCGATACTCATGGCCTGGCTCTACGATCCTGGAGCCGACTCCTCGCGCGTTTACTACGGCACTGATACCCGCGCCGCCGCTTTGCTCGTGGGCAGTGCGCTTGCGTTCGTCTGGAGTAGCGGGCGCGCGCAAGCTGTTATCAGGCGAACACGCGTCGGCGCCACCGACATCGCCGGCCTCGCCTGCCTGGCTGCTATCGCTTACCTGTGCGTGACATTGAGCGACACCTCCGCCTTCCTTTATCGCGGGGGCTTTCTCCTGGCCGCCATCCTTGCGTCCGTCGTGATTCTTGCCGTGAGCCGCCCGGGTTCTCGATTCGCCGGCCTGCTCGGCAGGCAGCCCCTTCGCTGGATGGGCTTGCGCTCGTACAGCATCTACCTTTGGCATTGGCCGGTCGTTGCGCTTACGCGGCCGGGAGTGGACGCCTCCCTCGATGGACCGGCGTTGCTCGCGGTTCAGATCGGCGCCACGTTCGCCCTGGCCGAAGTCTCCTATCGCCTCGTCGAAACGCCGTTTCGAAGGGGCCTGGCCGGTCGATTGCTCGTTCGCCTCCGCGCCTGGCGGGCCGAAGGCTGGCTGCCTCGTTTGCGGACAGCCGGTGCTGGTGCTGGAGCATTTGCTGTGCTGACAACCGTTGTTATTGCCGTCGCGACGACGCCGACGCCTTCACCTCCCTCTTATCTCGCGGTCCAATCTGTTCACATTACCTCCACTGCTCGCTCTGTCGTTTCGCCCGTCCGGATCCCATTATCAACAGGCGAAGCAGTCAGCAGTGTCTCACAGGAGAACCAGCCGCCACCGGGCAGCCCACGCGGCGAGGTCTCCGCGCCGGGTGCAGCCCCCGAGGGCGCCTCCGATGCTTCCCGCCCGCAGGCCGCGCCCCCACCGGCCGCTTACTCACCGGTTTCCGGCGTGACCGTCACGGCTTTGGGGGACTCCGTCATGGTTGGCGCCGCCCAGGAGCTTGTCTATGCGATCCCAGGAGCCGAAGTCGACGCCGCTGTTGGGCGCCAGGCCCAGACGATGCTTGGCATCGTGAGCCAGCGCTCGGCGTCCGGCGCACTCGGCGATACCGTGGTCATTCAGGTTGGCAACAACGGCACGTTCAGCGGCAGCCAGTTCGACGCCATGATGGAAGCGCTGGCTGATAGACGGCTTGTGGTCTTCCTGAACGTGAAGGTGCCGCGAGACTGGGAAGCCGGGAACAACGCCGTCATCGCAAACGGGGTCGCCCGCTACGCGAACACCGCCTTGGTGGACTGGCACGCGGCGAGCGTGGACCGGCCGGAGCTCTTCTGGAGTGACGGCATCCATCTGCGACCGGAGGGGGTGCACCTGTACGTCGCTTTGATCACAGCGGTCCTCGCCGCTCACGCGCCCACCCCGACCCCGAGTCCTACGCCGCCGCCTCCCCCCACGGGGACGCCCGAGCCCGTACCCACCCCGCCACCGACGCCGGACATCACGCCGACACCTGAACCACCGGCCGCGCCGCGGCCTCCTCCCACTCCGCCATCGACGCCGGTGCCCACCCGTCCGCCCACCGTCACGCCGTCACCGAAGCACTAGGCCGATCAGCCGCCCAACCGACCAGTCGCTACAGGGACTAGTCCCGTCTTCTAAAGCAGCCTGACCGGCAGCGCTTCCAGCCCTCGCAGCACCGGCGCCTGCCGCCAGCGCAACGCTTCCGTCGCGAGCCGCATCCCCGGGAACCGGCGGACGAGCGACGAAAGCGCAATCTGTCCCTCCAGCCGCGCCAGTTGTCCACCCAGGCAGAAGTGGATCCCCGCGCCGAACGCCACGTGCGGGCACGGCTCGCGTCGCAGGTCCAGGCTGTCTGGGTCGGTGAAGACCTCCGGGTCCCGGTTCGCTGATCCCAGGATCAGCCTGAGCGTCTGCCCCGCCCGGATCGTCTTTCCGCCCAGCTCCAAGTCCTCTTTCGCCACCCGCCCGCTGTACTGCACCGGCGAGTCCCACCGAAGGAGCTCTTCCACCGCGCGCTTCTCGCACCCTGGCTCCTCCGCCAATAGGGCGAACGGCTGTGGATGATGGAGAAGGGCCAGCAGCCCGTTGCCGATGAGGTTCACCGTTGTCTCGTGGCCCCCGACGAGGAGGAGCAGGAGCATCGCCAGCAACTCTCCGTGACCCAGGAATGTCCCTGCCTCCTCAGCCTGGATCAGCGCACTGACCAGGTCCGAACGAGGTTCATCTCGCCGCTTCTGTATCAGGCTATCGAAGTAGACGAGGAGCTCGTTCCGTCCCTCGACCGCGCGCATCGCAATTGCCGCATCAGTCGCCGGACCCAGGGCGATCGCGATCTTCGTCGATGCCCGCCTGAAGAAGTCGCGCTTCTCCGGCTCGACCCCCAGCAGTTCAGCGATCACGGTGAGAGGCAGCGGGTAGGCGAAGTCTGCGATGACATCCATCTGCTCCCGTTCTGCTGCCGTGTCCAGCAGGCACTCCACAATCTCGCGAATGCGGGGCTCGAGCGAGCGTACCATGCCCGCCGAGAATGCCTTGTTTACCAGGCCGCGAAGCCGCGAATGGTCCGGCGGATCGGATACGAGCATCGAGTTCGCGGCCCCCTGCGCGGCCGAAAACCGCTCGTCGTCGCGTAGCACCTGCACGATGTCTCGATATCTCGTAAGCAACCAGTGACCGCGGGATGCG
>VBJS01000216.1 GCA_005880055.1 Chloroflexota bacterium | reverse complement strand
CAAGACGCGCTCGGAGCTCGCCGCCATGAAGGTCGCGATGGACTATGAACGGGCGGGCGGGCGCGAGCCCATCGATGTCTCAAAGACCGGCGGTGGCTACGACATCAGGAGCGAGGGAGCACATGGCGAGGTTCGCTACATCGAGGCCAAGGGGCGCGCTGCGGAGGCGAACGTCACCCTCTACTACACGGAGTGGCAGACGGCCAACCGGATGCGTGATGAGTTCTTCATCTACTACGTGACCGACCCGCTTAAGTCGCCGAAGCTGTGGATCATCCAGGACCCGGTGGGAAGAGGACTCGAGCCCGAGGAGCGCATCGTAGAGTACCGTTTCGAAGCAGACCAACTGCTAGCCGTCGCGGTGGAGGCTTAGCGTGACCGAACGGCGCAAGCGCCTGATTGAAGTCGCCTTCCCGCTAGAAGAGGTCTCTGCCCATTGGGCGCGACGCCCGCTCGCCGCGTGCCGCGCCTTCATCTACGAAAGCCTGATCGACGACCCGGAAGACGACAGGGAGCGCGAGGACCTCCTGAAGGAAGTGGCCGACCTCGCGAGCTGGGACGCCGTACGCAAACCTGACCTCGTCGTCCGAACTAAGGCGAACGGCGGCAGTGGCCTCACCGGCAGGCAGCTCCTAGAGCGCGCTCGCCAGCGCATCCTCGCCTGCAATGGTGGCAAGCCGCCCCGCTTGCTCGACCCGTTCGCCGGCGGCGGCGCCATTCCTCTCGAAGCCCTCCGCCTCGGCTGCGAGGTCGAGGCGAGCGACCTCAACCCGGTCGCCGTCCTCATCCTCAAAGGCACCGTCGAATACCCGCAGAAGTACGGTCGGCCGCTTGCCGAACAGGTGGAACAGAAGCATAAGGGCGATCGCGACAGCATTGCCGGAGTCAACGGCGAGGTCCCCGGATACATTCGGGACGCCGATGCCGCGGCCGCATCTTCTGCATTCGCTCGCGACGCGGGGGACGGCCCGCTGGCGAGAGCGTATGGAGAGAACCCGCTTGCGACCGACGTCCGCTACTGGGGCAACTGGATGCTCGAGCGCGCCCGCGGGGAGCTGGCCCTGTTCTACCCGCCCGATCCGGACGGCAGCGTGACCGTCGCTTACCTCTGGAGCCGCACCGTTCCCTGTCCGAACTGCGGCGCCGAGATGCCGCTCATCCGGCAATACTGGCTCGCTCGCAAGGACAAGAAGAAAGTGGCGCTGAAGCCGGTAATCGACCGGGAGAGCAGGCGCGTGGGCTTTGAGGTGGTTGAAGGGGAGAACGTGACGGGCGACCCAACACAGGCGACCACCTCACGCGGCGACACCCTGTGCCTGCTTTGCCGCCAGGTGGTGAAGGCCGCGTACGTCCGGGAAGCCGGTTGGCAAGGGAAGATCGGCGCAGTTCTCACTTCGGTCGTGCTCGAAGCACGCGGCGCAGGCGGGAAGAGGTATCGCGCCGATATTCCGGAGGACACGGATGTTTTCGAGCGCGCGTCTGCTCGTCTGGTGGAACTAGAAGCGCAGAACAAGGCCGACTTTCCTTTGGTGCCGGACGAGCCGATCCCATACGACCCGCGAAAGATCGATGTCGAACTCTACGGTTTGGACCAATGGGGCAAACTCTTCAATCAGCGCCAACTGCTGGCAATTACGACACTTGCGCGCCTGGTCGGTGAGGCGCACACGCAAATGCTCGCCAGCGGTCTTGATACAGAATATGCGAGGGGGGCGGCCACCTATCTCGGTTTCGCCGTTGATCGCCTTGCCGCGCAAGGCAGCACGCTTTGCCGATGGGATAACACGGGCGAGTCAATAATGAATACATACGCCAGGCAAGCGCTTCCCATGGTTTGGGATTACGCCGAAGTCAATCCCCTATCGGGTGCCACGGGCGACTTCCGGAGCGGGCTTGAATGGATTCGTGCTTTTCTAGACCCTTGGATGCCAACCTCTGGTATGGAACGAATTCTTGTATCGCGGCGTGATGCTCGCTTTCTAGGGGACTCCAACGCTGAGGCTGTTATCACGGACCCGCCATATTACGATTCCATCAACTACGCAGACCACGCCGACTTCTTTTATGTTTGGCTGAAGCGATCAATCGGCTCGTTTCAATCAGACCTTACTCTATTGCCTCTTACACCGAAAAAAGACGAGATTGTGATGAACGTGTACGCCGATGGTAGGGCAGCCGAGCGCGAAGGGAGAGAGATCGCGCGAGAGCGTTACGTGGATGGAATGGGCAGCGCGTTCCTCTCGATGCGCCACGCTCTAGATTCAGAAGGGATCGGTGCGGTCGTTTTCGCGCATACAGATCCGGATGCTTGGGCAACTATGATCGGTGGCTTACTTCGCGCGCAGCTGATACCCGATGCCTCTTGGCCGATCGATACGGAGTTGGAGAACAAAGTGAGTCGTCTCGGCTCCGCTCGTCTTTCAACCTCGGTCTGGATGGCCTGTGCTCCTCGTCTCGAGGGCGCTGAGGAAGCTTTCCTCGGCGACGTGCTATCGGAAATGCGACCGGTCATCCGTGAACGCCTGCTTTATTTTTGGTCCAAGAGCATCCGCGGCGCTGACTTTTTCATTAGCGCCATCGGTCCCGCCCTATCGATCTTCGGCCGACACCGCCGCGTCCTCAAGCCGGACGGCGACGAGGTGACCGTCCGCGAGTTCCTCGACCTCGTCCGCCGCGAATCGACACAGGTCGCGCTTGAGCAGGTGCTTTCCGGCGCGGATCTGGGTGTCGTCGACTCGCTCACTCGGCACTACGTTACCTGGGTCTGGAGCTACTCACGCGCCCCCCTCGACGCCGGCGAGACGATCGCCCTCTGTCTGGCCACCGGGGCAGATTACGGAGACGCGGTGAGGCCGGGCTCAATCGCCGTCGAGGTCAAAGAGAAGAGCAAGAAGATGGTCAAGCTGCGCACCATCCGCGAGCGGGCAACCAAGGATGAGGACCTAGGGATCGGCAGCGGCGCCCGCGTCACGCCGCTCATCGACCAGCTCCAGCACGCGGCGTACCTTTGGGGCCAGAACCGCCCGGACCAACTTACCGCCTATCGTGCCTCACTTGGTGAGACACGCTGGACGGCGACGCGAACGCTCGGACAGGCGGTCGCGGAGTGCCTGCCGGAAGGAGACGAAGACCGGCGCCTGATCAATGGTCTGCTCGGCAGCAACATCATGGCGGCGGCTGCTCGCGCGCCTGTGCAGGCGGCCGCGGCCGCGACGAGAGCAGCCGCCCGCGCGGCCCGAGCGGGGGCTCCGCTTCCCGGCTTCGAGGCAGAAGAAGACGGCGATGGCTGAAAGTAACTACGGAGCACTAGGCCAGGGCCTGAAGCTCTACACGGACGCGATGCGGCGCTTCGTGAAGGAGAAGCTGATCGCCAGGTTCCCAAACACCTGGTGGGAAGACGGCGTGGTCAAGTCGCTAACGGACGCCCAGAAAGCGAACCTGAAGCGCGACAGCGAGAAGGACCCGAAAAAGGATCGCCTGGACCGGATCGACACGG
>VBJS01000037.1 GCA_005880055.1 Chloroflexota bacterium | reverse complement strand
GGCCGAAAGCTGATCCCGATCACCTCTGATGGGCGCGAAGTGTCGATGGCGAACGGCCGCGTGTGTGGCCCGGCTACGACACCGTATGCGAACGTGCCTCCTCCCCCACCTGCTCCGACAGGGATGGACATCACGTCGGAACGCAGGCCGATGATGATATCGGCGCGGCCGGCCGGAAGGACGAGTTCCTTCGGATCGGTAGGCACGTCGCTGCGGTAGTACCAGAGCAACTCGACGAACCGCGAGAGCGGCGCCTGAACGCTGTAAGTCCGATTAACGGCGGGGGCGGCCATCACCCTACAGGTTACGACGACACGTGCCCGTTTGGTAGATCCTCATGGCAGACTGCGCCCGCTATGAGGGCGAGGCAAGCATCGCCCCTACGGCTGCTAGCCGGCGATGCCCGCCTCGACCATCTCATCGACCTCGCGCTTGCTGTAACCAGCCTCGCGCAGCACTTCTACGGTGTGCTCGCCGCGTTTCGGCGCCGTCGTCCGCACTGCGCCGGGCGTCTCCGAGAACTTGGGGCCCACACCCACCTGTCGAACGGCCCCGAACTCCGGGTGCGGAACCTCGGCGATCATTTCGCGGGCCTGCACGTGCGGATCGTTGAACGTCTCCTCCAGGCTGTAGACGGGGCCAACGCAGATGTCGCGCTGCCTCAGCTCCGCGAACCACTCGTCGCGGGTCCTCTCCTGGAAGCGGCCGCGCAGGAAGGCGAATATCTCATCGAACATCGCTCGGTTACCCTGGTGCGGGATGTACTGCTCGCAGTCGAGCGCCTTGCACAGCTCCGCCCAGAACCAGGGCTCCAGGCAGCCGATGGAGAGCCACTTTCCGTCCGCGCACTCGTAAACGTTGTAGGCTGGGATACCGCCGTTCAGAAACTCGACGCCTCGCTCCAGGGAGTGGCCGCCGCTGAAGAACTGGCTGGCGCTTGAGGCGAGGAGCGAGGTAACGCCGTCGCTCATCGCCATGTCCACCCACTGACCGCGGCCGGTCTGCTGACGGGCCATGAGCGCGGCGAGGATGGCGAAAGCGGCGTAGAGCCCGCCCCCGGCGAAATCGGCGATCAGGTTGAGCGGGATGGCAGGCGGCGTGCCCGGCCAGCCGATGGCCCCCAGGGCGCCGCCCACGCTGATGTAGTTTATGTCATGCCCGACCAGCCCCGCGTAAGGGCCCGTCTGGCCGTAACCGCTGAGCGAGCAGTAGACGACGCGCGGGTTGCGCGCGGCGACCGTTGCGTGATCGACGCCGAGGCGCTTCACGACGCCCGGCCGGAAGCCCTCCACCACGACGTCGGCGCCCTCCGCCATCTTCAGAAAGGCCTCCTGGGCGCGCGGCTCCTTCAGGTTGAGTCCGACCGAGCGCTTGTTCCGGGAAAGCGCGTTGAACGCTTGCGCCCGCTCGCTCATGCCGATGTCGAAGCGACGGCCGACGCCGGGCGGCTCCTCTATCACGATCACGTCTGCGCCCAGGTCGCCAAGCAGCATCGTGCAAAACGGCCCGGGCGCCAGGCGGGTCAGGTCTAGGACGCGGATGACTTCGAGCGGCATCATAGGCGGGCTCCCTTCAGTGGGTGTCTTCTCGGTAGAGCGCTAACCCGCTGTGGCTGTCGAATCCCCAAGCGGCGAAACGTGTTCGTCTGTCGGTAGTTGTATTCCGATAGTTGCAAGCGCTGCACGAACCGTTCCGTCCTGATCGCCATCGATTAGTCCCCTCCGCCAAGCTTCCCGAAGCCGGCTTGGCCGGCGAAACTTCGGGATGAAGAAGCCGAGCAATATCCAAGAGACACCAAGAATCAGCGCAATTTTGCCCGCGATGCCACCGACGAAAGCGTCTAGCGCTAGCGACAGAATGACGATAGCGACGCCGATGGCCAGGCCGACCGACAATTGCCACGGTAGCCGGGGGACCTTGGCAGTCCAATCGGTAGGGGCCGCATCGATCATCTGCTGCACCTGACGCGATAATATACGCAGCCGATCGGTACAATCGGCGGGATCTAGGCTAATAGCCATTATGCCCACGATCGCCCTTCCGATTCGGCCGGACAACTCGGTGAAATTTGCGGCCCCGCGCGTCCACTTCAGTACCACCTTCTCCGGGCCGTCAGGCGTTACTACGGGTGGCGGCTCGATAAGGCTGGCGAACACTTGCGGGTTGGGGGCTACACGTTCCCAAGAATACTTCGCAAACTGCTCAGATGAGAACGGCTGAATGACAACCTCGATGACCTTGACCGGTTCGGTCGGCGCAAATCCAGACCTTTCTGACAAGACGGCGGCCTCCCAGCTGCAGCCAGAAATTTAACCGCTGATAGAAGGATCGCTTGTTCGGGGTCGCCGGGTATTCGCGGTAACCGGGAGGGGCCGCGAGTATTAACTCGGCCTGCATCATGGTCGTGATTCTACACGACCCGTGACGCGCTGCCCGCTGTTTCACGTTGTTCCGCCCGATTCAACATTCCCCGCCTACCCCCAAGGCGGGCGCCAGCCGCCAAGTGCGTTTTCGATATGTCGGCCGACCGCAAGTGCCACGTCCTCTCGCCACGGGCGGGCGACCACCTGTACGCCGATCGGCAGGCCTTCCGCTGATTCGCCGGCTCGCACGGCGACGCACGGATAGCCGGTGAGGCTGAAGGGCAGCGTGAAGATGAACTCCTCGGCTGCTGCGGCGCCGTGACCGGCCGGTCCGCCGGCCACAGGGCAAAGGATGGCGTCGTAACGGCGCATGAAGGCGAGGAAGGCGCGCCGCAGCCGGTCCCATTCGAAGACCGAACGCTCGATCTCTTCGGGCGTTAACCGATGCTTTTCTTTGTCGGGAGCCCATTCGTTCCACGAGTAGGACTCAACTCGTCGCCAGTAAGCACGCGTGATCGGCAGCGACTCCTCGATACGCGGCGGCACGGCTTCTTCCACTTCAGCGCCTGCGTCCTGCAGCGCTGTGGCGGCCTTTCGAACCGTCGCCACCGTTTGTTGGGTGGCAGATGCTCCCGCGAATTCCGTGAATATGGCAATGCGAACGGGCGGTTGCCCCGCTCCTCCGCCTGTCAGGTTCAAACCTGACCCCCGTGGAATAACGTTCCCCGTCATGTCGAGACCCGACCCGCGCAGGTCCACGAGCTTCCAGTCCTCAAGTGGCATCGGGATGGCCCCGGCATCCGAGTAATCGGGACCTGAGATCAACGGAAGGACGAGGGCGAGGTCTGCCACGAAGCGCGCCATCGGGCCGATCTGCGTTCGCGGGTCGCTCAGGGCGTTGATGCGGGGAAAATGGCCGGTGAGGGGGACGCGGCCGCTCGTCGGCTTCAGCCCGGCGATGCCGCAGCAGTGGGCCGGGTAGCGGATGCTGCCGCCGGAGTCGCTGCCGAGCCCGAGGGGTGAACCGCCCGCGGCGATGAGCGCGGCCTCGCCGCTGCTGCTGCCGCCCGGCGCACGCGAGAGGTCATACGGGTTCTTGGGCGAGCCGTAAACCGGGTTGTCAATGCCGTCAATCGTTTTGGCGAGCATGATCGCGCCGGCGGCACGTAGGCGGGCAACCACAGTGGCGTCGCGCCGGGGGACGAAGTCCCTTCGTTCAAGTCGGCCGGCGGCACAGATCACGCCCGCCGTCTCGATCCAGTCTTTAACCGTGAATGGAATGCCGTGGAGCGGCCCAAGAAGCTCGCCGCGGGCGAGCGCCTCGTCGGCGTCCGCCGCCTGGCGCATTGCATCTTCCGCCACGAGTTGCGCGACGGCGTTCAGCTTCGGGTTGACGGCTTCGATGCGCTGAAGGTGCTCCTCGATCACTTCCCGCGAGGAGACCTGCTTTGACCGGATCGCCTTAGCGAGATCAGCGGCGGAAGCGGGAACCAATCCGCCCGTATCTGTTCGATGACTTGAAAGCATGTGCGCCCATCTTATCGCGGATAGACATTTGTCGGCCTGCTCGCAGTTTTGATACGATACCCATCGGTCGGGGCTGTAGCTCAGCTGGGAGAGCGCCTCAATGGCATTGAGGAGGTCAGGGGTTCGACTCCCCTCAGCTCCACCAGATTTAGTCGAGCAAGCGGGAGCAGGAAATATACGAGGCGGCGAAGGGGAGTAGTAGGGCCTCGCGACAGAGAGCCGGCGGCGGTGCAAGCCGGCATCTTCGGCCTGAACTCGCCCTGGAGCTTCGCCGGTGATCCGTCCAGGAGGACGGTAGCCGGCGACGGGTTCGCCCGTTAACGCGCGTTGAGCTGCCGTCGGTGCGAGGGATCCTCCTCCTTTCATCTTCCTTCTTCCCGACGGAAACAGGGTGGTACCGCGGAGTCTGATTGGCCCCTCCGTCCCTGGACGGAGGGGCCTTTGCATTGGAGACAGATGGACGTATCAGCAGGCGAGCAGTTTTCGATACTGGGGCGGCTGGTCCTGGCCGGCTTTCTCGGCGCGGTGATCGGCCTCGAACGCGAGGTCCGGGGATATCCGGCCGGCATCCGAACGCTCGCGCTTGTGGCCCTCGGCTCCTGCCTCTTCACCGATGTGTCTGGCCTGCTCGGCGGCGATGATCGGGTTGCCGCGCAGATCGTGACCGGCATCGGCTTCATCGGCGCCGGCGTCATCTTCCGCGAGGGCTACACAGTCCGCGGCATCACCACCGCGGCGACCATCTGGTCCGGCGCCGCCATCGGGATGGCCGTAGGCACATCGCTTTACATTGTCGCAATTCTCGGAGCGGTCTTCGTGTTCGCAGTACTAGAGGCCCGTCCGCTGACGCGGCGCATCAATTCCTTCTTGCGACGCGTCGGCGGCGAACTCCGCGAGCCGGAGGAGGAAGAGGCAGCGAGCGAGGACCAGTTGTCCCCGCTGGAAGAACGAGCCGGACGGGCAGACGACGCGGCAAACCGGTAATTGAACGAAGGTTGGAGCCATGATTGACCGTTACAGACCGGGAGAAATCGAAAACAAGTGGCAGCAGAAATGGGCCGCCGACGGCCTCTATGACACCGACCTCTCTGTCGCCGGCCAGAAGTATTACTTCCTCACGATGCTGCCCTACACCTCAGGCGACCTGCACGTCGGGCACTGGTACGCGATGGCTCCCTCCGATTCGGCCGCGCGGTATCGTCGCATGCGCGGCAAGAACGTTTTCTTTCCGATGGGATTCGACGCCTTCGGGCTGCCCGCCGAAAACGCGGCGATCAAGCAGGGCATCCATCCGCACAAGTGGACATACGACAACATCGACCGCATGCGAGGACAGCTGCGGACGATGGGTGCGATGTTCGACTGGCAGCACGAAGCGATCAGCGCGGACCCCGGATTCTATCGCTGGAACCAGTGGTTCTTCCTGAAGTTCTACGAGCATGGGCTGGCCTACCGCGCTAAGGCGCCGGCCAACTGGTGCCCGAAGGACCAGACGGTGCTCGCTAACGAACAGGTTCTGCCAAACGGGACGTGCGAGCGCTGTGGCACTCCCGTCACACACAAGGACCTGGAACAGTGGTTCCTGAAAACGACGGCCTATGCCGACGAGCTCCTGGACTTCAGCCATATGGAGTGGCCCGAACAGGTGATAGCGATGCAGCGCAACTGGATCGGCCGGTCCGAAGGGCTGGAGGTAGCGTTCGGCCTGGAGATCGAGGGCGTAGCGGAGCGCGAGTTGCGGGTGTTCACCACCCGGCCCGACACACTCTTCGGGGTTACGTTCATGGTGCTGGCGCCGGAACACCCGCTGGTCGGCAAGGTAACGACGCCTGACCGCAGAGCCGAGGTGGAGGCGTACGTGGAGCAAGCCCGCCGCCAAACGGAAGTCGAGAGGATGAGCACCGAGCGCGAAAAGACGGGCGTGTTCACCGGCGCCTATTGCCAGAACCTGCTGTCCGGCAAAGCGGTACCCATCTGGACGGCCGATTATGCGCTCGCCTGGTACGGCACCGGCGCCGTGATGGGCGTGCCGGCGCACGATCATCGGGACTTCGAGTTCGCGCTGAAGTTCTCCATCCCGGTCACCACGGTCGTAGCGCCTCCTGACTGGGATGGCTCTGAGTTAAAAGAATCGTATGTGGAGCCGGGGACGATGGTGAACTCGGGGCAGTTCGATGGCCTGCCCAGCGAAGAGGGCAAGCAGGCGATATCACAGTTCGTCGAGGAACAGGCGTGGGGCAAGCGGACCATCACCTACCGGCTTCGGGACTACCTCATCTCGCGTCAGCGCTACTGGGGTACTCCGATCCCAATGGTCCATTGCGCGCGCGACGGCATCGTCCCGGTGCCCGAGGGCGACCTGCCGGTTCTGCTGCCGGAGGACGCCGAGTTCAAGCCGACCGGTGAGTCGCCACTGGCCCGCCATGCGGGTTTCGTCAACGTCGCCTGCCCCAAGTGCGGGCGACCGGCCAGGCGCGAAACGGACACGATGGACACGTTCATGGACTCCAACTGGTACTTCATCCGCTACCTGAGCCCGCATTACGATGCCGGCCCGGTGAACGCCGAACTCGCCCGCACGTGGCTGCCCGTCGACCAATATACAGGCGGGATCGAGCACGCCGTTATGCACTTGCTCTACGCCCGCTTCTTCTGGAAGGCGATCCGGGACATGGGCCTGGTAAGCGGCGACGAGCCCTTCCTTCGGCTCTTCAACCAGGGCCAGATCCTGGGGCCGGACGGTCAGCGGATGTCCAAATCGCGCGGAAACGTCGTCGCCCCGGACGAGCAGGTAGGACGATACGGTGCAGACACCTTCCGCTGCTACCTGATGTTCATCGGACCGTGGGATGAGGGCGGGCGTTTAGGGCTCAAGGGCATCGTCGGCGTAGAGCGCTGGTTCGGGCGTGTCTGGAACATGGTGCAGGGTGATGTCACCTTCGGGGCGAACGGCGGCGCAAACGGCCTCCGGCGCCTGACGCACAAGACGATACGAAGGGTTACCGAAGATTTCGAAGCGTTCCGCTGGAACACAGCGATCGCAGCATTGATGGAGATGACGAACGGGATGTCGCACGCGCGCGATGCCGTCTCCGTGGACGAGAAGACGTGGGAGGAAGCGGTGCAATCGCTGCTGCTGATGATGGCGCCGGTCGCCCCGCACATAAGCGAGGAGCTGTGGTCGCGGACGGGACGGCCGTACAGCATCCACCAGCAGCCGTGGCCGCAGTGGGACGCCAAGCTGGCTCAAGAGGACGAGGTGACGCTGGTGGTGCAGGTTGACGGCCGCGTGCGCGACCGCATCCAGGTCAACGCCGGCATCGATGAGGCGAGCGCGAAGGAGCTGGCCATGGCCAGCGAGCACATACAGAAGTACCTGGACGGCAAGCAGGTCCGGCGGGTGATTTACGTGCCAGGCAAGCTGGTCAACATCGTCGTCGGGTAGGCCGCCCCGCTACTGGTCCGTGCGCCGCTGGGCGCGATGGTAGACTGTAAGCGGTGACAGAACCGAAACCGGGGTGGAGCGAAGCCGACTCCCGCAGCTTCGTCGATATTGGAGACGTTGCCGTCCCCAGCCGGGCCGAGCAGCTTTCGATGCTGCTCTCGCTCATCCCCGCTGATGCTGACGAGGAGTTCCTCACCGCCGACATCTGCTGCGGCGAGGGCATCTTTGCCGAGCGCATCCTTACCCGCTTTCCGCGGTCTCGCCTCTTGGCCCTCGATGGCTCTCCGATGATGCGCGAACGAGCGTCGAAGCGGCTCGCCCCCTTCGGCGATCGTGCGGAGGTCCGTTCGCTTGACCTGGACCGGCCCGGTTGGGTGGACGAGCTCCGCGGTCCGTTCCGCTGCATCACTTCCTCCCTGGCGCTACACCACCTGAGCGGCGAGTCCAAGCGGGCTCTTTTTTGCGAGCTGAGCGCCAGGATCGAACCGGGCGGGGCGCTCCTAGTCGCCGATATCGTTGAGCCGGCCACGGAAACGGTGAGAATCGCCTATCGGGACCTGCTGAACGCCGTCGCCAAAGAGCAGTCGCTCGCGCTGACGGGAACTCTGGGGGCGTTCGAGACGTTTCAGAAAGAAGGATGGAACGGCTTCGTCCAGTCACTGCAGCCGCCCGGCGAGATGCCCTCCCGCTTGTTCGATCAGTTGAAGTGGTTGGAGGAGGCGGGCTTTTCCGCCGTCGATTGCTTCTGGTTGCGCGCCGGCACGGCGATCTACGGCGGATTCAAGTGACGCTTGCTGACGTCAATAGCGTTGATGGAAGGCGTCAATGCCATCGGTGAGCGTTTGGCGCGAAATACTCGCGCCGGTCGCGGACGTTTGGAAAGTGCTCTCCGACGTCGAAAACGCCCGCCGCTGGAACCGCGCCTGGGACAACATCCAGATCACTTCCTCTCAGCGGCACGGCGTGGGCACCACCTTCCGCGCCCGGGCCGAGGAGGGAGAGTCATACGAGTTCCGCGTGACGGAATGGGACCCGCCAGCGCTCATCGCCTTCGAGCCGATTCGTGAGGAAGGAGAAAGCTACGGGATCAACCTCGAATCGCACGTCTTCCGGCTGCGAGAGAGGGGCGAGGGCCGGACGCTGGTGGAGCTCACGGCCAACGCATCGGCTCGTGGTCTACGGGGACGGCTTGTCGGCATCTTCCTTTGGCGTGGCTACCAGAAGCAGGGATTGAACCAGGCTTTGGACTCTCTCGAAGCTATCTTCGAACCGGGAGAACGGGAGCGGACCGCTGACGGACAAGGGGCAAAGGGCAACGAGACAGCGACTTCTGATTAGCGCCCTGGTGCTCGCGTCATTCATCGCGGTGCTGGCTGTGCTACCGGGAGCGGCGCCTTTCGGCACGCGGGCCGCTGCCGCCGATGGCATCGACTTGCACACTCATGCCACGTACACCATCCGCCCGGATGAGGGGCCGGTAAAGGTATCCTGGGACGCGACCATCACGGACAACGACCCGTCCACGCCGCCGGGCGGTAACAATGGTACCGTCTCCTTCTACGACACCGTCTCGCTCCCTGTGCTCCGGAGTGCATCCAACGTCGCCGCGCGTTCAGCCGAAGGGGCGGCCCTGGATGTCGTGCAGGCCGAGGCGCCCAGCGGTCCCTTCGTGCCTGTGCGTATTAAGCTTGACCGGCGGCTGTTCTTCCACGACACCTACTCCCTGCACCTGGAATACCAGGTGACCGAGGCCAGGCAGCCGTCACTGCTCGTGGCATCCGCCTACGCTTACGTGCCCATCGCCGGCGCCGGGGACGAGGCGACGGTCGACGTTATCCTGCCCCAATCCACTGATCCCTGGGATGTCTCGCTAGAGCGGGGCAACTGTGCACAGAACGGCACCAGCTTCACCTGCTCAGGCTCAGATGGGGTATACGTCGTGGCGTTGGCGGAGGTGAGCCGCCCGGACAAGATCGCCACGAGCACAGCGGAGATCGGGCTCCGGGACAAGAACCTGAACCTCACGATCACCTACTTCCAGGGAGACGATGCCTTCGCGCAGCACGTGAAGGACGTGGCGACGGCCGGGCTTCCGGTGATTGAACGGTTGTATGGAGTCAACTACTCCGGCCCCGCTGCCCTAAACATCGCCGAGCGAGGACGCGAGGTGATCCTGGGTTACGAAGGCCTCACAAAGTGCGACCCGTCGAAAGCTTGCGACGTCGCGGTCTCCCCGGTGGCGGACGATTATACAGTCCTGCACGAGCTCTCTCACCTCTGGTCCGGAATGTATTCCGAGCGCTGGCTCGCTGAGGGTTTCGCTCAGCTGATCTCCGGCGAGGCTGCCCCGCTGATGCCCTCCGGCCTGGTCAGGGGAACACCGCCGGAGCGCCCGCAACCAACGGTGGAGTTACAACTGGACGAATGGGGACAGGTACAGTCTGCGATCGGCGCGGACGAGGCGGCGCTGGCCCGCGAGAACGCCGGCTACTACCGATCGCAGCGGTTTCTGGCGGCCCTGGAATTTGAGCTGGGCGCGGATGCGCTTCAGAAGGCAAACCGTGCCATCGCCCAGTCGGGATCGGCAGCGGACAGCCGCCGATACATGGACGCGTTGGAGGAAGCAAGCGGCCGCAACAACGACGACTTCTTCCGGCAGTGGGTATTTCCAAGCTCGCTGGCGCCGACCCTGGCCAAGCGGCGACAGGCGAGGGACAGTCTAACGAACCTTATCGCCAAGGCCCAGGAGGAAAAGCTAAGCGATAGCGTTCCTGCTCGCATCCAGGAGAAGGTTGCTGCCTGGCAGTTCGATGACGCGCTGACCGCTCTTGCCGATGCGCAGGCCGGCCTCGCGCTTTATAGCGGGTTCAAGGAACAGCTCGAGGCTCTCTCCCGCGACGCCCAGGCGGCCGGCCTCGCCATGGGCGACACCATTCAAACCGAACTGCATGATTGGGACTTTGCGAGGGCACGCGACGCAGTGAGCCACGCGTCGGAAGCGCTCAACACGTACAAGGCGGCCCGGAGCAAGCTTGCAGAATCACGTAACTTCTGGGAACAGATTGGCATATTAGGGAGCGACGCCGACGGCAAGGCCGACGAGGCTGCAGAAGCGTTTAACCGAGGCGACTACGCACGGGCGAATAGCCTGGCCAGCGATGCGATCGACAGCCTGGATGGGGCCTCGGGCCGCGCCGCGCAACGCGTCCTTCTCCTGGCGGGAGGCCTGGGCGCCTTTGCGCTTATCATCTTTGCGGCCGTCTGGCTGTCTCACCTGCGGCAGCGGGCGCTGGCCGAGCCCTAGCGCTCAGCCTCCCGGACGTTCTGCTACTCGCTGCTCGAGCGAATCGATTCCCCTCCGGACCGTATTGAGGAAGCCATCCAGTTCCTGCTCCAGCCGCTTCAGCGTTTGTAGCGAGTAAACATCCGACTCGCGCATTTGGGCTCGGCTGGCTTCCTGGGCATCATCCAGGCGGGCGCGAGCCTGTTGTTCCGCGCTGCGGACCAGCTCCTCTGCCCGCTCCTGCGCCTGCGCCGTCAGCTCCCTAGCCCGCTGTTCCGCGGCCTGCAGTACAGCCGTCTCGCTGAGACGCTCCTCCAGCCTGGCCTTGGCCTCTGCGATGAGCATCGCCGCCTCTTCCTGTGCTCCCCGCAGGACCTCATCTCGCTTCTCAACCAGCTCCCGTGCGTCGTAGACCTCGCGCGGAACGGCAACGCGCATGCGGTCAATGAGATCAATGAGCCGTTGACGCGGTATCATGAGGCTGCCGCCGACCGGAAGCTTCCGGGCCTCCCCTACCATCTCCTCCAGAACATCGATCAGATGCAGAATGTCCAAGCTTGCCTCTTACGCCGTAGCCGCCAGCTTCTTCTGCAGGGCGCGGATGACGTGGGGTGGGACGAGTTCGCCGACATCATAACCCAACCCGGCAACCTCGCGAATGCGATGCCCGCTCACGTACAGGTGCTCCAGGCTGGCCATCAGGTAAACGGACTCCACTTCCGGTGCCATCTTTTTGTTCATGAGCGCCATGTCCAGTTCCGCCTCGAAATCGGTGACGGCGCGGATGCCCCGCACAAGTACCTTGGCCTGCTCGCGGCGGGCGAAGTCCACCACCAGGCCGCTGAAGGACCTTACCTCCACGTTCTTAAGGTGACTCACTGCCTCCTCGAACATAATTACCCGCTCCTTGGTCGAAAACAGAGAGCTGTTCGCCGAAAGGTCGTACACGGCAATGACAACGCGCTCGAAGAGCGTGGAAGCGCGCTGGGCAATGTCCACGTGTCCGTTTGTGACCGGATCGAAGCGGCCGGGATAAATGGCAGTCAGCAAACTTCACCTCCGGTAGATTGACGCCGCGCTATCGCCGTGGCGCCGGCTGTTGACCAGCAGGAGCGGCCCCAACTGCGGGGGCGGGTTCAGGCGTCCAGCGTGTTCGATAGCGATGATGCCCGCAGACGCAACTAGCCTCGACGCAGCCAGCCGTTCGAGGACAGACCAGGCGCCGGTGTCTTCGTATGGGGGATCAGCCAGCACCAGCGTGTATTGCCCGTCCAGGCGCTCCACGGCACGAGATGCATCTATGCAGAAGACGCGACTGCGTTCCTGGAAGCCGGTGATAAGGAGGTTCTGCCGAATGACAGCGCACGCGCGCCGGTGGCTTTCGACAAAATCGCAGGCACCGGCGCCGCGGCTGAGTGCTTCCACTCCCAGAGCACCGCTGCCCGCATAGAGGTCGAGTACAAGTTCCAGCCGCACGTCCAGCGACGTGAGTGCCGAAAAGATCGCCCCGCGCAGCATGTCAGACGTAGGACGGGTCAGGCGCGAGCGGTCGTCGGGGCCTTTCAAGCGGCGGCCCCTCGCTGTTCCTGCAATCACTCGCATCGGCCTCGCCGGTCTAGGTTACGTCGACTTCTGCCGAATCGCTGTCCGAGGCAGTGTGTGTGCCATCGGTGACGGTGACCGTTACGGTATCGGTGACCGATTGTGAGACCGTCTTTGTGAATTTGCAGACGGCCGCGTCGTCCCCTTGTTCGGTCGCGACATCCTTGTCGCCGTCATCGGGCGCCAGTGTCAGGCCAATGACGTCATTGCCCTGGGAGTTCTTGCAGGTGACCCCCGGGTAAACGTTGTCCACGATCGACTGGATGGTGACCGGCACGGGACTGTCGTTGTCTATCACGATGCGGTAGGTAACGTCCGAGCCTGCGGAAGTCTGCTCCGGGTCTGAGAAGATGGAGTCCGGGTCGTCCCCGTCTGCCCGCTTGCCCACCTGAAGTTTAAGGGTAGAGGCCGAAGGGGTGCCGCTGGTGCTTGGGGCCGGCGTCGGGGTAGCGCTCGCCGCGGGCGCGGGCGAAGGCGTCACAGTTTCCGGCGGGAAGGTGACAAGCGGGGTTGCGGCCGGCTCGTTCCCCTTGTTCACTTCAAGCGGCAGCTTGCGCCCGAAGCGGTGCTCGCCGTCGCTGACGACGAGGATGATGTTGTACTTGCCGGCTTGCGGCGCCACCCAGGTAGCGCTGGTCCCCGTGCCGGCGCCGATATCGCCCCCGTCTGGGGCCTGCCAAGATGGCTGGAGGGTGGTGTCGTTGGGGCGGGCCAGTGAAACTGTGGCAGACTGGACAAGCCCATTGATGACCCCCCAGACGTTCGCTACGTCAGAGCCGGCGGACGCGTCCGCAACAGCCACTCCGCCCAGCCTGTAGGCCTGCACCATCTCCAGCTTGAACGAAACGCTATAGGAGTTCTCGATGAAGATGCGGTGGCGCTCTGCGCCGCCCAAAGCGAAGGAGACAACCGAGCCATCGTTGTCCCAGCGCAGCGGCGACGCCCCCTCCCCTTCGTCCAGGTTCTTGGCGACCAGCTTTACGCTCACCCCGGGCTTGATATCCGCCGCGCTGGGATCACGCACTGCCCCTTCCGCGGCGATGGCGATGGCTTGCAGATAACCGATAGGCCGGGTGACATCCCCGGTGCCCTCAATGCTAAACGGGTTGACCACCAGCATGACTTTGCCGGGATCCACATCCTTGATCAGTTGACTGAGGGCAGAAGGCATCGTCTGCCAGTAAACGGTGGGGTCGGCAAGGGGCAGCACCTTAATGATATCCACGGCCTTCCCAAGTTCGTTCCAGTTATACGCCTGGGGTGTGCTGGAAGGCGGCGGAAGGGTGAGGCTCAGCCGCTTGTTGTTTCCATGTAGCCTGTCCGCGAGTGACTTCACGAAGTCAGAAAAGTCGTCGCCCTGCTTTGAGTCAACAGAGGAATACTCCAGGTCTATCCCGGCGAACCCGCCGTCCGTCACAAGCTTGGCGATGGCGCCCACGTGCGCGCTTCTGAGCGATTCGTCCTTGAGGATATCGTTGACAATCGCCGCCGTGTCCTGCGTGCTGCCCACAATCGTTGGCATTAGCAGGGCCTGCTGGGAGGGGACCAACGTCGCCTGCCCTTGCACGGAGCCGTCCGCAGCGGGCACGTAATCGCGTGGGCTAACTATGTTGACACGGGCATCGGGGTGCAGGGCGCCGTTTTGCGGCAAGGACCCTGCGACCTGGTATGTCTGGGCCAGCACCCGCAGAATGGCCAGGTTCTTGGGGACCTTGGTAAATTCCGTTTGTCCCACCTTTTTGCCCTGGAACTCCTTAATCTCCTTCACTTCTGCCAGGCGCTGCCAGCGGTTATCGAAATAAGTGTAGAAGCCCAGCCCGGCCGTATCAGAGGTATCGCTAATAAGCGGAAGGCCTAGCGCAATCGGCACGTCCTCTTGGGCGTCAAACTGATAGTACTCACTCTGCGCAGCCAGGCCCGGCGGCAGCGCCGGAATTTGCGCGCGGCGGGCGGTGATCCCCGAACCGAGGCTTACGGAATCCGAACCGGTGTCGCTCGCTGAGTTATCGTTGCCGCCGCCGCCGAAGAGCGAGGAGAAAGCGAGTACGAGGACGATGACAAGAGCGAGAAAACCTATCGTGCCGCCGATTATGATGGGCGCCGGGTCGCGTTCAGGACGTCTTCTTAGAAGCCGGTCAAAGGGCCCCTCCGGGCGCGGCTGTTCGCGCCGTAGCCGCCTCTCGCGTGGCGGCTCCCTGGGCGGGAATCGTCGCATAGGCTAGGGCTGATTACCTCCTGAGGATGCACCCCGTGGACACATCTTCGCTTCGATGGAACTGGCGGGCCGGCACCCGCTGTGCCTGCCCGCGGGCGCCGGTCATGCGCCGGCCGGGCCGGACTCGAGGCGGGCCAAAATTCAGGCGAATTGTATCATACGCCTCAGCTGCACGCTGCCCTTCATCCGGGCCTCCGCTGCGATGTCTTTACAGGGCACGGCTGCACAGCTATAATCATGCTTGCACGAAGCCCAATGGCACTTGACTAAACCCGACTGACACCCCAGTCGTCTTTTCTTATCGCATTTCATTCTAAGGAGCGTTCCTCTCGATGCCGGATAAGCGCATTCCCCTTACCAAAGAGGGCCTGGACAAGCTCCAGCATGAATTGGAGCATCTCCTTACCGTCCGGCGCGCCGAGGTGGAGGAACTCGTGGGCGCCCAGAACACGCCCGAATACGAGGATGCCCGCAACGAGCAGGCGTGGGTGGAAGGCCGCGTACTAACACTGGAAAATATCATCCAGAACGCAGAGATCATCCCGGAATCTCACGATCACCAGAGCGTGAGCCTGGGCTCCACCGTCACTGTGCTGAACCACAAGGGTGAACAGGACCACTACACGATCGTTGGCTCAGCGGAGGCGGACCCGAAAGCGGGCAGGATCAGCAACGAGTCACCTGTGGGAACGGCCCTGCTGGGCAAGGGCGTCGGCGACGAGGTGATGGTGAACGCCCCGGCCGGCTCCCTCCGCTGGACCGTGGTAAAAATCGACTAGCGAAAGCAGCAACGATAGAATCAGGCGGGGCGGTTGCCCCGCCTGATGCTTTACCTGCCGAACGCGGCGGGCCGCAAACCTTCAAGTTTCTGGGATACACAGACGTGGGCGAAGACGACCTAATTCAACAGCGTAAGGACAAGCTGGAGCGGCTGCGGACAGCCGGCATCGATCCCTACCCGGCGCGCTTCGAACGCACGCATACCAGCGAACAGGCGCTGGCGCTCCTCGGCGATGCCTCAGCAAATGACACGTCTGTAACCGTTGCTGGTCGCATTACCGCAATGCGCCAGATGGGCAAGGCATCTTTCCTGGACCTGCAAGACGGTAGTGGGCGAATACAGGTTTACGTGAAGCAGGAAAGCGTGGGTGTGCAGCCGTACGCGCTCCTCCGGGATATTGACCTGGGCGACTTCCTGGGCGTGCGGGGAACCCTCTTCCGTACGAAGACTGGAGAGCCCACGCTGGAGGCCCAGACGCTCACCGTGCTCGTCAAGGCGCTACGCCCACCACCCGAGAAGTGGCACGGCCTGCACGATGTCGAGGTGCGCTACCGGCAGCGGTACCTGGACCTGCTTGCTAACCCGGAGGTGCGCAACATCTTTATCGCGCGCTCGCGCGTGGTGGCTGCCGTCAGGCGCTTCCTGGATGCAAGGGGTTACCTGGAGGTAGAGACGCCGATCCTTCAGTCCACGGCCGGAGGGGCCGCTGCCCGCCCGTTCGTCACCTACCACAACGCGCTCGACCGCCAGCTCCACCTGCGTATCGCCCTTGAGCTTTACCTCAAGCGCTTGGTCGTAGGCGGCTTCGAGAAGGTGTACGAGCTGGGCCGGATCTTTCGCAATGAAGGTGTGTCAACCAAGTACAACCCGGAATTCACGATGCTCGAGTCCTACGAGGCCTATGCTGACTACCATCGGCTCATGGCCATGGTGGAGGAAATGATCTCCGGGATCGCCGGCGAAGTGACCGGCAGCCCGCGGGTCCCCTACGGAGACACGGAAATCGATTTCTCGCCCCCTTGGCCCCGTATACCGCTCCGAGACGCCATCCTGGAACGGTCCGGCGTCGACTTCGCGGCTCACCGCGACGCGCCTTCGCTGCGGGATGCGGCCTCCCGCGCCGGCGTTCAGGCGGAGCCGTCCTGGGGGCGGGGCAAGATCATCGATGAGCTTCTAACTCTGCACGTAGAGCCGCACCTCTTGCAACCCACTTTCCTTATCGACTATCCGATCGAGCTCTCGCCGCTGGCCAAGCGCAAACCCGATAATCCAGACCTTGTGGAACGCTTTGAGTTCTTCATCTGCGGACGAGAAGTCGGCAACGCTTACACGGAGCTAAACGACCCGATAGACCAACGAGGGCGCTTCGAAGAGCAGGCGCGGCTACGCGCCGCCGGGGACGAGGAGACGGAGCTGGCCGACGAGGACTTCCTGATCGCCCTGGAGCACGGCATGCCGCCGGCCGGGGGCCTCGGCGTAGGCATCGACCGGCTCGTGATGGCGCTGACAGGCGCCTCCTCCATTCGCGAGGTTATCCTCTTTCCGGCCCTGCGGGAGGCGCAGCGTTGAAGCTGCCGGAGGCCCACAGGGCGCAGCAGGAGTCCTGGGACCGCATCGCGGACGGCTGGTCGGAGTGGGTGCATCATAATGATGCGCGCAAGTGGGTGCTGGACCCGGCCCACCTGGCGATGCTGGGCGATATTTCCGGCAAGCGTGTCTTAGATGCGGGCTGCGGTGAAGGCCGCTTCGCCCGGATGATGGCGGACCGGGGATCGCTGGTAACAGCAATCGACCTTTCGTCGAAGATGATCGAGATCGCCAGCGGCATCGAATCCGCCGAGCCGCGCGGCATCGACTACCGGGAGATGGACATGGCCGACCTCTCGCCGCTGTCCGATGACTCCTTCGATCTCGCCATCGCTTACGTCTCTCTTGTGGACGTTCCGGAATACGAGCGCGCCATCGCCGAGATCGCCCGCGTCATGCGCAACGGAGGCCGGTTCACATTTTCCATAGTGCACCCCTGCTTCGCACCGCCGGGTTCAACCTGGGAGCCTCGACTGGCCGGAAGGATCCCAGTACGGAATAAAGACAAGCTGTTCAAGAAGATAGACAACTACTTCCCCGCCTCCGAAGTTCGTTTCCGCATGTGGCCCACAGCTCCCGCCGAAACCGTCAACTTCCACCGGCCCCTCTGCGACTACGCGCACGCCTGTCGCGACGCCGGGCTTCTGATTCGGGATATCGTCGAACCGACGCCCTCCGAAGAGGTCGCCCGAGAGCGCGATTACCTGCGTGAGCATTTCCGCGCGCCGTTTTTCATCATCTTTGATTGCCTCAAGGCGGGCGCCTGATGGGCCTCCGTTACCGGGCAGTCATCTTCGACCTGGACGGGGTGCTCTGGGACGGCGAGCCGCTCTACCACGAGGCGTTCAATATCGTCCTCGAGCCGCTGGGCCACAGGGTGAGTGACGAGGACTACGTGAACGTCATCGGCCACGGTGTAGAAGAGGCCTGGGAATGGATGCGAGAGCGGTTTCAGTTGAAGGATGCGCCCAGGCGCTTCCTGCAGTCCTACGACACGGCCGTGCTGCGGCTGCTGGCGCGGCCGCTGCAGCCGCTGCCGGGCGTCGCGCCACTCATCGAGGAACTGAAACGGCGAGGTGTCGCTCTGGGTGTCGCGTCGTCGTCGCTCAGGCAGTGGGTAGATGCCACCCTGCGGGGACTCGGCCTCGATAGTACCTTCGGGGCTGTCGTCTCGGCCAGCGAGGTGCAGCACAGCAAACCTGCGCCTGATGTTTACCTGCTGACAGCGCACAGGCTCGGCGTCAACCCAACCGCCTGCCTCGCCCTGGAAGACACGGCGACCGGCATCGCGGCGGCGAAGGCGGCCGGGATGTTTGCGCTGCAGGTGCGTGCCGCCTCTACCGCCCTGCCACCGCTTCCCAACGCAGACCTGGTGATCCAGGACTACTCGCAATTCGACCTCTCACTGCTGGACGGCGCTGTATCCGGGCGATGACAGATTGACTGACAGCGCCGCCCGCCGGGCTCCGCCAGCCGAGGTTGAAGACGTGGCTGGCGCGCTTAAAGCTGCTCTCGGCCCGAACCTGGCAGCGCTCCTCTGGCACGGCTCCTGGGCACGCGGCGAGGAGACGCCGGAGAGTGACCACGACTTGATCGTTGTTCTCAAGCAGGTGGACGAAGAAGCGCTCCTTGCCATGCAGCACGTTTTCGCCCGACGCGGCCTCTGGTCAACGTACGTCAAGAGCGAAGAGGAGCTTCGCCGCTATCCGATGACCGGCCGTCTCCAGTTCCACCACGGCCTAGTCGTGCTCCACGGCTCCTTCGACCCGCCGCCGGTTACCAAGGAAGGCCTGATCGAAGAGATGCGCAGGCTGACGACGGACATCGCACACGAAGCGCGTTACCGGATCATCCACGCCTCCGGGCGCGAGTATTTCGGGATGGACGCCGACTACGTGCGGATACGGACGGCGCGATGGCTGTACTACCAAGCGAAGCTCGCCGTTCTTGCCATGAAGACGCGGGAGGTAGTCCGCGGCGGATCGTACCCCGCCAATCGCGCCGAACTAAAAGCGCGCCTCACTGACGACAACGATATCTCCCTCCTCGATACCGTTGATCGCTGGGCGGATGTAAAGAGCGAGTACTCGCGCGACTTCATGCCGCTCGCCTTCATGCTCGACCGCTTCGTGCAAAAGCTCGTCAGCGAGTTGCCCCAGTCGTGAAACGCCACTTCACGGCTACCGCCTTCCTCGTGCGCGGAGACGCCACACTCCTGCACTGGCATCGCCGCCTGGGGCAGTGGATGCCTCCCGGAGGCCACATTGAAGAAGACGAGGACCCGGTGCAGGCGGTGCTCCGCGAGATCCTCGAGGAGACGGGCATCGTAGCTGAAGTCATCGAGAACGCAGCCCGCCATCCGTTCCCGTACCCGGAGCAACTGCCGGCCCCCTACACGATACTGGTGGAGGACATCCCGGGACCGGGCGAGCGCCACAAGCATATCGATATGATCTACTTCTGCCGGCCCCTGGAAGGCGTAGACCCGCTGCCGGTGGACGACCCAACGCTGCTCTGGGTGAGCGAGCGGGAACTGCAATCGGAGTGTCTTCTGGACGCCGCCGGCTGTGGCGTCTCAGCCGCCGTACCAGAGGATGTCCGGCAACTGGCGCTCGCTGCCATCACTGCCGCTCGGCAGACCAGCATCCGATAGCCTGGCGCTCTGTGCCTTTGTCCTCGTTGGCTCGCTCTTTGCCCGGTTCTTTGTTCCTCTTGCGGTTCTCGGTTCTCGGTTCCTGGTTTTCGGTTCTCCGTCCTCAGGTTCTCGGTTCTCGGTCCTGGGTTCTTCGCGCCCTTTTGACCCGCTAACCGCTTACCTCATACGCTAGGCCCATGCTCTCCATTCAACTCATCCGCGAGAACCCGGACGCCGTCCGCCGGGCGCTGGAACGCCGGCACACGGAGGCGCCGCTGGACCGGGCGCTGGGACTTGACGCCCTGTGGCGATCGGTCGTCGCTGAAGTCGAAGGCCTGCGCGCGGAACGGAACGCCATCTCCAAGGAGGTGGGACAACTGACCCGTGAAATGAAGACGGAAGAAACGAAAGAAGCAAAGCATGCGGAGCACCGCCGGTCGGACCTTGTAGCCCGCTCGAGCTTCCTTGGCGAGCGTCTGGACACACTGGAGTCCCAACTGCGCGGGCTGGAAGAACAGTTGCGGGCGGTTCTTCTCGAGATCCCAAATGTTCCAGCCGAAGAGGCTCCGGACGGCGCCGGCGAAGAAGACAACGTCGTTGTGCGGACGGAGGGAACCCCAATCGAGCCCACCTTCCACCGCCCGCACTGGGACCTGGGCGAGGATCTCGGGATCATCGACTTCGAGCGCGGCGTCAAGCTTTCGGGCTCGCGGTTCTTCGTCCTCAAGGGCGCGGGCGCAAGGCTGGAGCGGGCGTTAATCAGCTGGATGCTGGATCAGCATGCGGCGAACGGCTACACGGAGATCTACCCGCCGGCGATGATCAAGGAAGAGAACCTCTGGGCCGGCGGCTGGCTGCCCAAATTCGCCGAGAACATGTACCACGACGCGGAAGAAGACTACTGGCTCATACCGACAGCAGAAGTGATGCTGACCAATATGCACCGGGACGAAGTGCTGGAGCCGGGGACGGTGCCGCTGAACTACGCAGCCTACACGCCCTGTTTTCGCCGAGAAAAGATGTCCGCCGGGCGCGATGTCCGCGGCATCAAGCGCGTCCACCAGTTCGATAAGGTAGAGATGTACAAGTACGTGGAGGCAGAGCAGTCGGGTAAGGCGCTCGCAGACCTCGTGAGCGATGCCGAACAGCTCGCCCGCCTGCTTGGCATCGCTTATCGCATCGTGGAGCTTTGCACAGGCGACCTCGGTTTCAACGCGGCGAGGACGTTCGACATCGAAATGTGGGCGCCGGGCTGCCGGGAGTGGCTGGAGGTCGCTTCCTGTTCCAACTGCACCGATTTCCAGGCGCGCCGCGCCAATATCCGCTTCCGGCGCGAAAAGGGCGGCCGGCTGGAACACCCGCACACGCTCAACGGTTCAGGCCTGGCGTTGCCGCGCACGCTCATCGCCGTTCTGGAGAACTATCAGCAGCCGGACGGCAGCGTGAGCATTCCGGAGGTCCTCCGGCCCTACATGGGCGGCATTATGCACATCGGCCCGTAACCCGGGACCGCGCTCTACCATGTCTTGCTGAGCGCCGGTCTGTTCTTCGGCGAGACAGCTTTCCGCCGCGAAGGCATCCGGCGGATAGTGGCGGCGAGCAAGGCCTCGAGCGGGTCAAGGAGGGGCGCCTGCTGGGCCGATGCTGATTTCAGCGGCCCGGCTGCTGTTCGTCCCCGCCCGGCCCCACAAGATTCCTTCGCGGAGCAGCGATTCTTTAGCCACGGGCGCATCGTCGCTCAGAACGACATACAACAGGCGGCTGTCGTTCAGCCCGAAGGGCCAGCGCTAACCGACTCCGGTCTGTTGCCCGAACGCGAAACCCTCCTCCTAATCCTCGCCGTCATCTCCCGAGTGACCTCCGTCGTCGCCCTGGTCGTCGCTCCGGTCCTCGTGCTCCGCTTGCCCGCCGGCAGCTTGCCCGTCGTCATCATCTTCATCGTCCTGGCATGTCACCTCGATCTCGTCCGCTGTCACTGTGCGGCCGGGTTCGAGCGCGCCTTTCACCTTCACGCGGTGTGCTTTGCCCAGGTTCCCTTTAATCTTCGTGTGCTCATCAGTTTTTACCGATACCTCGCCGGCGGCGGTTTCCAGCTTGAGGACCCCGTTGCCGCGCGCAGTCACTTTTCCGTGCTCCACCTGCACCTGCTTCTTCTCGACGCGCAGGCTCGACCCGGATTCTCCGTCGTCATTGCAGTCTTCGCCCTGAGTTTCCGGCTCCGCGCCCGGCGTAGTTGCCACGGTTGGCGCGGGCGTCGCTCCGGCGCCGCCGCAAGCCCTGCGAACGGTACCGGTAACATAGGTGCTGTTGCTGAAAACAGCGCCCTGGGCGACCACGGCGTCATTCACCCGCACGCCGTCTCCGACATCGACGTTGATCGTCGGCGTGGTTGTAACCGTGCCGCTGGGCCCCGCTACTATGATCTGACTGCTATCAAGCGCCGTCAGCCTCCCGGTGACCTGAAACGATTGACCGTCAAGCAGGAACCTCGATTGTACCTGGGACCCGTCCGGGCACCCGAGCATTTCGCCCGCAACGTCCACTCTCTCCGTAACCGAATTCGAGTCCTCCCCGAACGCCACCGATCCTGCCACGGCGAGAGCGGGTAAGACGATCGCCGCGACCGGCGCCCACACTCTTCCTTGCATAACGTCCTCCTGTCGTCCCTACAATCCGTAACGAGCCGGAGCGCCGGTGGTTTCGCCAGATATTCGCGGAAACGTCGGCGAGATCGGAGCCACACGAAGAGGCCGCAGGCTGCAAATCACCGCTACCAGCGCCGTCTCCCGCAGCTCACTATAATGTTTTACTCAGGATCGACCGCTAGTCGTCGTGTTCCCGACTGTCCGCTGCGGTCTGGCCGTTACCATCCACTGAGTTTTCGCTGTCATGGTTCTGCGTCCCTTGTGCGATCTGTGACTCGTCGTCCTTCTCGCCCTCTTGGTCCGTGTCCGAATCCCCCTGCTCGTCGGCGTCGTCTGTTTCGATCTCTGGCTGCTCCGTGGCTTCCGGCGTCTCAATCGCTTCGGACTTGTCCGCTGGTTCCGGCGATTCGGTCGGTTCCGGCGCCTCCGTTGCCTCAAGGGAGTCGGTGGGCTCCGGCGTTTCGACGGGCTCAGGCGTCTGGCCTACTTCAGGCTCGTCGTTGTCGGCTTGCGAGTTTTCGGCACTCTGCGACAGCGTGAGCGGCCCGCGGCCGGCGGCCGACGCCGCGCCAATTGTCAGTACGACAACGAGCGCAGTAATGACAGCACCGAGTAGCAGCTTGTTCATGCAACCTCCTTGTTCTCGGTAGCCTACTTCACGGCGTACAAAGGCAGCGGTGACACCTTCTGCAACCGTGGGCCGATAAACTGCCGGTTAAGTTTCAGCCTGAGCCTTCCAAATCAGTGCGCCTGCACGGCTAGTTCTGGTGGCCGTGGCCCCTTCCGTGGGTACTGGACACCTCTGCCCCGTGGCCTGCCGGCCCGCTCGTTCCCTCCGAGGTGGCAGCCGCTCCGCCTTCCGCCTTGTGCGAAGCGGAGACAAGCTCGCCCAGGTTCTTCGGCCCGGCTTCAAGCGATGCCCGCTGCTCGTCCGTCAGGCCGGCCATCAACTTGCCGAACGCGAAGTTGTGTCCGCCGTTGTCGTTCGTCAGTGTGGCAAGCAGGTCGTTCACGCTCATGCCCTTCGCTCGGGCGATGGCATACAGCTTGAAGAGCGCGCCGAACCCGATGCCCTGGTCGTGCAGCGCGAGCACGTCGGCCTGGCCAACGCCAAACTCGTCGGCGATCACCTGTGCGACATGCTGCGCGCCCGCGCCGGTCTCGTTCTCGTTCTGCGCCGTCTGCACTCCATCGTTGCCCGTCTCCGCGTTGGCGGCTGACTCGTCGGCCTCCTCCACATCTGCGTCTTGGTCGTTGTCTGCGTTGTCTTCGTCTTTATCGTCCTGGTCGTCTTGCTGGTTCCCCCGGTGCGGCGCGCTGTTATGTGTCAGCGCAATCGGGCCTCCTGCCGCTGACACCGCGCCGATCGCGATTAGGCCCAGGAGAACGGCCACGATCCCGCCGATGGCGAATTTGCTGAACATAGATGTTCCTCCGATCACTCGGGTTATGTCACCAGTTTATAACGCCCGGCAACACCGTTTCGCTACGCAGCCGGCGTAAAAAAACCGGTGAACGAGGCCCGATGCTATCATCGATACGTCATGCGCATCCTGGCCATCGACGTGGGGACCGGCACACAGGACATCCTGCTTTTCGACTCCGAACAGCCGGTT
This sequence comes from Chloroflexota bacterium, assembly GCA_005880055.1. Classification (GTDB taxonomy): domain Bacteria; phylum Chloroflexota; class Dehalococcoidia; order SM23-28-2; family RBG-16-64-32; genus VJS01. The sequence goes on along the minus strand of VBJS01000037.1, from coordinate 637 downwards.
GAGAACGCCCTTCAGCTCATCATGCCTTCGCCCACGCAGATCGCGGCCGGCCGCATCCGGCGAGCCACCGCGTCCCGGCGGCCGGTGGCACTGTCCGGAGTCGTTGCCGGCGGCGGCCCCTGTCACTGGGCACTTGAGGACCACCTGCGCGCGGGCCTCCCAGCCTACGCCACCGCTGAGGCAGCCGCGACCTTCGACGATGACCTCGATAACGTCCAGCGCATGGGCGTCAGGCTCGTTTCGGGCGACGAAATCCGCCGCCTGGACGCTGAACATGTCCCGTTGCGCGACCTGGACCTGGATGCGATCCGTTCGGCCCTTGCCGCCTTCGACGTGCCCGGCGAGTTCGACGGGCTGGCGCTGGGCTGCCTGGACCACGGCGCAGCGCCGCCGGGCTACTCGGACCGGCTCTTCCGCTTCGAGCACCTCCGGCACGTGGTGGAGGGCCGCAACGACCTGCGCGCCTTCGCCTTCCTGCCGCACGAATTACCCGAGTACTTGACGCGCGCCCGAACGCTGATCGCCTGTGCAAATGACGGCGCGCCCACCGTCTTCCTGGATACGGGGCCGGCTGCAGCACTGGGCGCGCTCCAGGACCCGGTCGTAGGCAGCGAGCAGGAGCAGCTGGTGCTCAACC
>VBJS01000217.1 GCA_005880055.1 Chloroflexota bacterium | reverse complement strand
GGTATTAGGTGTTAGGTGTTAGGTGTTAGCGCAATCGCCGTAGGGGCGAACCGTCCACCCACGCGAGACGCGCCACCGACAGAAGACGATGATCAGTACACCGGGGCATCTCAACGATTACGTGGACGGCCCGCCCGCCCCTACAACACGCTTGAAGGCTGTCGTTGACTTAAAATGCGCGCGCGCCCATGCACTGTGTTATGGTGGTGGCACATAAACGAAGAGCAGGCAGAGGCCCCATTCGCTTCTCGTAAGACCAACGGGTGCCGTCTTTGTCTTCCCAGGGAGGAAGCATCATGGCGGCACCGCGCATCGCAATCGTAAATCACGACCCCGTATTCTTGAGGCTCATCGACCGGCTGCTCACGTTGGAAGACTTCGACGTGGTTGTCTGCCCGAGCGGCACACTGGCCCACGAAGTGATCGTCAAGGCGCAGCCACAACTTGTCATGCTGGACACCTGGCTTGAGGACCGCGATGCCGGCTGGATGCTCCTGCAGACGCTGCAACTAGACGAGCGGGTGTCGGGGATCCCGGTCCTCATTTGTACGTCCGATCGCGAGGAATTCGACACGAGGGTGCACGAGGGAGGGCCGAGCAACCTCCGCTGCATCCAGAAGCCGTTCAAGCCGGAAACGCTGGTAAGCACCATCCGCGAAATGCTTACGCCTTAGGGGCAACGCGACGGCCGTAGCGGCAACATCATCGCGTACGAGCGACGTAATCGCCGTAAGGGCGAACCGTCCACGGAAACGACGCGTGCCTCCCGCCCCAGAGCATGATCTGTTAACCGGGCATGTGCCAGTTACGTGGACGGCTGCCGCCAACGACCCGCAGGGTGCCGAGAGTGCGTCCGTCAGCACACCGTCCTCAGGCAAAACCCCAGACTCGATGTCACGCTGAGCGGCCATCACGCTGATCCAGCGAGACAACACCGGGCCGTGAAGGCATCTGGCGGGGAAGGGTGGGAGGGCAGCCCTGGAAGGGGGTCCCGTCCTTCGCCGGCGCCTACGGCCCCAGATGGGACGCAACTGGCTCGCAGTCTATCCTTACGCGGTCTCATATTGCCCCGGAGGCAGTTGAGAGACCTGACCGCTGACCGAGCGCAGGGTGACGCGATCCTGTCTACCCGCCCGCTATCTCCTTCACGATCCGCAGCGCCTCCCGCGAATGAATCTCCATGTCGCTCTCGTTCTCGATGACGCCGCGAATCACGCCTTCTTTGTCGATAACGTAGGTGATCCGCTTGGCCAGGCTCAGGTTCTCTCGCCAGGCGTCGTAGGCCTTCGCCGTCTCGTACTTCGGCCAGTCGGAGAGCAGCAGAAAGCTCACCTGCAGCTCGCGGGCGAAGGCGCCCTGGGATGGAAACGGATCGATGCTCACGCCCAGGACCTGGGCGCCCGCTTCCTCGAAGTCCTTGGTGACATCGCGGAAGCACTTCAGTTCGTGCGCTCAGCCGGGTGTGAAAGCGAGCAAGTAAAATGCCAGGACGACCGTCTTCTCGCCCTCGAAGTCGCTGAGCTTGACGGTGTTCCGGTTGGCATCGCGCAGAGCGAACTCTGGAGCCGCGTCGCCGACGTTAAGTGCCATAGCGTCCTCCTTCCTCTTAGCGGCGTTGCGGGGGCTGGCCGCCATCGCCCGATGACGGGCGACGCGGCCACAAGCCCCGCCGCCGCACCAGGTAGCCGATTAGTCCGAGGACGCCCGCCCCGCCAACCGCGCCGATCGCCAGCAGTGACAGCACAAGGGCGTCCGGGCCGCCGTCGTCCTCTTCGGGCTGGCCCCGGCCCGTGCCGGTGGTAACCTCCGAAGCGCGCGGGCCAGGCGAGGTGGTGGAGCCGCTGGCAACGGGACCCTGGCCGGAAGAACAGCCGGGGGGCGTCGGCTCCAGTATGCCCTGCCCGGTCTGGCTGTTCACACTGAACTTCACGGTGCCCTCCAGCGCCTCCTTGGCCTCAGGGTCGGTGACCCGGTAATCCCAGGTCCATTCGCCCTCCGGGATGGCTTCCTCGGGCAGGCCCGGGTAAATCGCGACGCCGTAGCCGTCCGGCTGGAAGACAATCCGCATGCCGAGGCCGAACCTATCCGGCAACCGGCTGCTTGAAACACATCTGCAGGACCTTTGGCGGCTGCTGGAGGACCATCCCGTCCTTCGGGAACTGAAAGATGATTTCCGGCTGACTGGCGAGGGCGGCGCGAGGAGCGGCAATAGCGATAAAGGCGATTATGGCCAGAGGCAAGACGCTAAAGACGAGTATGGGGCGGCGGTGCATCGAGGCGGAATGTAACATATGAGACCGCTACGGCGTAAGCGAGAAGGAGAACAAGGGGCGCAGGAATAAGGAACCGCGCCGCCGCCGCTAAACGGGCAAGAGTCTCTCGGGTTCCTGGCTCCCGGTTCCTGGTTCCTGCGCTCCCTGCGGTTGAGCCGCGTTTTCGCGCGCCTGTACAATGCGAGCGGTTACCGGAGGGCAGCATAGCCGTGAACTCTTCCCCGAAAGACAGGCGCGCCGGGGACGGCCCGTCCACCTACCGGCGCATCGTTGCTAAATTCGGCACCAACGTGCTGACGGCGGGCACCGACCGGCTGGACCTGGAGGTGATGGCCGCGCTTGTCGGGCAGGTCGCCCGGCTCCACAAGCGCGGCACTGACGTTATCATCGTGACCTCGGGCGCCATCGCAGCCGGCCGGCACCGCCTGGCAGTGCAGGGCGACCGCAACCCGCTGGCCGTACGGCAGGTGCTGGCGGCGGTGGGCCAGAGCGACCTGATGCAGGCGTACCAGGAGCTGTTCGCCTGGCACGACATCACTATCGCGCAGACTCTCCTTACGCGGCGCGACCTGGCGGACCGCCAGGGTTACCTGAACGCGCGCAACACGCTGCTCGCGATGCTTGAATTGCGCGTCGTCCCCATCGTCAATGAGAACGATGTCGTAGCGGTGGACGAGATCGAAGGCGCGAAGATAGGCGACAACGACAACCTCTCGGCGCTCGTTGCGAATCTGGTCGACGCCGACCTGCTGGTCCTGCTCACAGACACCGGCGGCTTGTACAGCGCCGACCCGCGCCTGGACCCCGAGGCGCAGCTGATCGAACGCGTGGAGCGCATAGATGAAGGCATCGAGAAGCTGGCGGCGGGCAGCTCGAGCGCTGCCGGTGTGGGCGGAATGACGACGAAGCTGCAGGCCGCTCGCCTGGCCACCGGGGGCGGCGCAGATATGGTGATCGCGGCGGGGAAGGAGCCCGAGGTGCTCGTGCGCCTGGCCGAGGGTCAAGCCCTGGGGACGCTGTTCCCGGCAACGACCGACCGGATGGAGAGCCGGTGGTGGACGACGGCGCCGCCAGGGTCTTGCGGCAAGACAAACGCAGCCTGTTGCCCGCAGGCGTCCAGGAAGTGCGTGGCGCTTTCCTGCGCGGGGACGCCGTGGACGTCCTGGACGCGGGCGGCCGCCGTATCGCTTACGGCATCACCAATTACGATTCGGACGATATCGCGCGTATACGAGGCATGCGCTCCGACCGCATTGAGGCCGTCCTGGGACACCACTACGGCGGCGAGGTCGTTCACCGGGATAACCTGGTCTGCCTGTAGAATGGAGATGCTATGGGTCTAGTGCGCGCAACGGGTCAGATCGGTAAATCAGCGGCAGAGCTAACGGAGATGCGGTTCCTGGTGGACACCGGGACCTCCTATTCTGCTGTTCCCCAAGAGCTACGAGAACAACTGGATTTGCCCTCGGGCACACCATTGCGGATCATGCTCGCCGACCGCCGCGTGATTGACTCGGAACTGACCACAGCGTACCTGAAGCTAAACGGACGGGAGAGCGCCGTGCCGGTGGAGATCGTCGAGGTTCCGGAGCCGCTCTTGGGAGTCAGCGCCCTCGAAGCGTTTGGCTTGAAGGTGAATCCCAGGACAAGGGCACTGGAAGAGGATAGCCCATGGCAACGACCTCCCACTGTCACTCGTTTCCGCCCTCCTTCTCGTGGCGGTTAAACGTAACGAACCAGCGATTCAGGGACATCGTGCGATAGGCCGCATGCAGCCGACCGGCGCCAGAGATGTTTGCCGACCACTACGGCGGCGAGTTTGTGCACCGGGATAACCTGGTGTGCCTGTAGAATGAGACGATATGAGTGACGTAAAGATCAGCGCTCGGATCGGCGCCAGGAATGATATCTTCAGGAATTGGAATTCGTCGTCGACACCGGTTCGTTCTACAGGTACCTCTCCCCTGCGATCTGTGACCGGCTGGGGCTGTTTATGCCCTTGACTGAGCGCATACGGACTGCCGATGACCGGTCGCTAGAAGTGCCGCTGGGGATCGCTCATATCGAAATAGACGGCCGGGAAGGTGGGATCATCGTTGGCGCTCTGAACGTAAGGGAACCGCTACTGGGCGTTAGCGCCTTAGAATCCCTAGGCTTCAAGGTGAACCCGGTCGAAGGCACGCTCGAACCGACGCGGCCCTTCCCAGAAAGCCCCGTCATGCGGTTCCTTGACCCTTAAGCGCGCCGCTGCCATCACCGGCATCGCGGAGATGCGGCCGCAGAAGTCCGCAGATGGCCTTTCCACGCTCGGTATCTGGGCAGACGTCTCGCGTCAGGCGATCCTGGACGCCGGGCTGGAGCGGAAGGACATCGATGGGCTCCTGATCGGCCCGCCGATCGTGGAGATGACGGCAATGTGGCCGGCGCACCTGGGCGAGTACCTGGGCATCCATCCGGCCTACCAAAACGTCGTCGATCTCGGCGGCGCCTCCGCTGCGGGGATGGTCTGGCGTGCGGCCGCCGCTATTCAGGCCGGGCTCTGCAATGCCGTGCTTTGTGTGACCGGCGAGGCCTCGGATGTCGAGACGTTCTACGCCCCACGCGCCCGCCGGCCGAACCAGCAGCTGCCGTATCGCGAATTCGAGGCGCCTTACGGCCCGATGGGCGTCAACTCCGGCTACGCGCTTATAGCCCGGCGCCACATCCACGAATACGGGACGACCAGCCGGCAGCTCGCAAAGGTGGCGGCCGACCAGCGGACGAACGCCTGCGCCAATCCCGAGGCACTCTTCTACGGCAGCCCGCTCACGATCGATGACGTGCTGGCCTCGCCGCTCGTGGTCGACCCGCTGCACCTGCTGGAGATCGTGCGTCCGTGCACCGGTGGGGCTGCGCTGCTTATCGTCTCGCCGGAGATGGCCCGGCGTTCCGGGCAAACTCCGGTTTGGCTGCTGGGAGCGGGCGAGTCGTCGACGGGGATGATGCTCTCGCAGTACGAAACTATCACGACGTCGCCGATCGCAGTCTCGGCCCCCAAGGCGTTCGCGATGGCCGGCGTGGCGCGCAGCGACATCGACCTGATCTCGGTATACGACTGCTACACAATCACCGTGCTGATCACGCTCGAAGACGCCGGCTTCTGCGCGAAAGGGGAAGGCGGACGGTTCATCGAGGAGCATGACCTGACATACCGGGGAGACGTGCCGCTCAACACACACGGCGGTCAGCTCTCGTTCGGGCAGCCGGGGCTGGCCGGCGGCATGTCGCACGTAACGGAGGCCGTGCGCCAATTGCAGGGGCGCTCGGGCGAGCGGCAGGTGCGCAACTGCGAGCTGGCGTTCGTTAACGGCAACGGGGGCATCATGAGCGAGCAGGTCTCGCTCGTGCTAGGCGTCGAATAGCCGTGGCGGAGTACCAGAAGCCGCTGCCCGCCCCCTCGGAGGTTTCGCGCCCATTCTGGGACGGCCTCACGGCGGGTGAGCTCAGGCTGCAGAAATGCGAAGAGTGCAGACGCCACATCTTCTATCCGCGCAGCCTTTGCCCGCACTGCCTCTCGCAGCGCCTCGGTTGGGTGAAGGCCAGCGGACGTGGGACGCTCTATTCGTACACGGTGGTCCGGCGGGCGATGAACCCCGCGTTCCAGACGGACGTCCCGTACGTATTCGCTATCGTCCAACTGCAAGAAGGGCCGCGTGTTACGACGAATGTGGTGAACTGCACTCCGGAGGACGTGCAGGTAGACATGCCCGTCAAAGCCTTTTACGATAACATCACGCCCGAGATGACGTTGCTCAAATTCGAGCCGGCTTAGGCAGAGGAAGGCAAGCGCAGGGGACCAGGAACAGGGAACAAGGGCAGGGCGCAAACGCTTGTTCCTTGTTCCGTGCTCCTGGTTCCTTTCATCCCGGAGGTTGCATGGGGTCAGTCGTCAAGAAAGACGGAAGAAGATCAGCAAGCACAAGCACCGCAAGATGCTGAAGAAGACGCGCTGGCAGCGCCGCCACAAGTAGGCTGGGCGGCCCGGCGCTCGCAACGGCGCCCCAAGGAGGCGACTGCCAAATGAAACTAGCCGTGATATTGACTCCCGGCGAAGACGGTTACGTGGTGGCCGAATGTCCAACGTTGCCCGGATGCGTGAGTCAAGGCCGGGCCGAGGACGACGCCCTACAGAACATTCGCAACGCAATAATCGGCTGGCTTGAAGTCGAGGCAGAAAAAGTCGAGAAGGAGGCCGAGGCGCCTGTTCGCGTGCTGGACCTCTGAGTGCCCAAACTACCACGAGTGTCC
>VBJS01000221.1:1973-4963 GCA_005880055.1 Chloroflexota bacterium | reverse complement strand
CGCGGATGCGGCCTTCCTTCACGACGTCGATGGCCGGCCCGGCGAGCGGCGCCATCTTCACGAACCACTGCTTGCTGATCAGCGGCTCGACGATCGTGTCGCAGCGGTGGCAGTGACCGATTGCATGGCGGTGCCGTTCCTTCTTCTCGAGTAGCCCCAGCGCCTCAATGTCCGCCGCCATCCGCTCCCGCGCCTCGAATCGGTCGACACCTTCGTATGGTCCGGCAGCCGCGTTCATCCTTCCGTCCGCCGCAATCGCGATGATCGCGGGCAGCCCGTGGCGCTCACCGATCTCGAAGTCCAGCGGGTCGTGTCCCGGCGTGATCTTGAGCGCACCGGTTCCAAACTTCGGGTCCACGGCCTCATCGGCGATCACTGGCACCGGCCGCTCGATTACCGGCAGCATCACACTCCGGCCCACGTACTTCTGCCATCGCTTCACCTTGGGGTTCACGGCGACGGCGACGTCGGCGACGATCGTTTCCGGCCTCGTTGTGGCGATTACGACGTAGTTGTCCGTGAGGTTGCCCGCCTCGTCCACCAGCGGATAACGGACGTGCCAGAGGTGGCCGTCATGCTCCTCGTGGTTCACCTCGAGGTCGGAGAGCGCCGTCTGGCAGCGGGGGCACCAGTTGATGATGCGTTCGCCATGATAGATGAGGCCGTCATGGTAGAAGTTGACGAACGTGCGGCGGACGGCCCGCTGCGAGACGTCGTCCATGGTGAAGACTTCCCGCTCCCAGTCAGCGGAAGCGCCCAGCCGCATGTGCTGATGCGATATGAGCCCGCGCACCTTGCCGACCCAGGACCAGACGCGGGCTTCGAACGCCTCGCGCCCCACGTCGTGGCGACTCAGCCCTTCTTTCGCGATCTCCTTCTCGACGACGTTCTGCGTGGCGATGCCGGCGTGGTCAACGCCGGGAAGCCAGAGGGTCGGATCGCCGGACATCCGCCGCCAGCGGATCAGGCAGTCCGTGATCGTATCTTCCAGGGCGTGCCCAAGGTGCAGTTCACCGGTCACGTTAGGGGGCGGCATGATGATGCAGAACGGCTCCTTGCCCGGTTCGATCCCGGCGCGAAAGTAGCCTCGGTCCATCCACATCTGGTAAAGGGGCGCCTCGAACCGCGATGGCTCGTAGGCCTTTGGCATATCTTGAGCAAGTAATTCGTCAGTCATCGGGGTTCCTTCGGGATTGCAGGCGGGGGGGCAGGCGGGACGAGCCCGTCATCAGCCGGTTCTTAGGAGCGTACGAGTGGTGCGTAATCGTGCATGAGGACAGCCTGCAGAAGGAATTGTAGTCACCCAGTCGAGGCGACCGCAACCGCAACATCGTGGTTTTGACCCGCTCGCTCGCCGCCCTTATCTTCAATGCATGGGGCACTGGCTACGCCTCGGCGAACTGGAACTCCTGGTCGTCAGCGACGGCGTCATGCGCCAGGATGCGGGCGCCGTCTTCGGCCTCGTCCCACGCATCATGTGGGAGTCCCACGCCGGCGAGCTGGACGATAAATACCGCATGCGCCTCGGCCTAAACTGCCTGCTGGTGAAGGCCTGGGGCAAGACCATCCTCGTCGATACCGGCATCGGCTCAAAGAGCGTCCGCGCACCGGGGGCGATGGGGACGGCGGAGAGCGGGCGCCTGCTCGATAACCTCGCCGCCGAAGGCATCCGGCCAGAAGACATCGAGATTGTCGTCAACACGCACCTGCACTTCGACCACTGCGGTGGCAACACCGTTCTCGACGACGGTAGGCCCCTGCCGGCGTTCCCCCGCGCCCGCTATGTCATCCAGCAGGGGGAATGGGAGGCCGCCACGCATCCGAACGAGCGCACCCGCGGCACATACCTCGTGGAAAACATCGAGCCGCTGGCAGACGCACGGCAAGTGGAGCTGGTGCGCGGCGAAGCGGAGCTGGCGAAAGGCGTGCGCATGGTGCCCGCTCCCGGGCACACACAGGACCACTGCATCGTCGAGCTGGACTCAGGCGGCCAAACGGCGATCTACATCGGCGAGCTGGCGCAACATCCCGTGATGCTGGAGCGCCTCCCCTGGGTCTCCGCCTTCGATATCCTGCCGCTGGTCTCGATGGAGACGAAGCGGGACCTGATCGAGCGGGCGACCGCCAGCCACGCCCTGCTAATCGCCGTTCACGCGGCATACCCAGGCCTCGGCCGACTTCGAGCGGAGGCGGGCAGGCGGAAATGGGAGGAGGAAAAGGAAAACGGAGCGAACCGATGATCCGCTCCGTTCATCCGGCGCTCAGTCGAATGAGCCGCTCTCACTAAGGTGTTTTGATCCTAGCACGATCCCCGAGAGTTGTCACGAACACAATGTCGTCTCTCGGCGCCCCGGGTGGGACTCGAACCCACGACTTCCCCTTAGTGAGAGAAGCGCTCTTTCCAACTGAGCAACCGGGGCGCAGCCGAATCGTAGGAGCGCCAAATCTGGCGGGCCAATGACGAAATATCACATGATAGTGGCGTGACCGAAGCCGCCCTGCTCCGCACTGCGCTTTACGGTGAGCACCGCCGCCTCGGCGCCCGCATCGTGCCCTTCGCCGGCTACGAGATGCCCGTCCAGTACGCCGGCGTCATCGAGGAGCACAACGCCGTCCGCCGGGCTGCAGGAATGTTCGACGTCTCCCATATGGGCCGCTTCGAAGTCCACGGCCCGGACGCGGCGCGCTTCCTGCGCTACATCTGCACCTGGGACGTGACCAGCCTGGTACCCGGCGAGGGCCACTACGCCGCTGCCTGCCGGCAAGACGGAGGAATCCTCGACGACGTCTACGTCTTCTCGCTTGTCCCCGACCGGTTACTCATCGTCGCCAATGCCGCAAACGCGCCCAAGATGAAGCGCTGGATGGAGCAGCACATCGGCTCGTTCGATGCCCTCCTGATCGACCGCCATGCCTCTACAGCCATGATCGCCGTTCAGGGGCCCCGGGCACTCGATCTCCTCGATGATGTAATAGAGCGGCATTTCGTG
>VBJS01000221.1:0-1914 GCA_005880055.1 Chloroflexota bacterium | reverse complement strand
ATGCCGCCCTCGGCCCGGCGCTCTGGCAAACGCTGCTCGATGCAGGCGTTACGCCCTGCGGCCTCGGCGCCCGCGACACGTTGCGGCTGGAGGCAGCGTTGCTCCTCTACGGCAACGACATGGACGAGGACACTAATCCCTTCGAAGTCGGTCTCGACTGGGTCGTAACCCTCGACGATGGCGCGGACTTCATCGGCCGCGAGGCACTGGTGGGACTGAGAGAGGGCGAGGTTCGCCGTTCTCTCGTCTGCTTGAAGGCCCAGGAGCGCGGCATCATGCGCAGCCACTGCGACATCTTCCGCAAAGGCGAGCCGGTGGGTACAATCACGAGCGGTGGCTACTCTCCCACTCTGGGCATTAGCATTGGCCTGGGCTTTGTCGCACCTGAACTCGCTGCCGAGGGCACCGAACTGACGGTTGACGTCAGGGGCAGGCCACTTCCAGCGAGCGTCGTCCCCCGCCCCTTCTACAAGCGCCCCCCGAAGGAGACCTGATGCCCGTTCCCAATGATCTCCGCTATACGAAGGAACACGAATGGGTGCGCGTTCAGGGCGATGAGGGCACTGTCGGGATCACGGACTACGCGCAGGACCAACTGGGCGATATCGTCTTCGTCGAGCTCCCTGCGGCAGGCGCCGGCGTTTCCTACATGCAGAAGTTCGGCGAAATCGAGTCGGTCAAGGCCGTCTCAGAGCTCTTCTCCCCGGTCTCCGGCGAAGTCCTGGAAGCCAACGCGGCCCTCGCCGACAAGCCGCAGCTCGTCAACGAGTCCGCCTACGGCGAGGGCTGGATGCTGCGCATCCGGCTCAAAAATCCGTCCGAGCTGGACAAGCTACTCTCCGCCGCCGACTACGAGGAGTTCCTGGCGCAGGGGGCCGAGTGAGCGATAGCGCCGCCCATCCTTATATCCCAAACACCGGCGAAGACCAGCGTCTAATGCTGGATGTCATCGGGGCCGGGTCCGTAGACGATCTGTTCGAAGACATCCCGCCCAAGTTCCGCATCAACGGCATCGAGCTGCCGCCGGCGCTGTCAGAGATTGAGCTGAGCGCTGAACTGGGGGCACAGTCGCACCGCAACCTCGTTGCCGGAAACGGCGTGGCTTCATTCCTGGGCGCCGGCGCTTACCGCCACTTCATTCCCAGCACCGTCGCCCACGTAATCAGCCGCAGCGAGTTCTACACCGCTTACACACCGTATCAGCCGGAGATCAGCCAGGGCACGCTGCAGACGATGTTCGAGCTGCAGTCAATGGTCTGCGAGCTGACGGCGATGGATGTCGCGAACGCCGGCATGTACGACGGCGCCAGCGCCCTCGCCGAAGCGTGCCTCATGGCCTGCCGCGTCACCGGCCGCAATCGCATCGCCGTCCACACCAGCGTCAACCCGTCTTACCTCTCCGTCGTCCGCACCTACGCATCCGGTCCCGGCATCCCGGTGGATGTAGTGGATGGGCAGCCTCTCACAGAAGAACACGCCTGCCTTGCCATGCAGCAGCCGGCGTTTCTCGGGACCCTGCAAGATGTGGACGCGCTCCATCATCAGGCCGAGGCCGCCGGGGCGCTGTTGATCGCCGCCGTCAATCCTGTCTCCCTGGGCCTCCTCAAGCCGCCGGGCGAGTACGGCGCCGATATCGCGGTCGGCGAGGGGCAGCCCCTCGGCTGGCCACTCAACTTCGGCGGCCCCTACCTCGGCCTCTTCGCATGCCGCCGTGAATATGTCCGGCAGATGCCCGGCCGCATCGTCGGCCGCACGACGGACCTCGACGGCCGCACGGGCTACGTGCTCACCCTCCAGACCCGCGAGCAGCACATCCGCCGAGAGCGCGCCACGAGCAATATCTGCACCAGCCAGCAGCTCGTCGGCCTGGCCGCGGCCGTCTACCTGGCGACGGTAGGCAAGGAGGGCCTGCGC
>VBJS01000209.1 GCA_005880055.1 Chloroflexota bacterium | reverse complement strand
TGTCCCGGTAGGCTCGCGCGACGAGGCGATACAGGACCGGATCGTTGAAGTCCCTCCACCAGCCCCGGTAGACGGTCGATTCGGTGCTGACACGCGGGTCCCCCGTCTCCCCCCAGTTCGGCGAGACGGAGACCTTGGGCCGCTGGTAGTTCGGCCCGATCATGCATCCCGCGAAGGCCAGGAGCACGGGCACCAGGAGGATGAGCCGGGATCGGATCGACCTGCCTATTTCGTGGTCTGTCGAAAGGCAGCCCTCCTCTGGAATGGCCATGTCGTGCCCGCGACCGGTGCCGGCGCCGGCGATGAGGGTTGCTTCAGAGCCGGGCATTCCATCCTCCAATGGGCGACGTTCCTCTTACCCTCGGCGGCAGGGGCGTCTGGGCGCGCAAGACCATCATCTCGCCCCTAGCTGCGATGATGGTTTCGTGATCGTGAGCATCCTCTCGAACATCTTCGCCGTCATCGTCCGCTTCACGGAAGCAGGTACCAATGCATTCATGATTCGGTTCATCCAGCCCGGAACGATCCTGGACCGGTTTTCCTCCAGCGCGTTAAGGCCCTCGGATACGCACTGCTCCACGCTAATCGGCTTCATCGGCATGGTCCGCGGGTCGAGCCCAAGCTTGGCCAGCACCGGCGTGTTTGTCAGCGCGGCAGGCACGATGGTAACGCAGTACGGCTACTGCGTGCTCTCTACGCGGGCCGGAGCACCGACGGGCGGGATGAGTCGCGGTACGGCGCTAGCCGCCAGCGACCGTATGCGACGAACACAGCGAGGAGCGCCACGATCACGTTCATCAGCGCCACCGCGACCATACCGCTGGACCACATGACGATCGTCGCTCCGATCATGATGATGACCAACCTCGCCGCGGCCAGCGAGGTCAGGCCCGTCCTGATGCGCAGAAGCCCGGGAAGGACCAGGCCGAGCGCGCCGAGCACCTCGGCCAGGCCGATGAACCTCAAGAACCACCCCGGCAGCGCCACCGGCCCCGTCATCTGGTCGAGCGGCAGAACCAATTTCGCGCCGCCGGCTAATAGAAAGACGGCCGCGAGCAGCCCCTGAACGATCCACAGTGCTACGTTCATTGTCGATGTCCTGCGCCCGGTATCCATATGTCACCTCACCTTTCTGATTGTGTCGCCTGTTGTTCAAAGCCTGCCCTGCTGAATCAGGCGTGTCTGAATCGCCGAGATCCGTATCTCGGCTTCACGCAGCGCCGCGGTGCTTGTGTGCACGGAGTGGGAGCCCAAGATAAGGTCGCGATCATGCGGGACAGCCGAGCCCAGTACAAACTCCGCATCGAACTGGGCCTCGAATTCGATCGCGGCGCTCGACGGACTGAAGGCCATCAGATCGCCCTGCTGCAGCTCGTCCGGAACGAGAACGGCGCCCATTCCGACGGCGGTCCAGAGCACTGTGTGCTCGGTGGGCGGCTGGTAGCTCCAGCGTTCTCCAGCCTTCAAACGCACGGCGAGGTAGTTCATCGGTGACGGGGCTTTGATCGCACTTGTCGCGGTTCCGTGGCTGCCGAGAAGGACACGCGCCCGCCCATCGTTGGGAATACGCTCGGGTCCCAGATAAACGCTCTCTGATGGCCCGAGCTCGAGCTCGGGCGGCAAGGCAACCCAAAGCTGGAAGCCCCGAGTCCGCACCGGTTCGCCCGCGCCGCCGCCATGCCAGACGCCTCCGCCGGCCCGCATCCATTCGAGACCCCCGGCCGGCAACAGGCCAGTCGCCCCGTTCGTATCCTCATAACTGACGCTGCCCTCCGCAACGTAGGTGAGGGTCGCGATACCCGAATGTGGATGTAACCCGAACCCATTGAACGGTTTCCCCTGAGTGTCGAAGAGGTCGAGGAATACAAAGGGTTTCAGAAGACGGCCAAAGTCGGACGGCGACATAAGGCGTGTGACCGGGCCGTGACTCTGTCCGCGGGTCCGCCTGGCAATGCGGAAACCAGGACGTTGCGTTAGGACGGTTGCGCCCTGAGGGCGAGTAGCAGTTTTCATGAGTTCCTCTCTTCCTTAGTTTGGCTATTTAGCGTTGCGGGCTGTTTTCAGGGCCATCGTCCACCACAGCAAGTCATCAATCATCGTCTGCGCTTGTGTCTCAAGCTCGGCGAGTCCTTTGTTCACGTCGCCGCCCCGGTAATGCGCCCACAGGGTCGCGACGGGGATCTGGACGGACGAGCGAACCGGCGCAATCTGAAGTTCTATGGCCGTGTCCCGCAACTGCTGGACGCTGCGGGCGCCCATGGCGCTGCCATAGCTGACGAAAGCAGCTGCTTTGCGGTTCCACTCCGGATAAACCCAGTCGAGCGCATTCTTCAGCACTGCTGAAGGGCCGTAGTTGTATTCCGGGGTGACGAAAACGAACCCATCCGATGCGGCGATCGCGGCGGTCCAGCGTTTGACGACGTCATTCTCGTACGGCGCGCGGCCCGGCGTGGCGGGCGAGACGGCCTGGTCAAAGAAAGGCATGGGAAAGTCGCGAAGATCGAGCAGTCGCGCCTCGATTCCGCCGCGCTTCTGGAGATGCTGAAGAATCCATTGCGCCGGCTTTTCAGAAAACCGGCCCTGGCGCGTGCTGCCGACGATTACAGAAATAGTGATCATCTCTTGTTCCTTGGCTGATACGTGTTCAGAGAGCGATGAGGCGGCCCCTGATGGGGACGGCTGGCAACGCACTTGGCGTGATCATCCGATTCCCTCGCGACTCGCGAAGTCGGCCGCGACATTTATATTGAGGTCAATATATTTGACGTCAACAGTATGACGCCTTACAATGGGGAAGGGATGCAGGAAGACACGTGTGGAGTTCACGTCTGGTTGGTGCTGATGAAGGCGTTTCGCGCCCTGGCCGCTCATGCGGCGAAGAGCTTGAACCTAAGCCGGGCAGGCCTCGGCGACTCGGATTTCCGGGTGCTCGAGGTGCTGCTCC
>VBJS01000073.1:22924-27463 GCA_005880055.1 Chloroflexota bacterium | reverse complement strand
CGATATGACCCCCACCGTGTCGTCACCGACGAAGGGCGGCCGGCCGGTAATAATCTCGTATATCACGCAGCCCAGGGCGTACAGGTCGCTCGCGTGGCTTGCCTCGCCGCCCATCGCCTGCTCCGGCGGCATGTAGCTGGCGGTGCCCACCATCATCCCGGCCATGGTGAGGCGACTGCGGTCCAGCGCGACGGCGAGCCCGAAGTCACCGATCTTCGCCGTGCCGTCGTCGCTCAGCCAGATATTCCCGGGCTTGAGGTCGCGGTGGATAATCCCGCGTGCGTGCGCGTGCTCCAGTGCCTGGGCTACCTGGTCGGCCACGCGCAGCGCCTGCCGGAGGGGCAGGCGGTGGTCAGCGGCCTGCTGCAGCAAGCCGGCCAGATCTCCTCCCGACATGTACTGAGAGACGATGTACGGCTCCGGGCGCCCGCTCAGATCGTACTCTTCGCCGATGTCGAAGACGGTGACGATGTGCGGATGGTCGCCGAGGCGACCCATGGCCTGTGCCTCCCGGCGCACGCGTGCAAGACCGGCCTCGTCCAAACCCTCGGTCTTGATCAGCGCAAACGCTACGTCGCGGTCCAGCTTCGAGTCATGCGCCAGGTAAACTCGCTTGCGCGCACCCTCGCCCAGGAAACCCTTGACCTCGTATCTCCCAGAGGCGAACGAGGCGGGCAGGTTGACGGCTGGCTGCGGGGTCGGAGCGCGCGAGACAGGCTGGGAAGCCGGCGCCGGCGGGGCCGCGGACGAGCTGCTGGTGCCGCAAGAATCGCAGAAGCGGGCGCCGGGTCGCAGCTCAGCGCCGCAACTGCGGCAGCGCGTTTCCAGCGGTGCGCCGCAGGACTCGCAAAATCGAGCGGTGTCGCGGTTTTGGTGGTTACAGGACGGACAGAGCACTTTCCCCCCGGTGCGGTTGAGTGACTCCATAGTCAGTTAACTGCCGGACAGTGTCAACGTCCGCACTTCGCAATTGGTTTGATGCACCGAGCGCTGCGGCGTGCACCGCGGCGTTAGCGCGCCCGCCGTACGCTTCGAATGATGGCTCGATACGTTTGCGGCGCCCAGACGTTGCTCTATTGATGGAACAACGCAACCCCAGGCATCGCCCGGGTAATGACCGGCGGCACCCAGGCAAGCTCAGGGAATCCTCTTGGCGTGCCGCCCGGCGGCTTGCTGAACGTCTCGGCGTCGCCCCCTTCCGGCCGCGGCGGTTGCTGATTTCCGGACTGCTGGCATCGTTCGCATCGCTTCTTCTGTTTATCGCGTTCTTCTCGCTCCTGTACGTCTGGTACGCGATTACCCTTGAGCCGCCCGACCGCGCGATTGCCGAAACGATGGGCACAAGCGCGGCGTTCGACCGCAGCGGGCAGAACGAGCTTTACGAGTACACGGACCCCTTCGGCGGCCTCCGCCATCCGGTGCCCCTTGACCAAATATCGCCGTACCTGGTCGCGGCCACAGTGGCCACGGAGGACCCCAGCTTCTTCGATAATCCCGGAGTCAACTTTCGCGGGCTGGCGCGCGCGGCCTTTGAGAACCTGACTCCGTTTGGGCCCGGGTTCTTGAAGGGCAGCGGGGGCAGCTCGATCACGCAGCAGCTGGCGCGGAACATCTACATCAGCCAGTCGGGCAGGCTTGACCGGCGGGTGCAGAGGAAGCTGAAGGAAACGGCCATTGCCCTGGAGCTAAAACGGCGCTACAGCAACGACGAGATACTGCAGTGGTACCTGAACCAGATCTTCTACGGGAACCACGCCTACGGGGCGGAGGTTGCCGCACAAACCTACTTCAGCAAGAGCGCCAAGGACCTGACGCTTGCCGAAGCGGCGCTACTCGCGGGCCTGCCGCAGGCGCCCAACACCTACTCCCCGATCACTCCCGAGAACCGGGACCGCGCGAAGGCGCGTCAGCTTCAGGTGCTGGACCTGATGGCGGAGCATGGGGACGACATCTCCGGGATTGTCCAGATAACGCCGGAGCAGATGGAGGCGGCGAAGGCTGAGCCCTTAAACTACCAGGAATCCAAGTTCGGCATCCAGGCGCCGCACTTCGTGTTTTACGTTGAAGACCAGGTGAAAAAGATGTGCGCGGCGGGCTTGTTTGACGCTCCGAACGACCTCTCCTGTGACAAGGTGGTGGCGCAAGGCGGGCTTAAGATCACGACCACGCTGGATTTGGGCCTGAACCAGATCGCGCAGGGGATCATCGAGCAGAAACTGGCCGCCAACGAGGACCGGTACAACGGCCACAACGGTAGCCTCGTTGCCATACAGCCGGGCACCGGGCAGATACTTGCGTACGTGGGCAGCCGCGACTTCTGGAGGGACGACATTTCTGGCCAGGTGGATATCGCGACCTCTTTGCGCTCGTCCGGTTCAACAATGAAGGTGTTCAGCTACCTGACGGCTTTCGAGCAGGGCTGGGTGCCGTCCACCTACGTGCAAGACCAGCCGCTGGTGCTGGACCTGGGCGGGGGCAATCAGCGGCCGGTGAACAACTGGAACTTCAGCTACCTGGGGCAGATCACGGTGAGGAGAGCGCTGTCGGAATCCGTGAACACGGCTGCGGTGCGAACGGTAATGGACGTCGGGATCGATAAGATGCAAGAGACGGCGCACCGGCTGGGAATCACAGACCTGCGGCAGGACGACTGCGGCCCGACGATCACGCTCGGCGCCTGCGAAGTGAAGCTGGTCGACATGACCTACGCTTTCGCCACGCTCGCCAACAACGGCGTCATGCGAGGGCGGCCGTCCGGGGAGGACCTACCCGAAGGCTTCCGTCAGCTCGACCCGGTCTCCGTACTGAAGATCGAAGACGCGGAAGGGAACCTCATCTATCAGTACGGTACGCCCGCTCAGCGGCTGGCTATCGACGGCGCTTACTCTTACATGCTGACCGATATCCTCTCGCGCGACGCCACGAAGTGGAGCGGGCTGGGGTTGGACCGGCCGGCGGCGGTGAAGACGGGGACGAGCGAAGACTTCCGCGACAACGTTGTGCTGGGCTACACGCCTGACCTGGCGGCGGGCGTCTGGATGGGGAACACGGACAACACGCCGATGGCGCAGGGTACGTTCAGCTCGGCCGGGACGGGGCCGATCTGGCAAGAATTTATGACGCAGGCGCACCGCTACCTGAACCTGCCGCCAAAGGGGTTCGAGAAACCGGCCAACGTCGTCACGGCGAGGTGCGGCGGCCGCGATGAGCCGTTCGAGGCTGGCAAGCAGCCGAGCCGGCCGGGCGCCTGCAGCGCGCCTCGCGGTCCCGGCGGGCCGACGAGCAACCCCACCGAGGGCCCGACTGAAGAGCCGACGGCCGCCCCAACGCAAACGGCCACTCCGGGGCCCACGGCTGCCGGTACCCCAGCGCCGTCTGCCGGGGCATCGAAGACGCCGAAGCCCACATCCTCGGGACCGGCGACGCCTAGCGGGACGCCGGAGCCAACAGCGCCGCTCCCCAGCGCCACACCGGAACCAACGCCCGTGGTGACAGAGACGCCGGTGCCGGGGGGTTAAGGGCCGCTCATGCCCCCTTGCGGGTTGCGCACGCAGGCGATGCTCGCGTCCGGGCCGTGGATGCGCTGCGCGGCAGCGATCGCGTCTTCCAGCGTCTTTGCGGCGAAGAAGCCGGCATGATGCGGACGGTTTGCTCGAGGCCCGTGATGTGCCCCCGACGATAACCGCGCGATACCAGCTAGCCCTTGGCCCTCTGCCCTGCTTGACCGTCGCCTTCGGTCATCCATAATGGAGCCGTCCGGCCTGTCGGTTCGGTGATCGTCGGGCAGGCGCGGAACATCCATTTTCAGCGTTACGGCGCCTGCGCCGAGAAGGAGGGAGCATGTCCTGGAACATCAGCGGGCAGTATGCGGAGACTTGCAATTGCGATTTCCTCTGCCCCTGTCCCACTAGCGGTCTCACCCAATCCACGCACGGCTACTGCATCTTCGCGATGGGTTTTCGCGTGGAGCGCGGCCAGTACAACGGCACGAGCTTGGACGGCCGCAGTTTTGTCATAGTCGGCCACACTCCCGGGAACATGGGCGAAGGAGGCTGGAACGTCGGACTGATCGTCGATGACGGTGCAGACGAGAAGCAGAAGGACGCGCTGACCGCGATCGCCAGCGGTCAAGCGGGCGGCGCTATGGCTAACCTTGCCCCGATGGTCGGGAACTTCTTGGGCGTTGAGACCGCGCCGGTGAAGATCGAGGGAAGCGGCAAGAACTGGGCGGTCTACGCCGGCCGTCTCATCGACGAGTCGGTTGAGGGCGCGGCCGGCCTCGGGGGCGAACAGATGTACCTTGATGGAACCGGCCACCCGGCGAGCACCAAGCTGGGACTGGGCAGGGCCCAAAAGAGTCACGTCCACGCCTTTGGCATCGACTGGGACCAGGAGGATGGCCGGAATAACGGCCATTTCGCTCCATTCAACTGGAGCGGATAGCGCCGATGACAGCCGGCGCTGGGTCGTACCCGCTACCCCGGGAGCGCAACCTCATCCTGGCGTCCCTGCTGGCTCTTGCTGCCGGGGCTTGGGCAC
>VBJS01000073.1:19089-22874 GCA_005880055.1 Chloroflexota bacterium | reverse complement strand
CCCCCCTGTTCCTAGCTCTCTGGATTGTGATGATGGTGGCAATCATGTTCCCCACTGCCGCTCCGATGATTCTGATGTTCGCGCGGGCGCATCGTCAGCGGCGCGAGCGTGAGCAGGCTTTCGTGCCCACCTGGATATTCGCAGGCTCCTACTTGTTAGTCTGGTCAGCGACGGGGATCGCGGCCTATTTCCTGGCCCTGGCTGGGGATGAATTGGCTGACCGCTCAACATGGCTGATCGAGAACGCGGGCCGCGTCGGCGGCGTCGTTCTGATCATCGCAGGCCTATACCAGATCTCTCCCCTGAAGCAAGCGTGCCTGAACAAATGCCGGTCGCCCATGGCCTTCATTCTAATGTCCTGGCGCGATGGCTATCCGGGATCGTTCCGGATGGGACTGGAACATGCAGTCTACTGCCTCGGCTGTTGCTGGCTCTTGTTCGTCATACTCTTCCCGCTCGGCGTGATGAACATCGCAGTGCTGGCCCTTATCACCATCCTGATTTTCATGGAGAAGTCAACGGGTGTAGGGCGCCAAGTCGCGTATGGGGCCGCCGCCGGCCTGGTCGCCTACGGAGCCGCCGTCATCCTCGTCCCGACGGCCCTGCCAACAATCATGTGAACGGAGTAAATATGATGCCGAGCCGGAAGGCGGGTCGAGCGCTTTTCACACTAGCAACTAGCGATTGGGTGCCCAATGGTTAGCGCCCTCAACCGCCTTGCGGGTTTCGCACGCAGGCGATCGTCGCGTCCGGGCCGTGGATGTGCTGAGCGGCCGCGATTGCGTCCTCTACCGTCTTTGCCGGGATGAAGCCGGCGTGCTTTGGGACCGCCGGGTCCTCTGCGCCCGCGACATAGACTCGCGCGGCGTGGCGCAGGCGCTTCAGCGGGTGCGTGGCGAGGATGCCGTGCACAGGGTGGAAGGCGTAGCCGAACCGGTACTGCTCGATGTATCCTTCGTTGCTGGGAGGGCGCGCTCCCAGACCTCTTTGTATGAGGGGTGGTGTTCCATATCCCACTGCTCCGGGCACGGCGTGGCGATGATCACGGAGCAGCCGGGCTTGCCCAGCGCCTCGATGTAGCCGCCAAGGTAGCCGAGGGCCGACGAGATCAGCGTGAGGATGGGGTTCATCGTGGCGAAGGTCGCGTACGGGCTCCAGTCCGGCACGCCATAAACCACGATGTCCGCAGGCTCTCGCGCTTCGGAGCGGCGAGGCGCGTGCAGCGAGGACAGTAGCTCCAGCGCCGCCGCCCGGCATTCGTCGATGCCGCCGGCCCAGACGCGGCCGATCTGCGCTGGATTCGCAAGCACCGTCTCGAACTTGAAGAAGCGCTTGCCGAGCGTCCGCTCGATGTAGCGGCCCTGCTCCTCGAATACCTTGTGCATCCGGTTGTCTCGGACGGACATCGACATGCCGTCCGGCGTGTGCGTGTGGCGGATGGAGCGCCAGGTGGAGAGGCCGACGGAGACCGACTTCCAGCCGCCGTTGAAGCCCAGGTGGCAGGCGGCGTTGACATAAATCGTGAGGTCAGACTCGACAGCCAGCCGGTGCAAGTCGACGTCGTAGCCGGACTCCGTCGTCCCCAGGTTGACGATGTCCTCCGGGCTCTCGGCGTCGTGGCAAATGAGCCGGCCGCCGAAGCGGGCGACGAGCTCTGCGCCGATGATTTGGGACAGCTCCTCTGGCGTCCACCGGCGGTGCAGGGCGTTGGCGCAGAGGAGCGTCACGTTCTCCTCCGGCACGCCGGCCTCGGCTAGCTCCTCAAGGACTGCTTCAATGGCCAGCCGGCGCACGGGGCCGAACGAGGGCGCCGTCGGGTCATCGAAGGCGATGAGCACGCGCCCGCCCGGCCGCGCTATGTCGCGCACGGGCGGGAGACCCAGTGGGTTGGCGAGCGCCTCGCGCACGGCGGCTTCCTGGTCGGGCGCCGGCTCGAGCCGCGGCCGGCCGTCGCCGCCGCCAACGAGCACGGTACGTTCGGGCAGTTCTGCCTGGATGGAGGAGCTGCCGTAAGGGAGCGAGACCTGCACCACAGCGGGACGAGTATAGCACCGGCCGTGGCGGCGGGCCTATCTCGTGCCCGCCTTCGCGCCTTGTCCCGCCGCTCGGTCTTCGATACCTCGGGACGAGCGGGAAGGGGCGCCCGCCGGCGGAGGTGCTCAGGGCGGCCGGCCTGTCGCCCCTATGCCGTCGGCTTGAAAGGCGACCCCGCCGTTGTCGTCCGCTCATCCTACGAGTGCCTCAGGATGAGCGGGAAGAGGGGTCCGGCAGAGGGCGACGCGCCTGTCGCCCCTATGCGCGGTACGAGTGCTGCCGCTGCGCGAAATCGACAATGCGGGCGTACTGGCTTACCCTAGGTAACACGAGCGGGGCGGGTCTCATCGTTGTAAGTGGCCGTCTTCGGCTGGAGGTAGCAGTTGGCAATCGGTTCTGAGGCAGCGGGAGAGCGACGGACTGCGGCGCCGGAGCTCGATGTGTCAGTGGTGATGCCGTGCCTTAACGAGGCGGAGGCTGTGGGCGCCTGCGTGCAGAGAGCGGTCGCCTGGCTAAAGGACTCCGGCCTGAAGGGAGAGGTCATCGTCGTCGATAACGGCTCGACGGACGGTTCGGCGCAAGAAGCAGAGCGAGCGGGCGCGCGGGTTGTGGCGCTGGCGGACAAGGGCTACGGGCGGGCGTTGCTGCGCGGATTCCGCGAGGCGCGCGGGAAGTACCTGGTGATGGGCGACTGCGATGGCACCTACGAGTTCGGTGACCTGGATCCGCTGATCAGGCCGCTGATGAACGGCTACGACCTGGTGATGGGCAACCGGCTGAGCAAGCTGCTGGCGCCGGGGGCGATGCCCTGGGCGCACCGTTTCATCGGCACGCCGATCATCAGTTTTCTGCTTCGCGTTTTCACCGGCGCCAAGGTTACCGACAGCCAGTGCGGCATCCGGGGCATCCGCCGCGAGTCGCTCGAGCGGCTCAACCTGAGGGCGCCGGGCATGGAGTTCGCCTCGGAGATGATCTTGAAGGCGATGCGCAACAACCTGCGCCTGACCGAGGTGGACGTCCCCTATTATGCACGCACCGGCGAGAGCAAGCTGAGCACGTTCCGCGACGGTTGGCGGCACCTGAAGTTCCTGCTCATCAGCAGCCCCAGCTACGTGTTCATCGGCCCGGGTGCTGTGCTTGTCGCACTGGGCCTCGTCTCACTCGCGATCAGGCTCTTTACGGCGGGAGGAATCGATCTGGGCGCCGTGGACTGGGAGCCCGTGTACGCGGCTGCCATCTTCCTGGCCGTCGGCGTCAATACGCTGATGCTTGGGGTCTGCTCGAAGCTGCTCGGCCTGCGTGAGGGCACTTCCGAGGACTCGGTTGTCCGGTTCTACCGGAAGCACCTGGGGTTGGGCCGCCTGCTGTTGGCCGCCTTCGGGATGGCGGCGCTCGGCGTTGGACTCGATGTGTGGGTCTTCGTCCAGTGGCTGCGCGACGCCGTGGACTCCGACGTCCGCTCCGTGGCGACGGTCTCCGCCAGCCTTCTTGTCATCGCGGCCAACCTCACGTTCGCCTCGCTAGCGGCCGCGATGATCGACCCCGAAGAGTGAACGGGGGCTGCCCGCCGAGCGGGCATCATGCCGTCTGATCCCAGCCTCGGCCAGGCGCTCTCCGATATCGAGCAGGCGATGCCCGGCTTCGCCCGCTGGCTCTATCGCAGCGTGCGCCGCGACCTGGGCGAGCGCGTGCTGGACGCGGGCGCAGGCATCGGCACTTACACCGACTTAATGTTGCGCGACCGCAAAACA
>VBJS01000073.1:17951-19084 GCA_005880055.1 Chloroflexota bacterium | reverse complement strand
GGCGCTGCGACAGGGAGACCTGGCGGACCCGACGGCTCTCGACGGCCTTCCGCCGTTCGATTCGGCCCTCTGCTTGAACGTCTTCGAGCACATCGAGGATGACCTGCAGGCGATGCGGAACCTGCACGATGCTGTGCGACCCGGGGGTTCGCTCGTGGCGCTGGTCCCGGCCTACCACTGGTTGTTCAACAAGATGGACACTGCCGTGGGGCATTTCCGGCGCTACGGCCGGACAGAGTACCTGCACCGGCTTACAGAGGCGGGCTGGCATGTTGAGCGGCATTTCCGGTTCAACGCTTTCGGGGTGCCCGGTTGGTTTGTGGCCGGCTCCCTCCTGCGCCGCGATAAGCCGGGACGGGACCTTACCCGGCTCTACGACTTCCTGATCCCGGCGCTGGGCTTCGCCGAGCGGAACCTGATCCGGGGCGCCTTCGGTCTCAGCATCGTCGCCGTTTGCCGCCGGCCGCCTGAGTAGCAGGCTCAGCAGCTCAGAACGAGACCCAGGTCCAGTCGTTTAGATGGGCTGGGTCGAACTGATAGATCCAGAGCACGCCCCAGAGGGGTTCCCCACGGCCTTGACGACTAGCAGGAACAGGAACGGGTAGAAGTCCAGCCCGTAGCGGTAGCCGAACTGCGCCCAGCCGGTGGCGGCGAAGAGGAAGTTGTTCAGCGCGATGGGGATGATTGCCGCCCAGCAGGCGATGACCAGCCTGTCTTTGAATCCGGAACGCCAGGCCGTTATCGCCCCACCGGCCACAGCGATGGCGATAAGCGCCCAGAAGGGAAGCAGGTGCCAGCTCGCGATTGGATTGAGGTGCTCCGGGATCCAGTCAAAAACCGCTGGCGGCCTCAGGAAGTTGTTGTCTACTCCGTCCAGCCCCCAGCCGGCGCCGGCACTACGGAAGATCATGACCAATGCGGAGATCGCGAGGAGGACCGCGCCGCCGATTATCAGCCGGCGGTTGCGCAGGCCGGCGAATAGCGAGAAGAAGAAGGCCGGCGTGGTGGCCCAGATGGCTTGCCCGAAATGCGACGGCCAGATGTAGGAGCCCATCGTGCTGAAGATCGGCATCCCTTCAATAGCGACTGGGATGTGTCTGGGGATGTAGGAGATGTAGAAGGTGCCGTGCTTG
>VBJS01000073.1:0-17799 GCA_005880055.1 Chloroflexota bacterium | reverse complement strand
AGCCACTCGTCGGAGAACATGATCAGGAAAAACGGCGCCGACATGGCAACCGACGGCCGGCAGAGAAATGCGGCTCCGACCAAGGCTCCAGTCAGAAATGCGTTCCGGCGAACGAATGTCGTATAGAGGGCGGCGAACAGGAACAGGAGCGCGGCGGTGTGCGAGAAATACCAGACGCCGCCGTTGGCCGCGGTGAACCAGAAGATGGTGCCGAAAAGGAACAGGACGGTGAGCCAGACCTGTGTCGCTTCGTTCTCCACGAGTTTGCGTACGACCAGGAAGACGATCGGCGCCGTTATCGCGGCGAGGACTATGGAGACAAGCGTTTGGTTCATTTCCAGCCCAAAGATGGCGACGCCCGGTAGGAGCATGAGCGCGGGCCCCGGGCTGTGCTGCAGGTACATCTTGCAGTTGGGATCGGGCGTCAGGGTGATGCCGGAGCCGACGCCGGGGGCCTTGTCCGGTGGTGGGATGCAGAACTCCTTGCCGTTGTACAGCGCCGGCTCGGTGATGAATCCGGAGAGCTCTTTCGTCAGGTCCAGGTGGCCGTGCAGGAAGGAATTGGCCTGGCTTTCGTGATTGATGTACGGCGTGCTCTCCGGTTTCAGGCGTCCGTCCGGAAAGTGGACGAGATCGATTCGCGATACCCACAAGACGGCCAGCGCCACCAGGAAGAAAAACGCCGACCAGGCGACGACGCGCAGGTGCGGCCACTCCAGCACGGCATCGGGCACTATCCCGCGCAGTTGCGGGAAGGCCGCCCGGCGTTCGCCCGCCTCTTCCGTCATGCGCTCGGGTTGGCTTCTGCGGCCGGCTTGTGTCCGGGCCAGATGAAGTGCGCGCTGAGCAGCCAGTTCACGGTGAAGCCGATGACGGCGCCGATGATCGTGGAAACGTAAGGGCTGATGCCAAAGGCCGGGGTGAGCACGTTGACGGTGCCCAGGATGATCAGCGGGCTGAGGAACGAACTGGCGTTGAACTTAGCGAGCCGCGCGAGCAGCCAGCCTCGCCGTAACCGGTCGGCGAACGTCCAGTATTCGTGAACACAGAACTTAAAGACGATGGAGAGTTCCACGGCAATCACCGAGGCAATGAGCAGCCGTGAGTCGGGATGGCTGAACAACAGCAGGTCAACGGAGGAGTCCTTATCGGGCATGCCGGGCAGGGACGGCCAGTCGTACAGGAGATAGAGCGCCGCTTCGTTAACGGCGAAAGCTGCGATGCCAACGAGGATGAACTTGATGAAGGTGTTGACCGACCGCGAATGGTTCGCCGCGGCGCTGAGCGGCTCCTTGATCACGCGGTCTACCAGCCGGCTTTGCATTAGACTGTGAGCGGGCCGGGCGGAATCATCAGCCGTTGTAGAGGAACGCGCCGGGCCTATCTACGGAGAAAAACTGCACGGTTTGTCCTCTCAGGATAGCTTCTGTCAGAGCACGCGGGCAAATGGCACCGGAAGGGGCTCGGCGTCCCTCGATTGTCGGCTGGGAGTACCGGATCGTCTGCGTGGCTAGGATCCGAAGGGGAGGGCCGTTGCAGGCGCGAACATCGCGCGGCCGCGGGTTGAAGGCGAAAGTTCGGCTTGTCGTTGCTTGAGGCCGCGGGTCTGGTGGTCCTGGGCTTCGTCGTCGGGGGTTACGGGACGGTCATCGGCGCCGGGGGCGGCTTCATCCTCGTGCCGTTGCTGCTATTTATCTATCCGCACTACCAACCGGAAGAGGTCACTTCTATCTCGCTGGCCGTCGTCTTTGCCAACGCCACCTCCGGTTCAGCCGCTTATGCCCGTCAGCGGCGGATCGATTATCGGACGGGTCTCTTGTTCGCCGTCGCGTCCGCTCCAGGCGTTATTGCCGGCGCGCTGGCTGTCGGCTACCTGCCGAAACGCGCCTTCAGCACGCTCTTCGGCTTGATGCTCCTGGGGCTAGCCGCCGTCTCCCTGCGCGGCCCATCGATGACGATCCGCGCGCCGCTGCGAGGGCCGGGTGTGCTGATGCGAACGATGACGGACCTGGAAGGCCGGCAGTACCGCTACGCCTTCCGCATCTGGCAGGGGGTGGTCCTCAGCATGGCCGTTGGATTCATTTCCAGCCTGTTCGGGATCGGTGGCGGCGTGGTTCACGTGCCTGCCATGATCATCCTCCTGCACATCCCGGTGCAGTACGCGGTGGCCACTTCTCACTTCGTCCTGGCCTTTATGAGCGGCGGAGGTTCCGGCGTACACGTGTTGCAGGGCACGCTGGGCGGCGAGCAGCTATTGAAGGCGGCCGCCCTGGGCTTGGGCGCAATCCCCGGGGCCCAGGTGGGCGCGCTGCTGGCACACCGGATTCGGGGCCGGACCGTCCTTCTGTTGCTCAGCGTTGCCATCGTCGCGCTCGGCATACGCCTGCTCTTGTCCGGGCTGTTTGATGTCTGACCTGCCTCACTTGCCGCCGGACGATGCGTGAGCCGCTTCGATGAGCGCACGGGCTGCCGCTTCTTCCCGCAGGAACGGTGTGCCGCTGACGCCCCGGTAGGCGAGGATAAGACCATCGACTCCAGCCCGGCGGTGGGCCTCCACAATGGAAGCAGCATCACCGGCCGAGGCCGGCGGAGCGGCCTGCGCGTAGAAGGGGAACGGCCCGCTCCGTCCGAATTCGGAACGCAGCGCCTCCAGCCGCTGCCGGAGCATCGCGAGCGTGTCCGGCGGGACGTTTGTGGCGATGAAGCCATCACCGTGACGGGCGGCGCGCCGGAGGCCTGCCGGCGCCCCGGCGCCCAGGTAGATGGGCGGGCCACCGGGAGTGAACGGCTTGACCAGGCCGACGGCAGGAATCTTGAAGTGTCGCCCGTTCCAGGCTTCCTCAGGCATTGTCCAGAGATGACGCAGTAAGCGGATGAACTCGTTGAGCCGTCCTCCCCGCGTGTCGAACGGTACGCCCGTCGATTTGAACTCCTCCTCCACCCATCCCGCGCCGGCGCCAACGATCAAGCGGCCCTCGCTCAACCGGTCGAGAGTCGCCAACTCCCGTGCCATTAGCACCGGCGGACGCAGCGCTATCTGGCTGACGCTCGTGCCCAGGACAACGCGCTCCGTCACCGCCGCGACGAAGGCGAGCGCGATCCAGGGGTCAACCATGGGCTGGTACGGGTGCGGGCGGTCCAGCGGCGTCGCCACGCGTTCGCTAAGCCAAATGGAATCGAAACCGAGCGCCTCAGCCGTGCGGGCTGCTTCGGCCAGAGACCGGTCGTCTGCGGGGCCGAGTTTGATGCCGACCTTCACGATTTCCCTCTCACGTCGCCTAATGTACGACCGGGAACGCTCACCCGCTATGCGCTTTCGCAAGTGTGCTTCTCATGTCGGGCTATGACCGACATAAGCTGCTGGACTGCGGCGGGTTCTCTTTTGGCCACAGGTCCCAGCCGAGCACTGCGGAGAGGACGTGCTCGCTCAACTGCGCGTGATGGCGCGGCCTAGGGCGCCTGCGCCATCCTGCCCTCCGGGGCATATCACCAGGAGATGGAGACGACCCTGCCGGTCCGGACGTCAACGCTCCCGAAGTCATCTCGCTCTTCCCGAACCTCTCGGAACCGCCGGTCGATAGAGCCGCCACGAAATCGCAACGCGATAAACGCTGGTGATATATGCGATTGTCTGCCGGGCGCCGATAAAGTTTGGTTCTCGAAGGGAGTCGCCCATGCTGCGTATCAATCAGGACCGGATGACCGAAATCGAGAGGCGGCTGTTCAAGCGCGACCAAGCATCCGAGGTCTTAGCGTCGCTGCACCGGGAGACAGAGCGGGGCCGCTGGCTGACCTGGCGGCGCGTCGTGGCCGAGGACGATTTGATCAGCGACAACGCTGTCGCCTGTGAAGGCTCACCAGCCCTGCCAAGGAACAACGGCCGGCTCCGGGTGAAGGAGCGCTAACGTTGCCCCGCACTCCCAGGACACCGGCCCAAATTGGCGAAACGGCCCGTCGGGCACGTCAACGCCTAGAAGGCGGAGTTCAGCAGTCTCGCGAAGCTGCGGCGGACGCCCTTCACTCGGCTGGACGCGGGTTGCGGCGGCGGTCTTCGAAGGCAGCCGACGCGCTGGAGCGTGGGGGAGCCGACATCGCATCGCGACTGGAAGGCAGTGCTTCACGCATTCGCGGAGAGCGTGGCCCATTGGCGACTGCGCCCTTCCGCTACGCGAGGCGGCATCCCTTGCTGACGCTGCTCTTCGTGGGTCTGGCAGGGATTGCGGTGGCGGGGTTCGTGGTCCCTGCCTTGCGGAGGCAGGCTAACGATGAGGAGGAGTGGGACCCGGGCCGCTACGAAGGCCGGAACTGAGACGAGAACCTGGAACCGCCTCGCGTGAAGGGTGCTTCCTCCTGGCGCACTTTTGCTTCGGGTTCGGGCTGCTCGTCTGAAGGCTTTTCCTGTGGCAGGAGAGTAACGCACGGCCGCTGCGTCACGTGCATCTCGACCAGGCGGGCGGCGAAAACGCGGATCGCGGTCTCATCGAAGCCGGCTTCGAGCAACTCCTCTACCAGCGCTGCTGCTTCGTGATGCCCCGGGAGGAGCCACGTATCGTGGCCGTCATCGTCTGAATGGTCGAGTACGACGATGACGAGGCCGCCTGTTTCCTGGATGGCCGAAACCCTCTGTCGCGAGACGGTGGTCGACTTCGGACGCGACCCTGCCGACCCCGGAACCTGCGTGGCAGTCGGCCGAGTCGCTTGTTTCGCCTGTTGCAGCACCCCTGATCCGCCGGAGCCCGTGCAGAACTCATCCATGCTGCCATCCGGAGACTGATGAGCGGGGATGACCTCCTGTATCTCAGGAAGCTCGAACTCCTCTTCGCAGACGCGGCAACGCTTAACGACGCTCATGGCAGCTTCTCCAGTTATATGCTCCCAGAAACAAGATGCCGGCTGTGTGGTCGTCGTTGCGCCCGACGGAACCCATCCTCTGTTGGTATTGCGTTGAGAGACGGTGAATCCGTCCCATTCTGCCTGAGGCCCCTCAGGCGTCGACATCAGCAATCGTCATCGAACAAATGCCGAGATCTAACGCTACCTCGATATACGACTTTGTTATGCAGACGCGATGGAACGGGAGACCGCTGACCCCGGACTGCTACGTTTCAAGAGCTACCCTGAGTAGGCTCTCTGGGCTAAATGAGGAACGGATGAAGGACAAAGAACAGTCGGTTCTGGTGATAGACGATGAGCCGGCAGTGCTCAGGATTCTTGCTCTCGTGCTCGACGACTTCGGTTACGAAACCTACGTGGCGGCCGACGCTGAGAGCGCGCTGCAGGGCCTTCGTCATCTTTCGCCAGACGCGGTTGTCTGCGATGTGAAGCTGCCGGGCATGGACGGCGCGGAGTTCACGCATCGAGTGAGGGAGTTACCCGGCCTCTCTGAGACGCCCATCGTGTTGGTCAGTGCCTACGACGAGCCGCCGGGTCACTCCGCCGATTGGTTCGTGGCGAAACCGCTGGACCCGTTTGACCTGGCGGAGATCGTCCGCGGATCCATGGCCCGCAGGCGAACGTCCGGAGAAGTTCGGCGACACCGGCAGCCACTGACGTCTCGGCGTTAATGGACCGCGGGTAGACTGGCGCCCCGGACAGGACTCGAACCTGTGACCTACGGTTTAGGAAACCGCCGCTCTGTCCAACTGAGCTACCGGGGCCCGGAGCGACAAGAAAAACTGGTGGAGATAGCGGGGCTCGAACCCGCAACCTCAGCGTTGCGAACGCTGCGCTCTCCCAATTGAGCTATATCCCCACCTGCGACTCGATTATAACAGGCACGAATGTTCTGTCTGGGTACGGCGCCGGCGTCAGTTATCACCGGGGAGCAATCCGGGTACCAACTCAATCGTCACGGTACCCTCGGCGACGTTTACGTCGCGGACGATCTCGTCCGTAGCGGGCACGAGTATCTCTGAGCCCGGGCCGGAGATCACGAAAACGTCGCTCTCGGGCGTGGATATTACATCGCTAATCTGCCCCAACTCCCGGCCCTCTACGGATCGAACCGTGAGGCCGACGAGCTGGAAGCGGTAGTAGCGGCCGTCGGGGAGCGGAGGCAGTTCCTCTTCTGGCACCTGGAGGTACTGGCCTCGGAGCGCGACTGCTTCCTCGCGGTTGGCGATTCCGGCAATGCTCATGTGCAGAAAGCGGCCGCTCTTGCCGGCGCGCTCGATCACGGTCTCGCGGCCGCCGAGGAGGACGCGACGGGCTGGCTTTAGCACGGTATCGGGCGCAAGCAGCTCGACCTTAATGTCGCCGCGCGGGCCCCAGGCGCCCAGCACGCGGCCAATCGCGACGTAGCCCTCGGCTACTTCTTCGGCGGCCCCTCTTGCGGGCTCGCGACGGCCCGCTAGCCGATCTCCAGTATTGCCCTTGCTTGCCGATCACCCGGCCCATATCGCCGTCGGCCACCTTTAGCCGGAACACGATGTGATCGCCGCCGTCTTCCTCGCTGACCTCCACGTCATCCGGGTTGTCTACGATGGCCCTTGCCATGAATTCGATGAGCTCTTTCATGCGGGTCTTCTCCGGGTCTACTCAGCCGGCTCTTCTTGCGGCTCTGCCGCTGCTTCTGCTTCTGGTGCTGCTTCCGCTTCTGGTGCTGCTTCCTGCGACGCTTCCGGTGACTCGGCGACCGGCTCAGCAGGTTCCTCGACAGGGGCCGGCTCTGCCGGTGATTCGGGAGCGGGCGCGGCCGCGGCTGCCGGAGCGGCCGGCGCCGGGGCTTCTTCGGCCTTCGGTTTCTTGGGCGCGGGAGGCGCCTCCTTGCCCTGATAGCGCACGGGCGCCCTGCCTGCCCGCTCCATTACGCCGGCCCGCGTGAGCAGCTTGGCCGCCGTATCTGAGGGTTGCGCTCCCTTTTCCAGCCAGTACACGGCTTCCTCTTCCTTGAGGTCGAAGGTAGCCGGATCGGTAAGGGGGTTGTAATGTCCGATGATCTTCAGGAACGAACCTGCACGGGGCGCGCGAGAATCGGCGACGACCATGCGGTAGGCGGGCTGTTTCTTCTTCCCTATCCTGGAAAGGCGTATTCGGAGCAATGAGCACCTCCCGGCTGCAATGGGGGCATCATGACGCTACCGGACGAACGGCGTGATCTTGGGGCCGCGCCCGGAGCTGATCATCTGGATTACTCGTTTGGCTTCATGGAACTGCTTGAGAACCTTATTCACGTCGGCAGGCTTAGTCCCGCTGCCAGCCGCAATGCGGCGCCGCCGGCTGCCGTCTATTACCCCTGGATTTTGACGCTCTTCCTTCGTCATGGAGTAGATGATAGCTTCGACGTGCTTGAAGAAGCTCTCGTCCATCTCATCGACGTTCAGGCGACTCTTGATTTGCGATAGGCCGGGCACCAGGCCGATGAGGTTGCCGATGGGGCCCATCCGCTTGATGCGCTGGTACTGCTCCAGGAAGTCGTCAAGCGTGAGCTGCCCTTTCTTCATGCGCTGCGTCAGCGACTGCGCTTCGTCTTCGGTGATCTGCTCCTTGGCCTTCTCGATCAGCGTGAGGAGGTCACCCATCCCCAGGATGCGGGAGGCGAAGCGGTCCGGGTAAAACGGCTCCAACGCGTCCGCTTTCTCGCCGATGCCAACGAACTTGATCGGGACGCCGGTCACGGCGCGAATCGAGAGGGCCGCGCCGCCGCGAGCGTCGCCGTCGAGCTTCGTAAGGATCAAGCCCGTGAGCGGGACCGCCTTGTGGAACTCCTCGGCCGCCGTCACCGCTTCCTGGCCGGTCATCGCATCGGCTACGAGCAGGACTTCGTTCGGCGATAGCGTCTTGTGGAGCGATTTCAGTTCTTTCTGGTCCTCTTCGCGAAGCTGCACGTAGCCGACCGTATCGACGATGACAGTGGACGCACGCGTCCGCTTGGCTTCCTCCAGCCCCTTCTTCGCGACCTGCTCGGGCCGCATCTGCGGGTCGAGGGCAACTACGGGGATGTTGAGCTGCCTGCCCAGCGATTCCACCTGCTCGGCGGCGGCGACGCGTTCCGGATCAGCGGCGACCATTAGCGGATTTTCGCCCTGTCGCCGGACGTGCAACGCGAGTTTGGCCGTGGTGGTTGTTTTGCCGCTGCCTTTCAGGCCCACGAGCATTATGACTGTGGGCGGGGACTTGGCCTTCTGCAGTCCTGCATAGCCGCCGCCCAGCGTCTCCACCATCTGCTGGTTCACGATGTCAATGATCTGCTGCATGGGCGTGAGGCTCTTCGTGACCTCCGCCCCGATGGCGCGTTCGCGCACACCCGCGACGAAATCGCGGACGACCTTGTAGTTTACGTCTGCTTCAAGGAGAGCGAGGCGGACCTCGCGCAGGGCCTCATCGAGGTCTTTTTCGGTGATCGCGCCGCGGCCGCCAAGGCGCTTGAAGACTCCTTGGAGTTTATCGGTGAGGGAGTCGAACATACTTTACAAAGAACGATTCTACGGGCGGCCTGTAGGGTAGTCAAGAAAACCAGCAGCTCGGGCAGCTGCTAGCGTCCACTACCCGGCGGGCGCCAGAAGTGGCGTGAGGGCCGCGTAGAGCTCGTCTGCAGTCACAATCCCCTCGAACTTGCCTGCGATGTTGCCCTGCTTATCGACAAGGAATACCCACGGCTCGCTGGTTAGGCCCCATTCGGAAACAATCCAGGGCAGCGGCTCCAACCCTTGACCGGCGCGGGCCTTCGCCAGGTCGTACGGCTCCACGTGGATAAAGTTCGCCTGCGCCTGGTAGTTCTTGTAGAGCTCATCGACCACCGACTTAGTAGGCCCGCAGATCTGGCTTGTGCAGAACGCCGGCGTCGCGAAGACGATAACGGTTGGCTTGCCGGACGTGACCGCGTCGGCGATTGTCATGTCGTGCTCCTCAGGTATCGGGGGGAAGGATGTGTCGATCTGTGAGATATCGGATACGTCCTTGAGCACGGTCTGGATGGAGCGTGGCGACGGCTGACCGACGGCCGGGCTCTGGCTCTTGTCCAGCACCGTGAAGCTGGCGCTCGCGTCCAGCGACGCCCCGTTGGCGGTCCCTGTGGCGTGCACGTTCCACGTCCCCGGCCGGTCGAACGCCACCTGCGCTTCGTATGCCCCCGTCTCGCCGGCCTGGTGGGTCTCCACCGTGCCGTCGGCGTGTGTGTGCGTGTAGGATTTTGTGACCTGCAGCGCCTTGGCGGTTACCTGCGGTCCCTGGGTGTTCACATCACCGCTCGACTGATAGAAGTCGAACTGCAACTGTGCGCCGAGCACCGGTGAGTTGTCTGATTGGTTGATCAGCCCGAGCAGGAAGCGGTTCTGGCCGACAGCGAGGTCCGAAGAGACGACAACGGGTAGCAGTTGGCCGGTGGGCACCGGCGTTAGGACTTCTTTATCGCCGGAGCTGCTTCCGCCGCAGGCAGCAGCCAGGAGAGCCAGGGCGAACAGGACGGCCGCAAGAAGGCGCAAGGGGGTAGGTCGGGCCACGTTTAGCCGCTAAGACTGGACCCGCGCGAAGAGGTTGAGCGCCGCCGTCTGGCCGCCGCGCTGCACGTCCATCTCGGCGTCCCAGGCGCCGGACATGGGGAATTTGAGCGCTACCGAGTAGTACCCGGGCCGGGAGTCGGGTACTGCCTGAAACGTCAGGAACCCCTTTTCTTGACCAGGCATGGGCATGGAGGGCAGGACAGTGAGGCCCGCCTCGCCGACCGGCGAGCCGCTCGCGGTGTCCGTCAGGTAGACGGTCAGAGTCGACTGCTGCTTGGGTGGGTAGTCGGAGAAGGATAGCTGCGCGGTGTACGGGCCGACCTGCGCGGTGCTGCCGTTGGCCAGCGGAATCTTGGTGCTCGACCCCTTGACAACGAAGACGCCGTTGCTGGACTGATCAGATGCGCTATCGCTGCCGCCGCCGCAGGCCGACAGCAGGGCCAGAACAGCCAGGACGGCCGCGAGTGCGGCTGCGCGTTTCGGGATATGGTTGCTGATGTTACAGCCCCTTGTCTGCCATGAACGCGCAGAGGTCGGCAACGCGACAGGCATAACCCCACTCGTTGTCGTACCAGGAGACAGCCTTCACGAGGTTGCCGCCGATCACCATTGTGCT
Organism: Chloroflexota bacterium; assembly: GCA_005880055.1. Taxonomy (GTDB): domain Bacteria; phylum Chloroflexota; class Dehalococcoidia; order SM23-28-2; family RBG-16-64-32; genus VJS01. The sequence continues at coordinate 7,743 of VBJS01000073.1, read as the reverse complement.
AAGGGCGTCGAAGATCGAGCTTCTCGCGTCTCCCCTGAAGTCGGTGGAGACCAGCGGCTCGTCACAATAGCCGAGGATGCCACGCAGCGACTCCGATGCGGCGTCGCGAAAGGCCTCGTTCACCTCATCCACGGTGACCGGTTTCTCTGTGGTAGCGACGAAATCGCAGACGGAGACGGTGGCAGTCGGCACGCGGAAGGCCATGCCGTCCAGGCGGCCCTTCAGCTCCGGTAGCACAAGCGTCACTGCTTTCGCCGCGCCCGTTGTGGTCGGGATGATATTGAGACCGGCTGAACGCGCCCGGCGCAGGTCCTTGTGGACCGTGTCCAGAATCACCTGGTCGTTGGTATAGGAATGGATAGTTGTCATAAAACCTTTGTCCACGCCGAACGATTCGTGCATTACTTTTACGACGGGGGCGATGCAGTTGGTTGTGCAGGAAGCGTTGGAAACGACATTGTGCACTGCCGGATCGTACATCTCCTCGTTGACGCCCAGCACCATCGTCAGGTCCTCACCTTTGGCCGGCGCGGTGATAATCACCTTCTTTGCGCCGCCGCCCTCGATGTGGGCGCGGGCCTTATCGGCATCGGTGAAAAGCCCCGTGGATTCGACCACCAGCTGCACGCCCAGCTCGTTCCACGGGATCGCCGCTGGATCGCGCTGAGCGAGGACCTTGATCTGGCTGCCGTCGACGAGTATGGACCCATCAGACGCCTCGATGTGTCCCGGGAAGGCGCCGTATGTGCTGTCATATTTGAGGAGGTGAGCGTTCGTCGTTGCATCGGTGAGGTCGTTCACGGCGACGACTTCGAGCTCATTGGGGTGAAGGTCGTGAATGGCCTTGAAGACCTGGCGGCCGATACGGCCGAAGCCGTTGATACCAATGCGAATGGACATCTCTGGGCTGCCTCCTTACGTTGGCGAGGACTCCAACCCAAGTATATCGCAGGGGTGATGTCGCGGTGGGGTTGACGCCGGGCGAGGCGTTTAGCTCGCGCGCGGCGTTAGCCCGATGGGTGCCGCCACCGAATCCTCCTCGCTGCGCTCGCCGAGTGGGGCGCCCCCCGTGCCCCCACCCGGTTCTCGGGCGTTTGCGACCGAAGGAAGGGGGCACTGATTCGGGATGCGGTGCCGGCCGGGTGCCTCCCAGCGCCTCCCCTCCCCGATAAAAGGTGCCCGCCCCTGCCTACCGGCAGGCAGGCGCCCTCCCGTCCACTCCTCGCTTCGCTCGGGGGACCGGATGCACCGCCTCAGAGGCGGATCCCCCGGCCATTTGCGAGGCGCGCGGGTCTGCTGCTTAGCCGGCCAACTGCTGCCGGCGCGCGTAATCGCGATCGTTCTGCATCAGATCTCGGAGGTTGTGCAGCGCCCGGAACTGGATGACGCGCACGGCGCCCACGCTCTTGCCCAGCATCTGCGCGATATCCGGATAGCCCAGGTCGTCGATAAAACGCATCACGATCACCTGCCGCTGCTCATACGGCAGCTTGCCGACTTGCCGCCAGATCCGCTGGCCGTCCACCTTGCACTCCGCCGAATGCTCCGGTGAGGAGCCCGGGTCCAGCGCGGGCGCCGTCTCGGGCAGTTGCGAGTGGCCGTTGTTCTTGGGCGATTTACGGAAATTGATAACAAGGTTGCCGGTGATGCGCAACAGCCACGCGACAAAGGGCACGCCGCGGTCCTGGTAGCGCGGTATCGCCTCCAGTGCGTTCAGGAAGACCTGCGCCGTAATGTCTTCGGCCAGGAGCGGATCGCCGGTCAGGAAGTAAGCATGGCGGAAGACCCGTAGCGAATGGCGTTCGTAGAGCCGCCCGTACGCTTCCCGGTCCCCTCCGGCAGCGAGGGCTATAAGCTCGTTCTCATCGGTGCCAATTACGGCAGACCGACTCATCGGACCCTCCCTATAGGCTCTCCAAGCCAAAATTGGCTTCTCGCCCTGAAACCCGTTAACGGGCTGGAGGTGGCGGCAGGGGTGCCAGCGGGTGCGTGGTTTCAGTACGCTGATTGTAGAACCGGCTCGTAAGGAAGTCAATAGATTCCGTACTAATTGATAGTGAATTCCAATTCTAATATGGCGCAATTGATTTCTGGTTGACTTTGCCGCCTCGCCTATCGTCATAATGGGCTGATTCTGGCAGAGGGAGGCCCCGAGTGGAGTTCAAAGAGGTCGTCGGCCGCCGCCGCTCCATCCGTTTCTTCGACCCGGATAAGCCGGTTGAACGCGAGAAGATACAGACAATCCTGGAGACGGCCCGGCTCGCCTCCTGCGCGGTGAACGCCCACTGGCTGCGGGCGATCGTTGTTCAGCGAGACGAGCTTCCCAAAGAGAAGCTGAAGCAGCTGAAGACGCCGGTCGCAGCTCTCACGCTTGACCTGGCACCGGTCCACATCTACTTCTTCTGTGACCTGGGGACGGTCAACCGCATCAAGGGTTCCCGACTAAAGGAACAGGTGGATGTAGGGGCGATGGCGCCGACGCACGGCTGGAGCCACAAGTTCGTCGACGAGTTCGTCTACCCGCAGCTCCTGGAGCCGATGACCAAGAACCGGGAGGGCTACCTGGCGGTAGCGATGCCGGACTGCGGCGGGGCAGCGCACATGGCGCTGCTGGCCGCCTTCGATGAAGGTCTGGGCGCCTGCCTGAACACGCCAAACCCGGCGCTGACGACCAAGGTCTTCGGAGTTCCGCAGGACTGGGTCTCGCTCTGGGTGATGCTCGTCGGCTATCCATCAGAATCATGGGAGGCGGGAGGGCAGCGCCCGCGGCCGCCCTTCGAGGAGCTGTATTTCGAGGGCGAGTACGGGAGGCCGTTCCGGCGCGACCCCGCCGTTGTGGAGCGCCTCAAGGCCGCGAAGATGATCCAGGACCCGGCGCCGCTTTCGGGGCGGCGCGAGGAGATCCGCCGGCTGGCGGAGCAATACGGCCTGCCCGAGTAGGCCGGCGTCCGCGTGGGGAAGAGCATAGCCGCGTTCGCCTCCGTCGAGAGCTGGCGGCGGGCTCTGGCGGAGCAGTGGGGCGAAGAGCCGGCCGACTTCGAACGACGGCTGGAACTGCTCGAGCGGTTCTGTGCGTTTGCCGGCCGCGACCCGGACGCCATGATCGCGGAGTGCACACGCGAGGTGGAAAGCGGCAAGCGCATCCGGATCAAGGCGCGCCGGTTGTACAGCGAGAAGATCGCGGAGTTCCAGGAGTCGGCGGGCGGTGACGCTCGGGCGCGGGCGCGCGCCGGGAACATCATCCGCAGCTTCTTCATCCACAACGGGATCTTCATGCAGGCGGGGTTATCGCAGTAAGGTTGCGTTGTGAGCGGCGTACACCGCAGGCAACTTGTCGCGCCTTCGCGATGCTTTCCCGGCCGGGTGCCACCCTCGCCCCTCCCCGCCGGATAAGGTGCCCACCCGCCCACCCAAATACTCCTCGCCTTCGGCTCGGAGGGCCGTGGCCTCACCACCCCCCGCGCCCGCCGACTGTAGGCGGTACTGATCGTCGCTCGGGTCATGGGAACCGAACTCGGAAGGCGGCCAACGGGCGGTAGTCAGGCGCCGGCCCCACGCCCGGGAAATCGGGCAAGGACCGGCGCTGTCCTCTGACGTTATTTCGGCGTTAGACTGCCATGCCGCGCAGGCCCATCAGGCCGCGCAGGTGGGCGATTTCGCCCAGGTGAGTGAAGCCGTGCGTGAGGCACATGTTGCCGATGGCGTTCTGGATCGGCATCTCTCCCAGCGGTTTCACCAACGTCTTCTCCTGCAGCGCTTCGTCGCTGGCCGCGGACAGATATTCGTCCGTCGATTTCCAGACCGCCTGCGTGTACTGCTTCCAGTCGTCCATGGGCTCCAATCGCAGGTTCTGCGCGTCCTGCAGGCTCATCCCTGTTCCCTGAGCCGTCCGGTGCAGTCCGAAGCGAGCGTCATACCCGCCGTCCAGCCAGACGGTTGACTTGTGCTGGAGGACGAACTGGATGATGTTGTCCTCTGTCCTCACGTAGTGCCAGAGGACGAAAGAGGCGGGCAATCCGTTGTCGTTTGCCCGCCAGTGGAGCTGCTCCGGGGTCAGCTCGCGGACGGCGTCGTCGTACATGTTGTGCATCTGGCGCAGGCTATCTCGAATGAACTGCACGGTGGACATGGGGGCCTCACTTTCGGTCTGCGCGGCCAATCTATGCCGCCCGGCCAAGCAGTGTCAAGCTGCAGGCGGACAAAGCGAAAGGGGAGGGCCCAAGGCCCTCCCCTTCGGCTAATCGCTTTGCGAGGTCACATGCCGCGCCGGCGCCACAGATAGTAGCCGCCGCCGGCCACTGCCGCCGTGGCTACCGTGGCTCCGGCGACGATGGCGATGATTGCGCCCGTACCAAGCCCGCCGCCCTCATCCTTGGTCGCAGGCTTAGCGGTCGCCGAAGGCGAGGGCGAACCAGAGGCCGCAGCGCACGTCGGCACGACACTACCAGAGGCAGCCCCACTACTTGCCGGGGATGTCGCCGCCGCGGCGCTGCCAGAGGCCGCTCCCGACCCCGAGGGCTTGGGCGAGACGCACGGCGTGACCGTGGCGCCGCTGGGCTTTGGCGTCACGCTGCCACTCGTGCCCGGCTTCGGCGTCGCGCCACCAGTCGGGACGGGGGCGGCCGTCTGTCCCGGCGGCAATGTGGGCGCGGCCGTTATACCCGGCGGGTTCTCAGCGGTCTTGTAGCAGTTCGGGCAGGCGAACTGGTGCGGCGGGCCGCCCGGGCCGCTGCCGCTGCCGACCACAACCGTCTGCGTGAGCTGCGAGAACGCCAGCTGGCCGTCCGGGTTATTGGGGTCAGAGTCGCATGCGGTGCCGATCTGGTCGAGGTCCGGGTCCGACTGGTTGGTTGTGTCCTGGCCGTTGGAGACCAGCGGGCAATTGTCCTGGCGGTTCAGGTAACCGTCGCCGTCCTGGTCAGAATTGGTGCTGTTGTCGTCCGGGTCACACGCGGAATCCAGGCCGTCGTAGTCCGCGTCGCCGCTGTACGGCACGCGCGGGTTGCCGGCGTTTGGCGTGTAGGGGCAGGTGTCCAGGCTGTTTTCGTACCCATCCCCGTCAGCGTCGCGCAGTCCGAGCGAAATGATGGTGAACTGGTAGGTGCCGTCCTGCGGCGCCACCGTCAACACTGTGCCGTCCGGGGATGTCCCCAACGCCGTGTTGGTCGTGACGAGGGGAGTGCAGAAGTCCGTGATAGCTCCCGGCTCGGGCTTGGCGGTGGTGTCGCCTGCGTTCTGGAGGACGGTGACCGAGGGGTAGCCGAGGCTGGCATCAGTGGGGACGTTTTCGTTGATGAAGGTGCCGGGCGGGAAGACGAGGAACTGGAGGATGACCGGGATGCCGGCCACGGGGGTGATGCCGATGGAGCGGCGGATTGGAGCGCCGGCGTTCGGGAAGATCCGGTTATTCCATTCCGGGTACTTGGACACGGCGTTGTAGAGTCCGTTGGCGTCCAAGTCCGCGTAGTCGCGGGTGTTGTTGCCGTCCGTGTCCTCGAACGAGACGGTATTGCTCGTGTCAACGCTTCCGTCCTGGAAGTCAAAGGGCACCGGGATGTGCGTGTTGCAGGGGCCGCCGACGAGTCCGAGGACCGCGTCCGACTCCAGGTGGCCGACGTTCGTGCCATCCGGAATGGTGTCACCCTTGACTATTCCGGCGTCCCCCGGGATAAACGCCACCACGCCGGCGAAGTTGACATCGCCGTCGGGCAGGCCAAAGTGGACGACGGTGTCAGTGGGCTGTTCCGGAGTTACCGGCCCGCCTTCCAGTGTAAAGGTAGGGTTGAACGTACCCGCCTGGGCCTGGCCGCGGCTGAGAATGACGACAAGGGCAATCGCTCCTGCCACAGCTCCCCATTGGAGAAGCAACCTGGGTTTCACTGAGGTCTCCTTTCCGATCCTTTAGGGGCTGGGCGTCCTATTCTTCTTCCCGGCGTCTGGCCGTTTTGCGGCTCAGCACTCCGGCGCTTGTAACAAGTCCGATGGCGCCCGCAGCGGCGAGGGCAACGGCCCAGATTGGCACGCTGCCTTCGTCAGGCGCCAGGCTGCCGATACCGGATGCCGGCGCCCCGGCGCGGCCGGCCTGTGTCCCGGCGTTGCCGCCGGCGTTCGGCAGTTGGCCGGCTGTAGTCGTAGTCCCAGTCCCGCCGGCGCCTGTAGTGGCGGTCGTCCGCCTGGGCGTGGGTGTTGCGGCACCAGCAGTGCCGCTGGGGACGGGAGTGCTCGTGGGTGGCGGCGGTGGCTGCGTGGGCGTCGTTGTTGCCGTCTCAAGGACGCAGTTTGGCCCGGCTTCGGCTGCTTTCGTCGCCTCCGCGGCCGTTGCCGGCGCTCCAGTTGTAATCGTCGCTTCCAGGCAGTAGGAGACGTTCTCCCCGTCCGGCGCAGTCGGGTTGGTGTCGCAGGCGTCGCCGATGCCGTCGCCGTCCGTGTCCGTCAGGTCCGGCTTATTGTTTACAAGCTGGTTCGTGTTCGGGCAGTTGTCCGCCCGGTTGGCGAAGCAGTCCTGGTCCTCATCGGAGCCGGTGTAACCGGAGGGGCAGATGTTCGGGCTGCCGGGACCAAGCACGGCCGGGAAGGGGTCGCAGACGTTGGGCAGGCCGTCGCTGTCGGTGTCGTTCGTCGTATCAAGGGCGCGCGGGTTCCAGGCGCCGTTGGGGTCAGCGAAGCAGACGTCCAGCTGGTTCTCGATGCCATCGCTATCGGCGTCACGCAGGCTGGCCGCGTAGGTGGTGAACTTGTAGTCACCAGCAGCTGGGTTAACCAGGGTCTGGCAGCCGCCCTCGTCGGTGCCCCCACAGGTGCCGGGTATCCGCTCGCCCTCGCTCTGCGAGCCCACTACCGGACAGCCGTCGTTTATATCGGAGTCCTCGGTGTCGTCGCTGATCGCGTTGTCACAGGCGCCCGGAATGCTTGCCTCCGATATGGCGCCGGACTGCGGGCAGCCGTCATTGATCTTGCCGTCGCCGTCTTCGTCGGCGGCGTTTCCTGTTTCGCAGGGGAAGAACGGGTAACCGCGGTTATCGATTTGCGTCCCGCCCGTGGGAGTGATGGGGCAGTTCGCCGGATTGGGCGAGTTTCCGACAGCCGGAGGCGCAGTCGGCGTGCACGGGTTGTTGGATGTCAATCCCAACGTGGTGACATCGGTCAAAAGAGGCGCGCAGAAATCAGTAATAGCACCGGGGGCCGCGGGGGCTGTTGGGTCTTGAAGCACCACGATCGACGGGATGCCAAGCGATGTCTTGAAGGTGAAGTCCAGGTTCGTGCCGATCTTCAGGTGGGAACCGGGGGCGAACGACACGAAGTTCAACGTTACCCAGCTTCCCTGGATGTGAGAGGTGCCAAAGAGGCGGTTGACAGGTTGCGCCGGAGTCTCGTCTGCGTTGCGGAACTGCTTGGTGAGGAATGTAGGGTACTTATCGGCGCCGTCCGGCACCCCGTTGCCGTCCGCATCAACAGCCATTGGCTTGAGCACGTCTGTCTCGCCCGGGGGCTTCGGGTCAATGGTCTGAGTGATGTCGATGCTGGCCTGCATGAGGGAGAAGGCAACATCAATGCTGCTGTTGCACGGGTTATTCAAGAGGCCAAGGACAGCGGTTGACGTTAACCTCCCGCGTAGCGCACCGATTGGTACGCTGGGGGCCGGCCCCACGAAGTCGACAGGAGTGAAGCCGACGACTCCTCCAAAGTTGGAGTCCTTTACGTCTGCGATGTTCGGCTGGGTGTCGCACTTTGTACCCCAGCCCA
>VBJS01000208.1:504-3733 GCA_005880055.1 Chloroflexota bacterium | reverse complement strand
TACATCGCAGTCACAGGGACGGTCAACGTAAGTTGGGATCTGAAGCGGCCCTGAAGGACGGGTGCACACTCCGCGTGATTCGCAAGACTCCTTGACCTCGGGCACTTGGCGGTGACCGCGATGATACTTCGTCAGCTCAAGAGCTCGGCTCTCGCCGCTCTCTTCCTCCTTCTTGTTGGTCGTGCCGCGGAATCGCAGAGCGATGCGATCCGGAGGGCACGTGACGCGGTTCGTGCCCGCACGCAGAGTCTCGACGCGCTCTTCGGCAAGGAACCACCGCTCACGACCAGTATCGAGGACGCAAAGGATGGCGTCCCTTCGCTGGACGGATTCGAGCCGGAATGGTACTCGCCGCTGGCGGAGATGCCCTGGGGACAGGACGGAACGCTTCTCCTCGTGCCCGGCACATACGTGCTCATGTCAGAAGCGTATTGCCTCCGGCCCGGAACGCTGGGACCACAGACCGGCGATGGCTATCTGAACACGGAGTGGAAGGGCCCCCAAGCCGAGTATATCAAAAGGGTCCTTCTGCGGCGCCGAGAAAATCAGGACCTGCCGCAGCAGCAGGTGCAGCTCCTCCTCTGGGCGATTCTGGCGCGCGCGGACGTGACGAAGCTCAAGCCTGAGACGCAGGCGGCGGCCAACCGGCTGCTCACGAGCGCCGAACGGCGCGAACTGTCCGGCTACACGTTGGGCGTCGTGCCGGACGAGGTTCGCGATCGCGTGCTGCAAAGCGTACCCCCGTCCGTACGGCAAGTGTTGGACGCAGAGAATCGGATGCGGCGATTGTTCGGATCCGCCGAATCAGAATACGCCGACATGGAACGGGTGGCGGTACTAAGTGGAACACTGTCGGCAGAGGACGCGGCCTTCGCCGTGCCGAAAGGCCGTTGGTCGTATCACCCCGCCGGCTTCTTCATTCGGTATTCCCCGACCAACTACCGGCACGTCCGCGTGGACATCTACTACCCGGAGAAATTCGAGATCCGTCGCGACGCGTCGGGACGGATCATCTCTGTTTCCACGCCCGATGGGCGGCGGGTGGGACCGCCGCCTCCACAACGGCCGACGATCCAGTTTGCATCGCGCATCGCTGGCGACTCACGACTCGAGATTCTGCGTGCCGCGATGGCGCGCGAAGGAGCGAGTGCGAAGGCCGCACTGCTGGCGCTCGCGGAATTGGACTACCGCGACCTCGTTGAAGTTCAGAACACCATGGGTCCAGCGCTGCACCCCTCCGGTGTCGTGCATGCCGCGGAGCCGCGACGATTCATCCGCGAAGCGGTGCATGCCGCGCTCGCCAGATACCTCGGCATCGCGCACCGCGCGACGATAGCGCGCGGCTCACAGCTGGAGGTGTCGCTGCGACCTGCCAGCACCGCGAGCGGTTTTGCGTATGTGATTGCGCCTGTTGCCTCGGCGGAAATGGAATCGGCTCAGAGCGGTGGTGGGGGCGCGGGCTACAAGCCCAGCAGTGGCGGAGCTACTGCTCCGGGACCGCGCCAGCGCATAGCCCCCTCGGGGAAGCAGTCATCGCTTCCGTCAGGCGCTTCCGGTCGGCCGCCGGCGACCAAGCCTCTGGGGAAGTTTGGCAACCCAGACCCCGGCAACAAGGCCCCCGATTTCAAGAAGACGCTTAGCGACGCGGCGAGTGGGCTCGGCACCGCAGCAAGTCCGGCCGGAATGGCGGGTCAGGGCATGCGGAAGGCGTTCGATGCCGCGGGTGAGATCGGCGGGAACCTCAGCGGAAACCCAACCCCGCCGGAAACAGAGATGCGACTCGGCAACGGGTATGGGCGATCGCTCGTTGGTCAGGCGATGTCGCTCGCGGCGTTCCATCCCGCCAGCTGGAGTTCCCGCGCGATTACCGCTCGTCCGCTGGTCCGAGCGACGCAACAGGGCACGGACTACAAAACGCTTTCCAAGCCCCGCCAAATCACCTTTCCTCTTGTGCAGCGCAGCAGCGGGCTCACCGCCGAGCAGGCACAGACCTGGAACGCCGTCCTGAAAGCGACGTTCGAGATGGCGATGGCGCTCGAAGCAACGTCGATTGCCGACGCCCGTCTCGCTGCGGCTGTGAAGGCGAAGGATATGGAATGGCAATGGAAGCAGACGCGCGCATTGGTGTACCTGAAGCGCTCGGCAGGGGCCGCGATGGTGGAGCTTGCAACCAATCTCGAGGAACTCAGGCGAGCCCTCGGCCCGGGGCTCGGCGTCACTGAAGATGGCGTTCGTGAAGGTCAGCGCTCACTCGCCGCTACGGGGTTTGCGAGCGACGCGTCCGCACTGGCCAGCCAGCTAGGGCGATCCGAGGCTCAGCAAGAGACGTTTCGGCGTGAGCTCATTGCCTTGGATCCCCGACGCACGGGGTCATTCATGCCCAACACGCTTCAGGATTTGCAGAACGCGTTGTACGAGTATGGATCCTATCTGGCGCTGCTTCCTAAAGTCGCACCGCCCTGGAATTAGATCGCTTCGTTATCAGCCGAGGTAACCGACATGACCCGAATGGCCCGTTTGGCCCAGGGGATTCTCTGCATTGGAACGCTCGTGGGGACGGGCCAGATCCTTCTCGCCCAGCCGCCGGTCCAATTCAAGGCGAACGTGCGGCTGCACAACGGCGCCGACGGCACTACGGCGACGGGTGTCATGTACTTCGGCGGCGGGAAAGTCCGCACAGAGGTCACGATGGACGGACAGTCCATCGTCATCCTGGCCGACCCCGCGGCGGGATCGCAGGTCGTACTGATGCCCAGTGACAGGGTGTACATGCAAATGCCCATCGGCCAGGGGCCGATCAGCGTACCGGTTGCCGGCCCGACGGATCCGACGAATCCGTGCAGCAGCGCCGGCGTCACGGACTGCGTGAAGGGGCCGATCGAGAAGGTCAACGGCTACGAGACCGTGCGCTGGGATTACACGACCCGGGACGGCACGCGAACCAGATCGTGGGTATCGACGAAGCTCCGGTTCCCGATCAAGACGACGGACGACAACGACTCCCAGACCGAATTCACCAACGTCGCCGAAGGCGCGCAGCCGGCGAGTTTGTTCACGATTCCGTCGGGCTACACGAAGATGGATGTCAGCGCGATGGGTGGAATGGGCAGAGCCAGCGCCGGACGGGGGCGGGAGGGGGCGGGAGCACGCGGGAATCCTGTGGCGGGATTCGGCGATCTGTCTCCAGAGGTGGCGGCAGCGATGGCCGCAGCCATGCGTGGAGGAGCGC
>VBJS01000208.1:0-484 GCA_005880055.1 Chloroflexota bacterium | reverse complement strand
CTCAAGCTCACAATCACCGGGACCGCGTCGACGAACAGCAGCGTCGAGAATGGCGCCCGGCGACAGAGCTCTACCTATTCGGCGAAGTACGTCGCGTCGATCCCGCTGAATTACGGTACCCCGGCTATCGGAAGGCCGGGCGCACCCGGACCGACGTGGTCGCTCTTGGCGAGCGATGGCACGGGATCGCCCGAAGCGCTGGCGACTCCGCTCACCTTGTCGGTCGAGACGGAATCCAGGACTGAGAATACCTGGAAGGGTGAATGCGGCATTGCCGAAGACCCGGGTACGTCCGTGGCGACCATGAACGGGAGCGCTCAAAAGAGCGTGTCGATCAAACAGCCAAGCGCGTCAATGATTGCCCGAGCGGTGTTCAAGCTGTCCGGAGATCTCAAGACGTATGATCTGGTGGCGGTGGTTGGCGGCGTGAAGGGAAAGGAGGTCACGCAAACGCGCACCGAAACCAAGGGCTGCCGCGATGGCG
>VBJS01000207.1 GCA_005880055.1 Chloroflexota bacterium | reverse complement strand
CGTCATGATCCTCTGAGTGTCCGAGGACGCGATGACCGACGAAGAACTCGACGCCGCCGAGCGCCGCGCTAACGCGGCTACTCCTGGCCCGTGGGAATCCTCCGTCGAAGGCCGTGACCACGACAGCGGCGACTCAGTCATCCTCACGGGTGGCCCCGATCTGTACATCTCCTACGCCGAATGGCCTGAAAAGCAGCGTCGCGCTAACGAGGAGCGCCGCGCCAACGACCTTGACTTCATCGCGGCTTCGCGACAGGACGTGCCGCGACTGACTGCCGAGGTCAGACGTCTAAAAAAACGCCTCTCCGACGAGTAGATAGCGCCAGGGTTCGTCGCGGTCGGGTCATTCGCACGGACGAGGGCTGCGAACTCAGCGCGCGATGCGACCGAGTCGGAATCCAGGTCGCCCACGCGTAGGAGTCTAGGCTCGGAAGCCGCTCGGAGTGCATTCGCGCACACTCGCGCACGCAGCGATGCCCTTCCTCGGGTGCGCAGGCGAGATTCTGCAAGGTCCGGGGTACGCTTCGGGAGGTGGCGCACTACCTTTTCAACTTGGTGAAGCGGGACGCGGCGAAGGGGCCAGCGCTGCGCGAACAGGCCGCTGGGTTCCTGCGGGTCTTGATGTGGGGCATCGACGCAGACGAGCCGCACCGCAACGCGCTTGGCCCCGGTGACCTCATCCTCATCTATCTGGGCGCACCCGAGCGGGAGTTCATCGGCCGCGCCGAGCTTGCCTCAGCGGTCCATGATTGGACGCCGTCCGAGGCACAGGTGTACCCGGGCGATTCCCCTGGCGGAGTGTTGGTGGCTCAGGTCGAGAAATGGGACCCGCCAGTACCGATGAATACCGTGCTGTCGCAAATCGACGCGGCAGAGAACGCCAAGGCCGACTTCCAAGCGGGCGTCGTTCGGATCACCGCTCACGAATATGAGACCGCCCTCGCCGTGGCGGCCGGACGCGCGCGCTCGACTGGCTGATCATGACGGCGCTAGCCTCCCGTTTGGATCCATTTCAGAGCTGAGACTCGGTCGCAAGGGGGCTCCGGCGACATTCGATTCCTGAACCGTTGCCCAGGTCACGGTTGTCGCCCTTGACCCGATGACACAGGCAGCGCGGCTAGAGCTCTTGGGCCCACCGGTGCCAGTAATCGGCCTGCGCGGATGTCTGCTTGATGATGCGGTCACGCGCAGTCGGCGCCGGCCAAAAGGACAACAGGTACTCGTCGAGCAGGCGCTCGTTCTCCAAGATCGTATCGGCCGCGTGGCCCGCGTCCATACCTCGGCCGTGATAGCGCCCGCGATACGCTTGCCGGTCTAGCGGGATCGTGCAGACGAGATTGCCGTCCCAGTCCACGAGCCGCACCTCGCCATCCGGTTCGAAGCTCGCCTCGACACACTCCTCCCACGTTTCATCCACAGGCGGGTCCGCGGCAACAACCTCCACCCGGAAATGGACGTGGCCAGTGTGTAGTCCGGTCATGAGAAACAACTCGCCGGGTAGAGCTGCGCCCACGAGCCCGTTCACCTGGCCGCGGAAACAGGCATCCATGTCTCCTGTGTTCTCGGCATTACCGCTGAAGACGTATGCCTGCCCGTAGTGAACGTGCAGGCGCCCATCGAACACGACCATCGCGCGACTTCTACCGTATCCGCGCACATCGCCTCGCACCGACGCCTTTACGCCTCAGGGTGTATTCGCGAGCACTCGCCCAGCCAAGGCCACTGGCCTGTGATCGTCGGGTTTCTCCTGCGCTACGTTGGAGTCGATGTGAAGGGACACGCTGTTGCCGCCTCGATGGTGCTCGCGCTTGCGCTTGCTGGGCCGGCGAGCACAGAGCCCGCGCTTCGCACGTGCAGAACCGCGCAGTTGCACGTCTGGGTGACGCATACGGGTGTCGGCCTGGGCACTGTCGGCGGCTATCTCGCATTCACGAACCGCGGTCCGACCGCGTGCGATCTCAGCGGATGGCCGACGCTGACGGCGCTCCGGCCCGGCGCGAGCAAGACGGCGGTCCACGTTCATGCGACGATGTTCGGCCCGTATGTCGGCGGGACGGGGCCGTTCGTGCGCGGCGTGCCGGTCGTCCGGCTTCGTCACGGGCAGACGGCCGTAGCGGCGTTCACCGCGGGAGACCACGGCCTGACGTCGGCGGCATGCCCACCGCCGTACCGGCAGCTCCGCGTCACGCCCCCGGGTAACACAGCGACTGCCTTGGTTCCGGCGTGGATCGCGTGGTACGCGCAAAACCTGCCGTCGTGCACGGGCATCGAGGTGAGCATGGTTGTGCCCGCCTCCGACATGCCGCCACGCGGCTAGCGACGAGAGCAGGTTCGGGCGACATTGCCGGATACTGGCGCAGCCAACCTACCTTTCGCTGGAGGAGAGCAGGTTCGCAGCCGCCGCTAGCCACCAGCGCGCCCGGTTCACGTTCGGGCCATCCGGTGCGAG
>VBJS01000210.1 GCA_005880055.1 Chloroflexota bacterium | reverse complement strand
CTGGAGGAGCTTCTCGAAACGGCGCGCCGGCATGACTCGCCTCTCCTGCTCGTGCTTGACGGCATCGAGGATCCCCACAATCTCGGCGCGATCGTGCGGACGGCTGAGGCGGCCGGGGCGCAGGGCGTGCTCCTGCCGACCCGGCGGGCGGTCGGCCTGACCGCGACCGTGGCCCGCGCCTCGGCGGGCGCCATCGAGCATCTTCCCGTCGCCCGCGTCGTCAATGTCGCGCAGACCATCGAACGGCTCAAGGCGGCGAACTTCTGGGTCTATGGGCTCGACGCGAAAGGGACTCGACGCTATTGGGAAGTGGATTATCGCGGCCCGGTGGCGTTAGTGGTGGGAGGGGAAGGTCGAGGGATCCGGCCGCTGGTCGCCAGTCAATGCGATGGGCTGGTGCGCATCCCGCTCCAGGGCAAGGTGCAAAGCCTCAACGCCTCGGTGGCGGCGGCGGTCGTGCTGTACGAGGTGCTGCGGCAGCGAGCCCGCACCGCTCCCGTCAGCCCCGCCGCACCCGGATGAATCCTTCCTCGATGGCGGCTTTGAGGAGTTGGGCGGCGTTCGAGACCCGGAGCTTCTTCATCATATTGGCGCGGTGCGCTTCGACGGTCTTTACGCTGATCTTGAGGCGCGCCCCGATCTCCCGGTTCTTGAGGCCGTTCCAGATCAACTGGAGGATTTCCTGCTCGCGGTCCGTCAGGGACGTGGCCCCGTTTCTCTTCTTCCGTTCCATGAGAGCATAACTCCTTATATGCTAAAGATGTCTAATCATCCGCCCTACCAGTAAGACCATTAGTATCACATAACCAAGTAAATGCTGTAAATAAGAAAAGGCAGCAAGGGCAGGTCCGCGGCCTTGTCCCCTTCAGGGAGTTCACGTACAATGGGCGCGCGGACGGCCTGGCGCGGAGGCTATCGCGGCGGAGGCAGGATGAGTCCCCAATGGCATGTGACGGTCGCGGTGCTCGTCGGCGCCGTCATCGGCAGCTTCTTGAATGTCTGCATCCATCGCCTGCCCCTTCGAGAATCCATCGTGCGGCCGGGGTCCCGGTGCCCGCAGTGCAAGGCCGCTATCGCCTGGTACGACAACGTTCCGATCCTCAGCTACCTCAGGCTGCGCGGCCGGTGCCCGAGCTGCCGGGCCCGCATCGGGTGGCGGTACCCTTTCGTGGAGGCTCTCAACGCCGCCGGGTATGGCTTCATCGCCTGGCGCTTCGGGGTGACCCCAATGGGCTTCGCGTACGGGGCGCTCTTCTCGGCTCTCATCGTCGTGAGCTTCATCGATCTGGATCACATGATCGTGCCTGACCGGATCACGGTGCCCGGGATCGCGCTCGGGCTCGTCGCCGGGACGCTCCTCTTGCCGCGCTGGTGGGACAGCATCGGCGGTTTTGTGGTGGGCGGCGGCCTGCTGTACCTCATGGCCTGGATCAGCCCCTACCTGTTCGGCAAGGAGGGCATGGGCGGCGGCGACATCAAACTACTGGCCATGATCGGCGCGTTCCTGGGCTGGCAGCAGGTGCTGCTCACGGTGATCGTGGGCGGACTCCTGGGCTCCATCCTCGGTGTGGGGTTGATCGCGGCCCGCGTGATCAGCCGCTCGGATTACATCCCGTTCGGCCCGTTTCTCTCTCTCGGGGCGGTGGTCGCGATGCTGTTCGGCCCGGAGATCCTGGGCTGGTACGGTGAGCTTTTGGCGGGAGGGCGGTAAGCCGTGGCGTTGGGTCCTCGAAGCAATCCGTTTGCGATCCTCACCGCCCTGCTGTTGGTGTTGTTTCTCACGACCCTCGCGTTCCATCTGCTGACGGCCCAGCGGGTACCCGGTGCTTCTGGATCCGCCGGCCTGAACGCGGCGACCGAACTGCTGCTGAAAGTCCTGGGCGGCATCATTCTACTGGTCCTGCTGTATGCCGCGCTCGCGCGGTTCGCGCGGCGCGAAACCTCACCGTCGACCGGGTTCGTGCAGGACAGTGTCTTCCTCGACATCGTGGCGCGACTGCGGGACAAGGAGCATGAGCTCGAACGCCTGCGGTCGGCGGCGGAGGAGCGGGCGCGGGAAATCGAGAGCTACAACGAGAATATCCTCCGCAGCGTCTCGAGCGGCGTCATCACCTTCAACCGGGAGAGCGTCGTCACCACGTTCAACGACGCCGCCGGCCGTATCATGCGGCTCAACCGGGCAGACGTGATCGGCAAGACGTGCGCCGAGGTCTTCGGCGCGGGCAGCACGGTCGCGGGGCTGCTGAACCGGTGCCTGAGCGCCGGGGAAACCATCACGCGGGAGGAGCTGGAGCTGCGCCTGCAACAAGGGGAACGGATCTGGATTGGCGTGAGCACCACGCTGCTGAAGGATCGCGAGGGCAGTCTGATCGGGACCACGTTCGTGTGCACCGACCTCACCGAGATCAAGGCGCTGCAGGAGCAGGTGGCGATGCGCGAGCGCATGACGGTGTTGGGGCAGATGTCCGCCGGGATCGCCCACGAGTTCCGCAACCTGATGGGGACTATCCTGGGCGCGGCCAAGCTGATCGCCCGCCAAACCCCGCCCGACAGTCCAGTCCACGAGAGCGTCCAGACCGTCACCCACGTAATCTCGGACATGGACCATATAATCACGCAGTTCCTCAATTTTGCGCGAAAGACCGACCTTGACCTCAGGCAAGTCGACATGGGACCGTGGCTCAAACGGGTGGTCGAGCAGGTGCTGGAACAGGTGCCGCCCCCGCATCCCCATGTCGAAGTGACCTGCTTCCCGGACGTGCCCCAGATCCGCATCGATGAAGTGCTGATGCGGCAGGCGTTGGGGAACCTGGTCCAGAATGCC
>VBJS01000204.1 GCA_005880055.1 Chloroflexota bacterium | reverse complement strand
CCCCGTCCAGGGGAAGTCAGGGTGACTGGACGGCTTCCACATCGAGAAGAATCCCGCCGGAACTTTCGCTTCGAGGCCCGCGAACCCGCCGACGCGGGAGAGCCCGATCGCCATGAGCGTGATGGAGCCGAGGATCAGGACGATCGCCTGCAGCACCTCGGTGTAGACCACGGCGCGCAGCCCGCCGAAGATCGTATACAGCCCGGTGACGACGATGAGGACGATGGCCGCGGTGTAGAAATTCCACCCTGTGACGGCGCGAATCACGACGCCGCCCGCATACAACGTCACGCTGATCTTCGTCAGGACGTAGCCGATGACCGACACCCAGGTGAAATACGTCCGCGCTGCCGAGTTGTACCGCTTCTCCAAAAACTCCGGCATCGTGTAGACGCCGCTCTTGAGGTAGTAGGGAACGAACAGCCAGCCGAGCAGCATGAGAATGAGGCAGGCAAGCCACTCGAAGTGGCCGACCGCGAGCCCGCTCCCCGCACCTGTGCCCGCCAACCCGACCAGGTGTTCGCTGCCGATGTTCGAGGCGAACAGGCTCGCGCCGACCGCGAACCACGCGACGTCCCGGCTCGCCAGGAAGTAGTCGGAGCTCACGTTCTTCTCGCGCAGCGCCGCCCACCACGCGATGCCGAACAGAATGATGAAGTAGACCGCGATGAACAGCAGGTCGGGCGCGTGGAGATTGCTCATTGGGTCGGCCTTGGAGAGTTGAGGAGATATTGAACTGCGAGGTCAGTGAGCGTCCACAGCTGCACGTCTGAGCTCGAGCCGTAGCGCACCGGGCGCAGGGGGGGGGCTCCTCCTTCAAACGTGTAACTCCACAACTCGGCGTACTGCAAACCGGAGCGCGCAACAGCGGTGCGCACCGAATCGACTGCGCCCGGACGGTTTCGGGTGGCGAGCGCGGCGAGCAATATGTTCACCTCGCGGCCCCACACCACCCGCGGTGAATGGTACAGGTCGCGTGCGAACATGTCCCACACGGCGGGCGACGCGTACGCATCGTTGGCGACCGCGAGCCCGACGCCGTCGATAAATAAGCCAACCGGGTAGGGCAGCAGGAATGGACGCAGCAACTCTTTCTCACGCTCGACCGGTTGCGGCTGGAGGAGCAGCCACATGCCCGGATCGGTGCTCATGACCGGGATCGGCTGTCCCGCGCTGTCGAGCGACAGGGCCGGAAAGCGCAGCGTGTCGGCCGGAAAGCCGGTGCGCGCCAGCACGGAGTCCCAGTGGGCGCGTTCCGGCTCCGGGAGCGACGCAATCTTGGCGCGAACGCGCGTCTCGACGTCCCCAGGCGCGAGCGCGACCATGAAATGGCGCCCCGTATATCGCCAAACCTCCGCCAGCGACCGCACGTCGGCAGCGCCCTCGACTCCAGGCTCGCCCATGGCGCATAGTGCGCTGTCGATCGTACCGATGGCGCGCAGCGCGGCGGGGACCCAGACCACATTGACGTCGAACGCGAAGCAACCTCCCGCGTAGCCGACCCGGCTATCGCGCCAACTCCCCGGATGGCACCAGCCATCGGCGTCGCGCTTGAAACGTACGAGATTCGTCGCGAAGGGATTCCGCGCGTATGGAGCGGCCTGCTGCGCGACGTACGCGAGATTCCTGCGCAGCGCGCCGCCCCAGCGCCGCAGGAATGCCCGCTTTCGCGCGTTGGGTACGTTGCTGTTGGCGAAGTAATGCCCCGCGACCACCGGCAGCTGGAAGTCGTCGTCCACCATCCAGTAGTTCTCGCGCGTCGCCTGCAGGTTGCGCAGCAAGGTGCTGTCTCCGGTCTTCAAAAACTCGGCTGCATTCTCGCGAATCGCCTGGCCACCGAGCGCCTCTTCGTGGCTCACTTCGCCATCGGGCGCGAGCTTGGCGAGCGCGGCGCCCATCACGAACTCGGGCATCGTGTCCGCCCACACCGGCTCCATAAGCAATGCCGTCATCAGCATGTCGCGGCCGAAGTACGTCGCGTACGTCGGCAGGCCGGCCATCAGCTTCTGGCGCGAGCTGAGCAGTTCGAAGCCCGAGATCTCGCGCTCCAGCCGCGGCGACTTGGCGGAATCGGCGAAGCGGCGGAACCCGGTGCTGAAGATTTGATTGCGGCGGAGCGGATTCAGCGCGGCACCATCGGTCGCGATCTCGACGCTGAACGTGACGGGTCGCGTCCCGAGCGGTCGAATCGTCAGGACACCGCCGGCGAGCCGGGCACGCGTGGTGCGCGCGTCGCCGTGCAGCGTCAGCCAGAGATGGTTCTTACCGTCGAGGCTGGGCTGCGCTACTCGCAGCGTCCAGTCCCGGGGAGTGCTCGTCAGTCGCACACTCGGCGTGACGCGTTCGGTGTACGGCGGGCCTAACGCTCGCGCGAACTGCGCCATCTCAGGCACCACGAACGTCGGCGCATCGATCGAGTCGCGGACGCGGCCGGCGTAGCCGAAATCGCGCTCGATGCGCATCGAGCCAAGCAGGAAGTGTCCAAGTCGTATCGACCGCCCGCCCTGCACCGTCAGCGGGTATCGCAGCCAGCGTCGACCGCCCGTCGCGCCGACCGTCGCTCCCCCTGAATCGAATGCGACCGCCGTCGTTGCCTCTTGACCGCCCGCATCGCGTACCGTGAATCCGATGCTCTCATTCAACGCGTCCGCCCACACGTGCACAACGCGGCCCGTCTTCCCTTCGATGTAGATCTCGACTGAATTGCCGCGGGCGTCGCGATACAGCCGCGCCGTGTAGCCCTCGTAGGCAGCGGGATCGTCGAGGCCGGGGGTGGGAAACTGCAGCACGGGCGGGGCTTCCCGCGCGGGTGCAGTTTGAAGCGCAACCAGGATGGCCAGCAACATGGCCGTAGATACTTGACCCACCCTTGACAAGGGCTCGCCTGCGCGGCAATTCGGATGCAATAACCGTCATTCCGTTGGTCAGCTGACTTGCCACGGAGGTAACATCGATGCGCCTCGTTCGACACGCAGTTCCAATTCTCGGTCTCCTGTTCCTCGTCGCCGTTCCGCTGGCCGCGCAGAACGGCAGTGTCAGAGGTCAGGTAATCGACAGCGTGACACGACAGCCTCTCGCCGGCGTCACAGTCCAAATCCAAGGCACACCCCGTAGCACTGCGACCGGGCGGGATGGCAGCTACGCGCTGGGCGACGTCCCGGCGGGCAGCGTGGTCGTGCGGGCGACACGCATCGGGTTTGCGCCGCGGCAGCAAGTGGCGACCGTCACCGCCGGCGGCACGATCGACGTGCAGTTCGAAATGTCGCCACAGGCGTCGTTGCTCGAGGCCATCGTCGTCACAGGTTATGGCACGCAGCGACGCGAAGCCATTACCGGCTCAGTGGCCAGCGTCGATGCCTCCGCCGCGAACGTCGGCGTCAAGACCAATGTGACCCAGATGATCCAGGGACGCGCGGCGGGTGTGGAGGTCATTCAGAACAACGGCGAGCCCGGCGCGGGAGCGCAGATCCTCATTCGCGGCGGCAGCTCTTTCAACGCAAAGAACGATCCGCTCTACGTGATCGACGGAGTTCCAATCAACAACGTCGCGAGCGAACCGGACGGCAATGGCTGGACAGGCAATCCGTCGCTCCCGCGCAACCCGCTCAACTTGATCAACCCAGCCGACATCGCTTCCATCACGGTGCTGAAGGACGCATCGGCGACAGCGATCTACGGCAGCCGCGCGTCGAACGGCGTGATCCTGGTCGAGACGAAGCGGGGGCAATCGGCCGGCGGACCCACCTTCGAGTACGACGGGAACGTGTCGACCTCCAGTCCCTCCCGTCGCCTCGACGTACTCAGTGGCTCCGAGTACGCGGCCTTCGTGCGTCAGCAGGTCGGGTTGGGGAATCTCGATTCAGCCCGTCTCGGGAAGATTGGCGTCCTGACGTCGACGGGACCGAATCCTGGTGATACTGCCAGGATCGTCTACAACACCAATTGGGAAAACGCGATCACCCGCTCGTCTGTCACCAATAATCACAATCTCGCATTCGCCGGCGGCAGCGAAGACACCCGCTATCGCGCATCGCTGAACTACGCGAAGGAACAGGGCGTGACGCTGTCGAGCGGGCTGGAGCGGATTCAGGGACGCCTGACCGCCAACCACTCGGATCTCGACGGTCACTTGCGGGTCGGCCTCAACGTCACGAGCTCGCGCGTCAACAACACGTACCTCACCTACGAAAACCAGGGCGGCTTCGAGGGCGGCGTGTGCGAGAACGTCGCCACCTTCAATCCGACGCAGCCGGTGACCGTGACCGACTCCACCGGGACGCACTTCTACGAGGTCGGTGGGACCACGATCCGCAATCCGGTCGCGCTGGCGAATCAGATCACGAACATCGGTCAGACGACGCGGACCCTCGGCAACGCCGAGGCTGAGTACGACCTGCTCCATGGTCTGACGGCGAAGATCAACGTCGGGCTCGACCACTCGAGCGGTGGACGGCAGGAGTATTACCCGATTGCGAACCCGCTCGGGCGAGCGTTGGGGAACGGGTTCGCACAGGTCCAGGATCTGGAAAACGCCACGCAGACGTTCCAGACACTCCTCACGTACGACGGCCAGGCAGGCGAGGGCACGAGCCTCAACGTCGTGGGCGGCTACGAGTACAGCAAGTTCAGGTCGGACTGGGTGAGGGGCAGAGGCATCGGTTTCTTCACCGACGCGTACAGTTACCACTCGCTCTCCGCCGCCGTTACCCAAACGTCCGCCTCCAGCGGGGTGAGAAGCAAGCTCGCGTCGTTTTTCGGCCGAGCGAACGTTGGGTTTCACGATCGCTTCTTCGTCACCGGCGTGCTGCGCTACGACGGCTCGTCACGGTTCGCGGCGGGACACAACTGGGCTCTGTTCCCAGGGCTGTCAGGTTCGTGGAATCTGAAGCAGGAAGGATTCATGCAGGGGGGACCGTTCTCAGAGTTCCGCGTGCGTGTCGGCTGGGGCATCCAGGGGAATCCCACCATCGATCCGTATACCACGCTGATCACGTTGGAGAGCGGCAGCGGTGCCGCGTACCCGTGGGGCGACACTCCGCACGGCGGAGTGCTCGCGACGAGTAATGGGAATGACGCCCTCAAGTGGGAGCAGACCTCACAAGTCGACGGAGCAATCGACTTCGGCCTGTGGAACAACCGGATCTCGGGCACCGTCGAGTACTACCACAAGAACACCAAGGACCTGCTGAGCGTCGTCGGCGTCCCGCAACCGGCACTGGTGAACACTCAGCTCAGGAACGTGGGCAAGCTGAGCGGCCACGGCATCGAGCTTTCCCTCGATGCTCTGCCGATCTCGCGCCCCGGGCTCACCTGGCGTGCCGGCCTCGTCTTTGCGGCCGACCGCAATAGGGTCACTGACCTCGGTTGCTCGACCGATTCAACCGGCGTCAAGTCATGCCCGTTCTACGAGTCAGGAGACGTCAGCGGGCAGGGACAGAGCAATGTGTTAGCCGAACGCATCATGGTCTGCGACCCGAGCCGGCCAGGCTTTTGCCCGGGGTATGCGCTGGGGACGTTCTACGGCCCCATATACCTCGGCAACGGCGCGACGGGAAAGCAGGAATTCTTCTGCACCGCTGCCACCGTGGGGTGCGTCAATGGGCGGACAACGACGGGTGGCGGGCCAGCCGCCGCGGATTACCGCGTGATCGGCAACGCCAACCCCTCCTTTACTGTGGGTTTCCACAGCCAGATGAACTGGAACCGGTTCGACGTCAGTTTCCTGGTCCGGGCCGTGGTCGGCCAGGACGTGTTCAACAACACCGCACTCGTCTACTCGACGAAGAGCAACGCGCTCCAGGACAAGAACTTCCTGCGCCCCGCGTTGACCGACGGGACCGGGATTCACGAGCCCGCGATCTACTCGTCTCGCTGGATCGAGAGTGCGTCGTTCGTGCGGCTGCAGAACATCACGGTCGGCTATGACCTGAACTTGCCATGGCTGACACGCTCGGCGCGGAGCGCCCGGCTTTACCTGTCGGCGGACAATCTGATTCTCCTGACGGGTTACTCGGGACTCGACCCTGAGGTCTATTCGGGAACTGGCGTGGCCGTGCGCGGAGTCGATTATCTCGTCTATCCCCACCCCCGGACGATTACGGGGGGTCTCCGTCTCCTCTTCTAGGGAGCTTGCAATGAAGAGACCATTTGTGACGATCACGACCGGAGCGGGGGTGCTGCTGCTTGGGCTGCTCATCGTGCCCATGCAGGGGTGCACGAACCTCGATGAAACGCCGGTCAGCCAGATCACGCCGGGGAACTTCTTCCGCAACGACGCGGAGGTGTTGGCCGGTCTCGCGGGCGTCTACGCGCAGCTGCGGAGCACGGCACCGGAGGGCGGCATCTACGACGTGAACGAGGTCACCACCGATGAGATCGTGGTGCCGACCCGCGGCAGTGACTGGTACGACAACGGCCAATGGATCGATCTGCACAACCAGACCTGGACGCCGGGCAGCGCGGCCTCGGGGTTCTTCAACGGCGCCTGGAACAGCGCCTATACCGGCGTTGCGCGCGCCAATCTTTTCCTCTCCGCGCTGGAAAATGTGAACGTGCCGAATAAGGCGACCGTCGTGGCGGAGGGCCGGGCGCTGCGGGCGTTCTACTACTACATCCTGCTGGACATGTTCGGTGGCGTGCCGATCGTGACGACCACCGAGGTCGCGCTGCGCCCCCGCAGCACGCGCCGCGAGCTCTTCGACTTCATCGAGAAAGAGCTGATTGCGGCACGCGATTCCGGGCTGCCGGCCACGTGGGGCGCAGCGGACAACGGGCGCCTCACCAAGGGCGCCGCGGATGCCATCCTCGCCAACATGTACATCAACGCGGGCGTGTTCACCAAGGACGGGACGGCCGCGAGCCCCATCAACGCGACCACCTACAACACGTGCCTCGGTGTCACGGTGACCGGGGGCGATGCGTGCGCCGCCGCCATCGCCGCGGCGGATCGCGTTCTGAATGCCGGCTACCAGCTGGCCGACTCCTTCCCCCAGAACTTCCGGTTCGACAACTACAAGTCGCCGGAGAACATCTTCGTCGTCAAATTCATTGCGGCCGACGGCCTGGGGATGGGGATCACGATGGCGGCGCTGCACTATTGCCAGTATGCGCCGCTCACACCCTGGAACGGCTTCGCGACCCTGGCCCAGACGTACAACGCCTTCGACCCGACAGACAAGCGGCGCAACACGATCCTGATCGGACCCCAGGTCGACGTGCTGAGCGGCGCGCCGGCGACGGTCCGGGTGTCCGGCGCGTGTCCAGCGAGCGGTGGCACTCCGTTGGTCTTCACCGACACGATCCGCGACATCCGCTCGGCGAGCGAAGCCGAAGGGCCCCGCATCTACAAGTGGCCGGCTGACCCCGCTCACGTGCAGCAAAACAGCGGCAACGACTTCGCTTGGTTCCGTCTCGGCGAGATCTACCTGATCAAAGCCGAAGCCCTGAACGAACAGACGCCCGGCACCGCGGCGGCACTCGCGCTGTTGAATACGCTCCGCAATCGCAACGGGCACCCCGTAGCCCCGGTGCTCGCCGGGGCCATCACGCACGCCATGATCCTCAACGAGCGGCTATTCGAGCTGTTCGGTGAAAGCAAGCGGCGGCAGGACCTCGTCCGGTTCGGCCAATACACCGCCCGGACGGACGCCGCGTCTGGGCTGGCCGGCGGGAAAACGGCCAGAGCGGCTTACTACGTGCTGATGCCGATCCCGCAGGTGCAGGTGAACGCCAATCCTCTGCTGACGCAGAACCCGGGTTACTAGGCCGAGGAGCAACGTTGTGGGTGATATGGTAGGGGCGCAGCGCGCTGCGCCCCTGCTTTTTTTCGTCGTGATGGTGGCGTGCTCCGAAGCGAAGCGAGCGCAAGAGGCTCCGCCCCCGGCGCAGCCCGGCCAGTTGTTCACGCGCCTGCCGTCGAGCTACACGGGCATCGACTTCGCCAATCGCCTGACCGACTCGCGCGACTTCAACGTCTTCACCTATCGCAATTTCTATAACGGCGGTGGCGTCGCGATCGGCGACTTGAGCGGGGATAGCCTGCCCGAGATCGTGCTCACCTCCAACGAAGGCGGCCCCCGACTCTATCTGAACCTCGGGCACTTTCGCTTTCGTGACATCACGAAAGAAGCCGGCATCGAGGAGCAGGGCCGCTGGACGACGGGCGTCACGCTCGCCGACGTGAACGGCGACGGCAGGCTCGACATCTACGTCTGTCACGCAGGGCTGAAGCCGGGCGCGCTTCGCGCGAACACCCTCTACATCAACCAGGGCATGA
>VBJS01000201.1 GCA_005880055.1 Chloroflexota bacterium | reverse complement strand
CAGTACTTGGAGGCGGCCCGGGACATGGCCGCAAGAATCCCCGACGCCCGGCTGGTAATGCTGGATGGGTTGCCGACGGCGGACCTCCAGAGGGTAATCCGCGCGATCGGGGAGCTGGTGGGGACGGAAACTAGAGCCGCGGAGCGGGCCCGGAGCGAAGCGCGCCGCGAGGAGTCGGGCGTGCGGACGATTCTGTTCACTGACATGGTAGAGCACACGCCGATGATGCGTCGCCTTGGGGACAAGGCGGGCCGCGACGTGCTGCGCGAGCACGAGAATCTGACGCGTGCGATCCTGCGCGAGCACGGCGGATCGGAAGTGAAGTCGATGGGAGATGGGTTCATGGCTTCCTTCGCATCGCCGGCCGGCGCCGTAGAGTGCGCGATCACGCTGCAACGGGCGTTGGAGGAACTGCACCACGGGCCGGGCGCGGACCCCGATAAGGAACCGATACATGTTCGCATCGGCCTGAACGCCGGCGAGCCGATCGAAGAAGGAGGCGACCTCTTCGGCGCAACCGTGATCATGGCCTCGCGGATCGCCGCTCACGCCAAGAGCGGCGAGATCCTGGCCTCCGATGTCGTGCGCGGACTCTGCTCTGGTAAGGGCTTCCTCTTCGCCGACCGCGGCGAGAATGTGCTGCGCGGCTTCGAGGACGCCGTCCGGCTCTACGAGATCAGTTGGCAGCCGTGAGAGTGGCGGAAGATGAAGGATGGAAGATGGGTGGCAGCTCGAGACACGCTTGAGAGCGGTACTCGTGGCGAACGGTAGACTTGAAGGCGGTACTCGGCGCGAACTGTCGCCGCGGGTTTTGCCCGCTGGTCGGCCCAGAGGCCATCAATCCGCCACCAGCCGCGATATCTAGGGCGAGGAACTACCCGACTGGCGCTATATCACAGCTGGCGGGATCGCCGGAACCGACTAAGCGGGCGTGGCCTATCGAGAGCCTGCCCTCCGCCTCGCCGGATGCTAGATTCGTCGTTCCATCGCCAATGATCCGGTGGCCGTTGCAGGGGCGTACGAATACTGGCTTACGCCGTCCAGGTGGCAACTTTCGGTATGCCTGTTGATGGTCAGGAGATCGTGAATGGGTGAGGCCTCCGGCTCCCACGCGAGGCTGACCTGTATGGTCGTTGGACAAGATGGGAGTATACAGCAGTCGACAGGCAGTGTGACATCAACCGTGGCGCCATTTAGGCCGCCTCGAAGCTGAGGACTATCAAAGTCGGCTGATGCTCCAAGAAGGGGTAGCGAAACATCGAACCCGCCGCCAAGAGTCTCGTCCATCATGACCCCAACGAAATATCGTTTCACTTCCAATGGTGACCGGGAGACTACTTCTCCCGCAAGCACGCGTACTTGGGTTGAATACGTAGGTTGATATACGGCTGACGCATAAAAGTTCCTGCCGCTTATGTCAATGGTTGGTGCATCGGCGGCTGCTGTATCAGCCAGCCTTGGCTGCAGGCAAAGGAAGCAGGCGACTAGCGCGACCAAGACAGATAAGGCACGCATTCGAACGACCTCCCTAAGACGACTGGGAGTCTACGCGCAGCTGTATAAGAAGTCAATGGGTTCCTAAGCGGTTGATCCCAGAACGGGCACTTTAAACGACTGCTTATGCCCCAATGTAGCGCCCTAGATAAGCCGAAAAGCTACTGGCGGGCGCGGGAGTCTGCCGCCGCAAGCAACGGCCGAGCGGCTTAACCACCCGGCCGTATGCCTATTCTGTTATGACGAGTTCGGCTAGCCGAACTTCTCTTTGGCTCGGCCCTTCAGCTGTTCGGCCTTGCCCTTGGCCTGCGTCGAGCGCTTGCCGGTTACCTTGCCGGCGGTCTCGCGGGTCTTACCCTTGGCCCGGTCGATCGTACCTTTCACCTTCGTGTCTGCCATGACGCTTTCCTCCTTTCCTCTTGACTCGCTGCGAGGCTTCTCCCCTGCTAGATCATCTTTTCGCGTGACTGGCGCGCCCGGGCAGCGCCGATAGCCGTCTTGACTTCCTTCTCCTCTTCCGGGGGCGGCAGGACAGCCTTCATCCCGAGGGACTTGATCCACAGCTCGCGCGCCCAGCCCATTGTGTGGTACAGGTGCTCATCCTCCTGGTCTTCGACTTGCGAGTGTGCCTCCTTAAGGGCCTTCGCTTCCTGGCCCGAAAGCTCCCTGGCAAGCTCGCCGATGAGCTCCCAGTTCTGATGGTCCTTCGTCTCGGCGAGGACGACGCATTCGGCAGCGACCAACTCAGCCGGCTCTCCCGGCGCGGCCTGCTGCGCCATCGTCATTGCCTTGATGAAAGACTCACCAAGGTGGCGAACAATCTGGCGCCCCGGCGTCTCGCGGTTGGCGTCGAGCCCGAGCTGGTCGAAGATCTCTAGGACGATCCGCTGATGGTTCTGGGTCTCCTCGCGGTACTTCTGCCATTCCTCGCGTAGCTCGTCTGTCTGGGCGCACTCGATGGCTGTCTCGTAGACCTGCTCGCCGCCCAATTCGGTCTCGAGGGCTTGATACAGTAGTTCTTCGGCCTGCTTGTTCACTGAGTCTCCTTCCCTCAACAGACCCCGACCCGGAGTCGCTGGATTGCTCCTGTTTAAGCTAGCGGGCGCAGGGTTTCACGCACGCGACGTTGTGAGGCAGCGCAATATCGATTCCGTCGCATTCGGCTGTCGAGGTTGCCGAGCCGGCGCCCGTCTGCGTTAATCCACCTTGCCGTACATCTCCGCAAGGC
The DNA here is from genome assembly GCA_005880055.1 of Chloroflexota bacterium. Taxonomy (GTDB): domain Bacteria; phylum Chloroflexota; class Dehalococcoidia; order SM23-28-2; family RBG-16-64-32; genus VJS01. Next base: position 745 of record VBJS01000201.1, on the reverse strand, counting down.
CTTCCGGCGGGCGCGCAGGCGAGCGAGCGTAGTCGATCAGCCGACGCTCCGCCGCTTCGATAACCTGCGCGGCTTGCGATATGTTGCCGGCGATTTCGAGTGGAATGCTCGTGACGCCATGTTCGTCGCCGTGCAGGAGATCGCCGGGCCGGACGGTTAACCCGCCGACGATAACGGGCCCGCCATACTCGACGATGTGAACGTAGGCATGGGAAACGAGCACGCTGGAAGAAAAGAACCGGAACCGTTCGTAATCGTGCCGACCGCACCCAGTGCCTTGTACATGCTGGCATTCACCTCGCCCCAGAAGGAGCCGACGGGATTGGGGTAATCGAAGTCCTCGATGACTACTAGCCAGGGTTTCGGGACACGTTCGAATTCCGCCCACACTTTCGAATGGGAGAGTTCAATGCAGGGCGGTTCAGCCGCCCTGATCTTCGCCGTGACCGCGTAACCGACAACAGGGCCCAGCTCGGGGAAACGGCAGGTGATCGTGGAGTCCATGAAGCCTTCATTGCGGGGGCGGACATTGAACGTCTCGATGGCGTTACAGACGGTCGGCGTGCTGATTGTGCGGAGAGTAGCGATCTCCTCAGGCCTGAGGGGTTCCATGACCGGCTATCGTAGCAGGGAGACTGCCGTCTACGCTCAGTCGGCGCGTGTACGCGCGAAGTGGGCGAGGGCGAGCCGGACCTTCTCCTCGATCGGCGCATCGGCGGGGAGGTCGCTTCGCGCCACAGCATCC
>VBJS01000200.1 GCA_005880055.1 Chloroflexota bacterium | reverse complement strand
TTGGAGCTTCAGATCGATGACTCCATCTCATTCCGTCTCCGTAGGACGAAGCCGCCGTCCGGAAGAGGTATCCGCTCGGTTCTGCCCAGTCGGTGTCCTATTTCAGCGGCGAACGCATGTACATCTCCCTCCAGCAAGAAACGACCGTTCCCCAAGCCAAACCTCAACCTTCTCCACCAACCTGTACCCTCGCGGGTCCGGATGCGCACATCATTTCCGTGAAACTCTACCTCCCCGATGTCTTGGAATCGAACCGATCGGGAGAGACGTCCGCCCTGCACAGTGAGATCTCGATCATCGAGGTAGAGATCATATGACTTGCAGGCCAACCACATTAGTGGAAGGCAACTTGCAGCGATGATCACGAGTCCCGTTAGGGAAAGGTCCCGTATACCACCGACGTGAAGAAAGATCCCGAAAGCAAGCGGCGCCCAAGCCACCATCACAAACAAACGCCAGTGAACCATCCGAAACGAAAACTCCTTGATCAACCCGCCTCCACCTCCAAGCTCATGTCCAGCGCCGCCGCGGAGTGCGTGATCGCGCCCATCGAGATGTAGTCCACGCCCGTCTCGGCCACCTCGCGCGCGTTAGCGAGCGTGATGCCGCCGGAGGCCTCCAGGACGGGGCGCGGGTCGCGCTCGCCCGCCAGTGCGACGACCTGACGCATCGCGTCCGGCGTCATGTTGTCGAGCAGAAGCTCGTCGGCGCCGGCATCGAGCGCCTCCCCGGCCTCGTCGAGAGTAGTCACCTCGATCTCGATGCGCATGCCCGGCGCGCCCCCGCGGGCCAGGCGTATCGCGTCCGAAATGCCCAGCCCGCGCATCCGCAGAGCGGCGAGGTGGTTGTCCTTGATGAGCACCCCGTCGGCGAGGTCCAAGCGGTGGTTGACGCCGCCGCCGCAGCGTACAGCGTACTTCTCGAGGACTCGCAGTCCCGGCGTCGTCTTGCGCGTGTCGCGGAGCCGGCAGCCCGTGCCTTCAAGGGAGCGCACGACGGTGTCCGTGGCGGTCGCGATTCCGCTGAGGTGCGATAGGAAGTTCAGCGCGACACGCTCGCCGCGCAGGATCGAGGCGAGCGAGCCTTCCACCGTCGCAATGCGGTCGCCCGGTGAGATTCGCCCCCCATCCGAGATTTCCGACTGCCAGCGCAGCGACGGATCGATAACGGCGAAGGCTTCGCGCGCTACGTCGATGCCGGCAAGGATTCCCTTCGCTTCGGCGATAAACTCCGCGCGCCCCCGCTGGTGCGGCGGCACAAGGGCGGCTGTCGTCAGGTCATCCGTCGCGCGGTCTTCGAGGAGCGCGGCTTCGACGATGTGCCGGACGAGGTCGCGGTGAAGCACGACCATCAGGCAGGGGCCCCGGCTATCGCCTGTGGGCCGACGGCGCCACCCCGCCAGATCCTTCGTTTCTCAGGATGACAACACACCGCTATCGCCCCGATTGTCGATTTCCCCGAGAGAGGCGTCAAGACGCGGTGCAGGTGCGTGGAAGCCTGCGGCCAACTAACCGCGGATGTCGCGGCGCTGGAAGACGGCGAAACTGATTGCGATGAACAGCGCGCAGTATAGAAGCAGCACCAGTGTCGCGATCCAGACGTCCGGCAATTCGTCCGCTCGCGGCAGCTCGCGCGCCGCCAGCGTGTTGTACTCCAGATTACCGATGCGGTTCACTGCCAGCAGCGAAGCAGCGTTATGGCCGATCATGAGGTCGCGCAGGTCTGACCAAGTGCCACCCAGCCCCTTCAGTATCGCGACAACGATGCCCTCACCCAGCATGTAGACGAAGGTGCCGCCGACCCCTAGCGCGGTTGATCGCCCAACGACGGCCAGGCAGATAGCCCCAACTCCGGGACCGAGGGACCATCCGCGACGTCGAGCGTTATCGGCTGGCCGGCGGCGGCGCTCGCCCATGCCGAGAAGAGCAGCCCGACGCCAAGAGCGCCCAGGAGAGCGGCCGCGCAAATAATAGTGGTGCCAAGAAGCTTCGTGGCGAGGTAGGCGGCCCGGCTTTGGCCGCGGACAATCGCTTGCCGTACTGTTCCCCAGCTATACTCTGTCGCCATTGTCGAGGACGTGAAAATCGCGACGAAGATGATCGTGCCCCAGAACTGCCCGTTGTCCAGGAGAGCGGTGATCGTCCAGGGGTAAGCGAATGTCCTCAGCGCCTTCTGCCCTTCCTGGAAGTTTTGGTCCTCCTTGTATGCGACATAGCCGAAAAGCCAAACAACAACTGCGACACCGGCGACAAGCAGCACAAACAAGATGTAGGGCATCCAGCGCTTGCCTACCTTCAGCATCTCCGCGTTAATCGTCAGGTTCATCTCTTGTCCTCGGGAGAGGTCACCTCCAGGAAGAAGTCCTCCAAAGTCGTCTCACGCGGCCGCAACTCAGACAGGTATACCTGGTTCTCCGCCAGCGCGCGGCTCAATTCGGCCGCGCGGGCACGTGGCGCTTCCACGCTCAGCCTGTCACTGCCGTCGCGGGTGACGAGGCCGACCCAATCGATTTGCGAGAGGACCTCGAGGGCGGCATCCGCGTTGGTCACCGTCATCTCCATGACGTCGGCCTGGTGCACCATCTCGGCCACCGGCCCCTCCGCGATGACATGGCCTTCCTTAATGATCCCGACGTCGTCACACATCTGCTCGACCTCATTCAGGAGGTGGCTCGAAATAAAGACCGTCTTTCCAGCGCCGGCCAGGCGGCGGACCAGCTCGCGGAAGTCGCGCATCCCCGCTGGATCCAGGCCGTTCGTCGGCTCATCCAGCACCAGCAGCTCCGGGTCGTGCAACAGGGCAGCGGCCACAGCCAGCCGTTGCCGCATCCCCAGCGAGTATCCTCGCTCCTTGTCTCTCGCCCGCGCGGTTAACCCAACGAGTTCCAGGACCTCACCGATCCTGGACTCGCAACCGCCACCTGATATGGCCGCGCAGACGCGGAGGTTGTCGCGACCGGAAAGGTGTGGATAGAAGGATACGCCTTCGAGTACAGCGCCCGTACGGCGGAGACATTCGGAGAGGTGGTTGCGCGTGTCGAGACCAAAGAGCTCGACGTGCCCGCCGGTCGGAGAGAGCAGGCCGAGGATCAGCGAGATGGCGGTTGTCTTTCCGGCGCCGTTGGGACCAAGGAACCCGTAAACCCGGCCCGGCCGTATTTCCAGGTCCACCTCGGCGAGCGCCAACCTCTTACCGAATCGCTTCGACAGGCGAGATGTCTTGAGGACCGGCACTTCCGAGTTATGCATAGCCGCTCGAATCATCGCGGCGCGCGCGATGGCCTGTCAAACACGAAGGAGCGAATAAAAGCAATAGCTTCCCGGTTATTGGGTCGCACTTCTTCGGGAGTCTAGGTCTCAAGCCGGACGTCTGGTCGCCCATCCGCTCTCTGGCCGAGTCCCTTTCCCCTGAGTCGCTGCGACCCGTCGGGAAGCTGAGGGCATTGTTGCGCCGGAGGCAGCAGGCCGTCAAGGGGCTTTTCAACAGGGTCAACAAATTCACAGGTGTGAGGTGCCAGGTGCTAGGTGTTATTAGAGCGGAACACAATATTGCGGCGCCACTCCTCGCGCGGCTCCGGGAAGTCCGTTCGATAGTGGGCGCCGCGTGACTCTTCCCGGATCAGCGCGGCCTCTGCGACGAGGCGGGAGCAGGTGAGGAGGTCCGCCAGCTCTTGCGAGGGACGGTCGCCGACGGGCGTAAGGGAGGCATCCCAGGCCGCGAGAACGGCGCCGGCGCGACCGAGGGCGTCGCGATCACGGACGATGCCGGCGTTCGACCACATAAGCGACTGCAACGCCTCCCGGCTAAGCGGTGCAACTTCCGCAGGTCGGGCAGGCGTGAGATCGATGGCGCCGGCCGTTCGTTCGGCCACGCGCCCAGGCGCCGAAATTGAGCGCTCGACGACGCGCTTGGCAAAGACGACCGTCTCGAGGAGCGAGTTCGAGGCGAGGCGGTTGGCGCCGTGCACGCCGGTGCAGGCGCACTCTCCGCAGGCGTAGAGGCCGGGGATTGTGGTCTCGCCCCAGGTGTTGGTGCGGATGCCGCCCATGGTGTAGTGGGCCGCCGGGGAGACGGGGATCGGCGCGCGCGTTATGTCAATACCGTGGTCGAGGCAGAAGCGGTAGATCTGGGGGAAGCGGGCGGCGACGCGCGCCGGGGCCAGCTGTGTGACGTCGAGGAGGACATGGTCCGAGCCGGTGGCCTCCATTTGCTCGCGGATGGCGCGGGCGACGATGTCGCGGGGGGCGAGCTCCGCACGGGGGTCGTAGTCCGGCATGAAGCGGACACCCGTGGTGTCGTAGAGGATCCCACCTTCGCCGCGGACGGCCTCGCTGATGAGGTACGGCTGGACGCCGGGCAGGCGCAGCGCCGTCGGATGGAACTGCACGAACTCCATATCCATGATTTCAGCGCCCGCCCGGTAGGCGAGGGCGATGCCATCGCCGGTCGCGACGGCGGGGTTGGTGGAGACGGCGTACATCTGGCCTGCGCCGCCGGTCGCCAAGATTAGATGCCGGCAGCGGTACTCGGCCGTTTTGCCCGTCTGTGTGTTAAGCGCGCGGACCCCATTGGCGCTGCGTAGGGGCGAGGCACGCCTCGCCCCTGCGGCCGTTGTCACGAGTTCCGTAACGCTCGTGTATTCGAGGACGGTAATGCCTTCCTGGCGGGCCAGCGAGGAAAGGGTCAGCTCGATGTGCGCGCCGGTCGAGTCGCCGCCGGCGTGGAGTACCCGCGGGAGCGAGTGCGCACCCTCGCGGGCGAGCGCAATCTCGCCCTCGGACGTATCGAACGGGACGCCGAGGCGCACCAGGTCTCGGATGCGGTCGGCGGCCTCGGAGACGAGGACTTGCGCCGCATCTTCGTCGACCAGGCCAGCGCCGGCGGCGATGGTATCGCGCAGGTGTTTCTCCGGCGAATCTTCGGGCCCGATCGGCGCCGCGATGCCACCCTGCGCCCAGCGGGTATTGCAGTCGTCGATGCTGCCTTTCGTCAGGACGAGCACGGAGCCGTGCTCGCGAGCGAGAAGTGCAGCGTAGAGCCCGGCAATGCCGGAACCGACGATGATGTAGTCGTAGGAGCTGTTCGCCACTAGCTTTCAGCTGTTCTTGACTCGGCGAGTTCAAGCCATGGCAGATAGGTTCCGCACTTG
>VBJS01000054.1:12317-23444 GCA_005880055.1 Chloroflexota bacterium | reverse complement strand
GAGCACCGAAAAGTCCCCGTTATCCTGCGCGATTTGCTGGTAGACGGCTGGGCTGCTGATCTCGCTGAGGGCAATCGGCGGGTTCCAGAACTCTACCGCGACGAGGGTGAGAAGGCCGGCACCGAGCAGTCGTTGAAGGGCCGGCCTTCCGGCGCGCCGCATCAGCTCGGCTGCGCCCATACCGGCAAGCATGCTGAGACCGAGTATGGCAAACAGGATCATCCGCGCCGGAACCCTTCGCAGTCCGAACAATGGGAGGTTATCCATGATTCGGAAGGGGAGCGACATTGAGAGGGTTAAGCCGGGAATGTGAAACTCCTTGTTACCGCCGACATACAGGAACGGTCCCAGCGATAAGACGGTGAAGAAGGCGAAGACCGCCGCCCAGAGCCAGACGGCGCGGCGCTGAGAAGACCGGCGGAGTAGAAAGATGCCAAGCCCGGCGAGGAGAAGCGGAGCGATACCAAGGAAAACGGTGCCTTCCGCGCTACCGATAGGGGTTGGAAATGTTCCCACCACATCGGGCCTCGGGTACTGGCCGGGCCCCCACAGTGGGCTAGGCGTCACGAATCCGAGCAGATCCGCGGAGTAGTACTCGGCTGGGTGGCTCATGTCCGCGTTGCTCGGGTAATCACCGGAGAGAGCCGCTACTAACGTAGGAATAAGAACCGGCGCCGATAGCAACAGCCACGTCGCGGTCGCGAGACCAAGGCCTTTCGTCAGCCGAAACAGATGAGTTCTTTCGCTCCGGGACAGGGAGACAAGCGCCTCATAGATACAGAAACAGGCGACGAGCAGGGCAGGATCGACGGCAAATTCGAGCCAGTTGTAGGTAAGCAGAGCCCAACAGGACCCCAGGAGCACGGCATCGCACAGCCGTCCGCCGTCTTTAACTCTAAGCAGGCACAGGACAAACAAGGGAATCGGCCAGGTCTGCGATATGTTGAGATGGCCCTGCGTGTGGATCATCACAAAGGGAGAGAAGGCGAATATGTACCCGGATATCAGAGCGGCCCACCGGTTTCCGGTTATGCGGTGAGCGACTGCATAGGCGCCCAGCCCGGAAAGCATTAGTGAAGCCAGCACCAGAATGTTCCAGCAAAGTATCGGTCCGGCGCCGGCCATCTGGAGAGGGGTAGCTATGACTCCATCCAGGAACGTAAGTGTGTGCAGGTAAAGGTTTGAGCCCTCTGGGTAGAAGATCAGGCTCGAATGGAATGGGTTCGACAGGTGGACGAGCGCATCCTTCGTGTGCCAGAGATTCCATAGCACCTGGTAGGAATCGGGGCGGATCCCAACCGTGCGGTTGTTAGTGTGGAGGACGAGGGGCCACGTCTGAACGGCCGCCGTGAAGAGGAAGAAAGCGGAGGGTGCGGCACGCTTCAACCATGGGCCGAGGAACAGCGGCGCCAGATTGGCCCGCCATTGAACAAGGGCGTTCTGAGCCTTGTTTGCTGGAGTGAGGCGCTCTTTCAGTGTTGACTTATAGCGGGAAGCGTCCCCCGTTAGCGAAGCAGTCTCCGCGTTACAGGCCAGTCCTGCATGAGGTCATCAGCTCCAAGCAGCGGCCGGCAGCGCAACTCCGTCCCTGCCATCTCCCGCTCATCCGCCAAGTACACCATGCCCGGTATCTTCGCACCCCAGCGCCGCAGGAACACTTCCCGATTCCGTTCCTGAGCCCTTTCAGTCGCCGCCTGGTCACGTCCCATGGTTTGGCCGTGATAGTGAATGAGCACGCTGCCGCGGTGCAGGACCAGCGCGTAACCCCTCTCCTTGATGCGCAGGCAGAGGTCTGTGTCCTCGTAGTAGCCACGCTTGTAGTCAGTCGAGAAACCCGCGAGCTCTCGCCGAACCAGGAGGCAGGCGGCAGTGAGCGTGTCCACCTCAATTGGCGGCTCATCGCGGACAGGGCGGCCGCCCATGTTTATGTGATAGGGGGTGAGGTCTGCTTTGGAGAACATCTTCCCATCATGCTGCACCCTGCCGTCCGGATACAGCAGGCGCGAGCCGGCGCCGCCGACGCGCGGGTTCGCATCCAGCACATCGATCAGGGGTTCCAGCCAGCCGGGGAAAGCCTCCATGTCGTCGTTCATGTAGAGGATGTAAGGGCGGGTGGCCAGCTCCAGGCCCTGGTTGTTGAAGACCGGGTAGCTCGGGTTATTGCGGTTGCGTAGCACCTGCAGGCCTGGGTAGTCGAGCGAGGCGAGGTAGACCCCGGAGCCGTCGCTGCTGTTGTTATCCACGACGATGAGTTCGAAGCCCGGGGGAGTGTGGCGGAAGACCGACTCCAGGCATCGCTTCAGCACCGGCAGGTTGTTGTGTGTCCCCATGATTATGGATACTTTCTCCGTCTTGCAGACAGCCGAAAGCATGAGCTTCTCGACGAGCTGCGGGGAGAAATAACCGGCGCGCTGGCGCGCCGCCTTCGAAACCTTCTTCCAGATGGCTGGCTTGGTGGCCACCTCCCACGTATCTTCCACTAATTGCTCGAGAGTATCGAAAAGGTAGCCGTTCTCGCCGCTGGTGATGATCTCGCGTGGGCCGCCCGAATTGTAGGCGATGGGAACGGCCCCAGAGGCCATGCCCTCTACAATTGTGATGCCGAAGTGCTCTTGTGCGGCCGGTTCATTCACGGAGAATCCCGTGGCGTGCCAGTACACGGAGGCGCGGGCGAACAGGCGCCGCAACTCGTCTGCGGGCAGGTTGAGCGCAAACTCCACGGGGTAACCGTGCGCGTGCTTCGCCAGGTGGGCAGCATAGACCGATTCGCCCTCGTCAACCGTTGCGCCGGCCAGTATTAACTTCCAGCCGCTCAGTCCACGTTCGCACAGCTGCTTGAAGGCCTGGATCATCATGACGTGCGCTTTGTCTGCGTAGGCAGAGGGTAGGGCGAAGCGGCTGACATGAAGGATGATTGGCTCCTTCGGCCCCGTCGCGAATTCGTTGGCGTCTACGCAGGGCGGAATCACGTAGACATCTTCCGCGCCGTACCGCTGTTTGAGATGCCCGGCACTGTATTTGCTATTGGTGATATGCGTTACGCCCGCCCCGTCCAGCGAAACAAAGGGGAAGAACACCATGTTGAACCGCTTGCGTGTCGCGGCCGGCCAGATACGTTCGTTCCAGACGGAAAGCCAGACGTCGTACTCGTTTTCCGCGCCTTCGGCGTAGTGGCGAACATTGATCCCTGCCAGATCGATGAGCATGCTCTCCTTGTACCAGGCGGCATCTCGCAAAGGAGAGCCCGGTGGTAGAAGAAGATCGACGTCGAAGTACCTGGTGAGCGGCTGGAGCAGTTGGATTGTGTGGACGGCGCCACCGCCAACACTCCACGTATGTTCGCCGTAACAGCCCACCCGCAGACGGCTCACGACGGGTGCCGGCAGCGATTCAGTGGCGCCAAGACGTGATAGGGGGGCGGACGCCGCGCCCCGTCGGATCGCTCGGCGAAGCGGCCGCAGAGTACCGATACTGAACGCCGTACGGGCGCCGCGGCGGGCGATCCGAAATCGCAGACTATCCCTCGGAGCGAGCTTCCGGGCGACGGGGCGGAGCTTGTTCAGCAGGCGCCAGCCGATAGAGTTTTGCATCGCCTGGATGATGCCGATCGCGCCGGCTAATTCTCTCTCCGCGGCCGCCCGCTCCCGTTCCGAACGTGCCGCCCGTCTACGCGCGCTTTCGGCGGCAGCCTCAACCCGGATGATCTGCGCTTCCTTTTCGGCGAGCCCGGCGCGCGCTTCCCGAAGGTTGTCGTCGATCTTCCACAGGTCCTTCACGACGTCACTATGGCTGAACGCGCTGTCGGACGACGCCAGCAAATTGCCGTTGGAGAGCGGCGTCGCAGGCGTGGCGGACACGACGAACTGGTATGTCGCAGCGTCCGGGTCGCTGCGGATCGACTCAACCAAGTAGGGAGGGTAGTCCTCTTCCCGCAACTCGAGTTCGGTGCTGAACAAATCGTTAGCGACGGGATGCCAGTCACGCACGACGTAACCGGCCTCCTCGAACAGTGCCGCGACGCCCTCCCGATTGAAGAAGCGCAGGTGAGTACGGTCTAGCAGGCCGAGCTCGGTGTAGTGAAAGTCGCCGCGAAGGAGGGCCAGCCGCACGCTGCCATGCGCCACGTTAGGAACGGAGGCGACGATGCGACCGCCGGGTGCGAGCAGGCCGCGCATTTTCATGAGGACCGTCTTCGGGTCGATCAGGTGTTCCAGCACGTCGCCGAACATCACGACATCGAACTTGTCCTCGCCGAACGTTGCCACGAGATCTAAGGCTTCGATGTCGCCGACGATCATGCGTTCGCAGAATTGCCGGGCGATTTCGGCGGCAGCCGGGTCGATCTCAAGCCCGGCGACACGGCACCCGCGGCCCTTCAGGAGTTCAGTCAGATACCCTGTAGCAGGCCCCACTTCCAGTACCTTCTTGTTTTCGCCGGTCAGCAGTAGAAGCTGCGCGTGGGAAGTGTCCTGGGTGAGGTCGATCTGTGCGTGATGGTAGCGGACTGCGCCATCCATTCCCGCAATTATATCCGGGCGCGAGCCGGTGAGCCAGTGGGAGGTGCATGAGATCGCCGGCGAACTTTTGAACTCCGTTAAACGGACAGGTCGGGCGAGGAGCAGGGAGGAAACGGGTATTAGGCAGGCCGGCATTCAATACCTGGGTTTGGGCGGGCAAAGCCGCGATGGCCACCCCTTCTACAATCACGTTTCGCAAGCAGGGGAGCCGGCAATCGCCGGTGGCCTGCCCACTCGATCGCCAATCAACTAGTGCCGGTTAGCGAGGCCCAGGCGGTGCCTGGATTTCAGAGTTTGATCGTGAATGGGTGGAGCAGGTCCAAGTTGGGGTTGTAATACGGATCGCGATACTTACCGGGATTGCCCCAGCGTTTCCGGAAGAACTGTTCGTCTTCCATTGGGTGTAGCCTGCCCCGGCTGGCGCTTTCGTAGTGATAGAGCAGCGCGTAAGGCGTATACACGATGGAGTACCCCTTGGCGCGGGCGCGTAGGCAAAAGTCCACGTCGTTGAATGCCACTCGGAGGCGCTCCTCGAACCCTCCGATTTCATGGAACACATCCGGCCGGGTCATCATGCAGGCGGCAGTTACGGCCGAGCAGTTATGCGTTGTCTCGCCCAGGGCAAAATAACCTCCGTGATCGACGTTGCCCGCTGACCCACCGGCGAGGCCGACGATGACTCCTTCGTGCTGCGGCCGGCCGTCCGGATAAAGAAGGCGGGCGCCCACCGCAGCTACTTCTGGCCGCTGCGCGTGCTCCAGCATCGCCTCGATCCAACCCGGAGCGATCACTTCGGTATCGTTATTCAGGAAGAGGAGCGCGCCGGCATCCGCAGATTCTCGCGCCCCGATGTTGACGATGGCAGCAAAGTTGAACTCGTGCGGATATCGGACCACTCGTCCCCCGAACTCATCCAGGTAGCGCAGCGTTTCTGGGTCCCGGCTGTCGTTGTCGACCACGATGACGTCGAAGTTCGGATAGGTCGACTTCTCACGGATGCTCGCAATGGACCGGCTCAGCATATCCACCCGGTCACGGGTGGGGATGATGATCGCGACTTTCGTGTCCTTGGTGCGGTAGCGCACGCGATGACGGCCCGGAACCGGGGCCTCAGACACTTCGCCTTCTTGGCCGCGCCGCTTCAGTGCGTCCTCAAGTGCGGCTTTCGCCGCGGTAATAGCGTAGGCCTTTGCCTGGACCTCCGCCGCGGCCGACCCACGCGCCTTCCGCCAGGTGTAGAGGGGCCGGGCAATGTGGGCGATACGGTCTGTGCTCTCCGTGACGCGGAGGACAAGGTCGTAGTCCTGACTGCCGTCAAACCCGGGACGAAACCCTCCGGCAGTTTCCACCAATGCCCGCCGGAAGACACTGAAATGTGTGACGTAATTGACGGACATCAGCAGGTCCGGCGACCAGTCAGGTTTGAAGAACGGCTCTACGAGGCGGCCCTCTCCGTCCTTCTTGTCCTCGTCGGTGTAGATGTAGTCGAGATCAGGATTCTCATTCAGCAGCTTGACGACCTCGTAGAGGGCGTCAGGCTTGAGTTCGTCGTCATGGTCAAGGAGGCCCACGAAGTCGCCTGTGGCAAGAGCCAGGGCTGCGTTCGAAGCGCCCACGATGCCCTCGTTGCGCTCGAGGTACTTCACCTGGATCCGTTGGTCCTCCTCTGCGTACCGGCCCACCATTTCGCAAACATCCGGCCGTGTAGAGGCGTCGTCAGCGATGCAGAGCTGCCAGTTCTCGTAGGCTTGCTCCTGTACCGAATTGATGCAGTCGCTCAGCCAGTCGGGCTCCGGGTCATAAACGGCGACGATGATGCTGACCTTGGGACGATAGCCGAACGCCCGAGAGCGTGCACGGAGGACGCGAGCTTTAGCAGCTGTAACGGCGTTCCGGGCCAGCCACGCCTGATACTGTTCCGTCAGGTCCAGTGGTGCTCGACGAGTTGGACGGCGAAGAGTGCCAATGGTTGACGGCCATTCCCAAACACGAACGGTCTTTTCCACCAGAGCCATGGGTCCTCGTGTCTGTACTATGCCGACCGCGCGCTTGCCGGCCACGAGCGCTAAGCGTTGAGGGGAGCGGGGGGGCGCCGCCGCACGTACCACACGGCGCAACCGCTCGAGCAGGCGCCACCCCATTGTGTTCGTAAGCGCGCGGATATGCTCATCGAGAGATCTGATCTGTGCTTGAGCGGAGGCGAGACGCGATTCCAATTCTGAGATCAGCTTCTGCTGCTGGCGCCTCTCCTCCTCCAGGCGGCCGATTCGCGCTCCTCGCGCTTCCAGTTCCGCCCGGGCCTTTTGCTCATTGGCCATTAGTGCCCCAACGGCATTAACACGCCGTACGCCCTTTCGGGCCGGCGCCGCTCCATCCGCATTAGCACCGTCGGGCAGCAATGACGGCTCAGCGACGACGATGTACTGGTAGACCTGCGCTTCGGGATCGGTGCGGATGGCGTCCACCAGTTCTTGCGGGAAGTCCTTCTCGTTCAGGCCCAGTTCGGTGTGGAAGGCGTCCTCGGTAGTTTGTTTCCAGGAGCGGACGGCGAGGCCGGCATCAGAGAACAGGGTGGCGATGGTCTGAGCAGTGAAGAAGTGGAGGTGGGTGCTGTCTAGCAGGCCTCTTTCAGTCTGTGGGAATTCGCCCTTCAGCAGCGCGAGCCTCACGCTGCCGTGAGCTATGTTCGGTACGGAGGCGATGATCTGACCGCCCGGCGCTATATAGGCAGCGGCTTTACGGAGCACTGCCGCCGGATCGCGAAGGTGTTCGAGGACGTCACCAAAGAGAATTACGTCGAATCGCTGATCCCCGAAGGCCTCATTGAAATCCAACTGCTCTACATCGGCCACGATCAAGCGCTCGCAGTACGGTTCGGCGAGGGCGCCCGCATCTGCGTCGATCTCGATTGCCGTTACCCTGCAGCCCCTGTCCTTCAGGACCCGCGTCATGTAACCCGTAGCAGGGCCGACTTCGAGTACCGTCCTGTCGCGGCCGGTCAAGCCGATGAGCAGCGTATGCGAATTGTTCTCGTTGGAGAGGTCTATTCCGGAATCGTACCGAGTGGCGCCTTTCATCTGAGTGATCATTATAGGTGGCCCATGTGCTCAAGAATCTTCATGGCATGAATGCGCGTGCTATCTTAGTGGCAATGAGCCGCCTGCCCGCTGTCTGCATTGTGGTCCTCAACTGGAACGGCCTTTCCGATACTCGCGAATGTCTCCAGAGCCTTCAGAAGACGCCCTATGGCAACTTCCACGTCGTCGTAGTAGATAACGGTTCAGAAGCGGACGAAGCTTCGGTCATAGAGCGGGAGTTCCGGGGGTTTGCGCAGGTTATCCGGAACCAGCGCAACCTTGGATTCGCCGCAGGCGCCAACTTCGGCATCCACCATGGGCTGAGCACCGGCGCCGATCACATCTTGCTCTTGAACAACGATGTCGTGACCGACCCGGGCTTCTTATCCGAGCTGGTTACGGCCGCGGAAGAGCGTATAGATGTGGCAGCCGTTTGTCCGAAGGCCTTTTTCTACGGCGAGCGGAACGTAATTTACTCGACAGGTGGCACGGTAAATGTGTGGACGGCGACCGCGCGCCAGGTCGGCCGCGGCCAGCAAGATCGCGGCCAGTTCGACCGCATAGAAGAGCGTGGATACGCCGACGGGCTCTGCATGCTGATGCCGGCCGCTGCCATCGAGCGCGTTGGACTGCTTGACGAGGACTACTTCGCATACTGGGAAGAGACTGACTGGTGCTATCGCGCCGGCGAGGCCGGTCTCCGCTGCTATTACGTTCCCGGTGCCCGAGTCTGGCACAAGGCTGCAAGATCGCGCAGACGCGATAACACTTATCGCTACCTTTACCGCCGAAACGCGTTCTTGTTCGTTAGGAAAAGAGGCAAGCTGGTCCATTTCGTGACTGCCCTGCTCGTTCACCTGCTGGTGTACGCACCTCGCTATTTCTTGACACACCCGGCCGATCTGGGCCGCGTGCCGGCCGAAGCCCGCGCCCTCTTCGCAAAGGCCGGTAGGCGGGCGCGGCAGGGGCCGTTACTGTAAAGCCAAGCGCTCGCTAACGATGGTTACTACTAAGACTGACGAGACGATACGAACCAGCGCCGGAGACAGCCCGGACAACGGGCTCAAGGGCTTGGTGCTGACCGGCGGCAAGGGAAGCCGCCTTCGGCCCTTCACCTATACGAGCGCCAAGCAGTTGGTACCGATCGCCAACAAGCCGGTGGTGTTCTACGAAATCGAGCAACTGGTTGAGGCGGGGATCACAGAGATCGGCGTCATCCTGGGCGAGACAGCCGAGCAGGTCAAGGGAGCGATCGGCGATGGGTCGCGGTTTGGAGCCCGCGTCATTGTCGCACCTCGGGGTGGTCAAGTTCTCTCAACCAATAATCGAACATCACGGTGATGTCGCTACGGGTGAGGTGGCCTTGCTCCTCGAAGTAACTGATCAATTCGAAGAAGTTCAGATAATCGTTCCACCGTTCTGCGTCATCGACGTTCTCGCCCGCTCGCCGGACGTCTCGATAGAGGTCTTTCTCAAAGAAGCGTTCGAAGAGTGCGAGAAGCCAAGGGACCCGCCCACAAACCTTGCCGTCATTGGGCTATATATGTTCGATCACAACGTACTGGACGTCATCGATAGGCTTCAGCCATCGGGACGTGGCGAGTATGAGATAACGGACGCCATTCAGGGGTTGATCGACCGCGGCTTGCGGGTCGATGCGGAAGTCATGGACCGCTACTGGATCGACACCGGGAAGATGGACGACATCCTGAACGCCAATCGCATGGTGCTGCGGACCCTGGAGGCGCGATGCCAGGGTTCAGTCGACGAGCGCTCTCGTGTGTACGATCCAGTAATCGTCGAAGAGGGCGCGCGCGTGCTGAACAGCGTGCTGCGCGGGCCCCTCATCATTGGGCGGGGTACAGAGATCGTCGACTCATACATCGGGCCCTGTACCTCCATCGACCACGGTTGCCACATCAAAGGCTGCCGGATCGAGGACAGCGTGGTGATGGAGGAGACAGTGATAGACGAGATCCACTGGCCGATCGTGAAGAGCATGATCGGCAGGTTCGTGGAATTGCACGGCGCAGCCGGCGTCGGCGGCGGCTACAGCCTGACGCTGGGCGACCACAGCCGAATTGCGATGCCGGACGGGTAAGCCAAGGGAGAATCGACACTAGGACGGGAGAAGGGAACGGCCGAGGCACGTGAGCAAGTACCTAGTCACCGGCGGCTGCGGGTTCATAGGCAGCAACTTCATCCTCCACCTCCTCGCTAAAAACCCCAGTGCGCGCGTAATCAACCTCGATAAGCTCACTTACGCGGGCAATCCGGAAAATCTGAGTGATGTGAGCGGCGACGACCGCTACCGCTTCGTGCAGGGTGACATCTGTGACGCGGCGCTCGTCTCGGAACTGATGCCAGAAGCTGACTACGTGGTGCACTTCGCGGCAGAGACGCATGTCGACCGCTCGCTGATGGAGCCCGGCTCCTTCATTCAGACAGACGTATTCGGCACATACACACTTCTGGAGGCTGCGCGCCAGAGCCCTAGGCTGAAGCGCTTCCTGCACGTATCGACAGACGAGGTGTACGGCGAAGTCCTGCCCACAGACGCAGCATCCACTGAGACCGACCCGTTTCTCCCGCGCAGTCCTTATTCGGCCAGCAAGGCCGGTGGTGAGATGCAGTGCCGCGCGTACGTCTCGACGTACGAACTGCCGGTCGTTATTGCCCGGCCGGCGAATAACGTCGGGCCCAGGCAGCACATCGAGAAGTTTGTGCCGCTTTGCACCACAAACGCCCTCTGCGACGAGCCGCTGCCAATCTACGGCGACGGACAGCAGGTGCGGGACCGCCTCTTTGTCGAGGACCATTGTGAGGCGCTGGACCTGCTCTTGCATGAGGGCGAGCCCGGCGAGGCGTACAACATCGGGGCGGACAACCAGCGGACCAACCTAGAGGTGGCAGAATTCATCCTGGACCTCCTGGAAAAGCCCCGTAGCCTGATCCGCTTCGTTGAGGACCGCGCC
This sequence comes from Chloroflexota bacterium, assembly GCA_005880055.1. Lineage (GTDB taxonomy): Bacteria > Chloroflexota > Dehalococcoidia > SM23-28-2 > RBG-16-64-32 > VJS01. The sequence goes on along the minus strand of VBJS01000054.1, from coordinate 12,875 downwards.
GGGCACGACCGCGGTTACTACCTGAACTCCGGTAAGATTCGCTCTCTCGGTTGGTCGCCCAGCCATGACTTCAAAGCGACGATCGAGAAGACCGTGGATTGGTATCTGCAGAACCCCTTGTGGTGGGAACCGGTGCGCGACGCGCGGTTCGCGGAGTACTATCAGCAGCAGTATGGCAAGCGCCTCGCCGAAGCGCGCCCGTATACGGGATAGTCATGGGGCTATCGCCACTCTCCCCCGTTCACAGGGGATTGGCGATGGAACGGGGAGTACAGAGGGGCGGAGCCCCTTTTTCGGGGGGTTCGGGGTGTCCCCCCTGAAATCTTTTTCTTTGGCGTGGGGCGGAGCGGGGTGTGCGCGAGCCTTTAAGCAGCGCAGGGAGTACACCGAGTGATAGACGGCGTGCAAGTCAAGCAGCTTAAACAGAACGCGGACGAGCGCGGCTACCTGATGGAACTAATCCGCTCGACGGACCAGTTCTTCACGAAGTTCGGGCAGTGCTACGTCTCTCTGAACTATCCTGGAGTCGTCCGCGCCTGGCACTACCACAAGAAGCAG
>VBJS01000054.1:0-12310 GCA_005880055.1 Chloroflexota bacterium | reverse complement strand
TCGTTGTCCAGGGCATGTGCAAAGTCGGGTTGTACGACATGCGCGAAGGTTCGCCGACGCGCGGTCAGGCGGAAGCCCATTACCTGGGCGAGAACAACAACATCGTGCTGCGCATCCCAATCGGCGTCGCGCATGGCTACAAGACGGTGGGGACGCAGCCCTCCCTGCTCGTCAACTTCCCCACAGAGGTCTACAACGCAGAGGAGCCTGACGAATTCCGAATACCGTGGAATGATCCGAGCATCCCGTTCAACTGGGACATCGAGTACAAGTAGTGCGTGCCATCATCACCGGCGGCAAAGGGCAACTCGGCCGAGCCGTCGAGGAGGCCCTCGCCAAACACGAAATCATCGCGCCGGGGCACGAAACGCTAGATGTGACCGACGGGGCCGCTGCTCAGCGCCTGATTTCGGAGCTGCGGCCGGACCTCGTTGTGCACTGCGCGGCCTGGACCGACACCGCCGCCTGCGAACGCGAACCGCAGCGGGCCATGGTGGTCAACGGCGAGGCGCCGGGCATCGTCGCAGCCGCCTGCCATGAAGCCGGCGCGGCGATGCTCTACGTGAGCAGCAATGAGGTGTTCGACGGCGAGAAAGGCTCCCCCTATGACGAGGACGACGCGACCGGCGCGATCAACGAGTACGGCCGCTCCAAGCTCGAAGGCGAACATCGAGTGAGGGACGCCCTCGCAGAACACTACATCGTCCGCATGCGTGCAGCGCGCGAACAGGGAAGCCTGCGGGCAGTGACGGACGAAATCGCGTCACCAACGTGGACATTTGACCTGGCGGAGGCCATTGCTAAACTCATCGATACTCAGGCCTGGGGCACGTACCACCTCACGAACTCCGGATACTGTTCTCGCCTAGAATGGGCCCGCGCCATACTTGACCTTTCAGGGCTCCAGGTACCGGTAGAGCCGGCGACGTTGGCCGAGTTTGGCGCTCCCTATCGCAAACCTGCGTTCTCAGCGCTCGCGAATAACAACGGCGCCCGGCTCGCGATCGCGCTCCGTCCCTGGCGGGACGCGCTTTCGGACCACCTTCGCTGGGGCGAAGCCCAGCAGGCGGCTGCGGGGCCGCCATCGCAGAGCGGTAACCGAAAGTAGCGAGCGCGCGTTGTAACGGCCAAAGATATGGTACAAACGCGTGAGGCGATAGAAGATCAGATCGGGTGCGGCGACGCCATGCCCGCAGCCCCGCCGCCGCCCGCAAACGGCAGAGTGCAGATGGCCGAGAAGTATGACGGCATCCCAGAGGGACTGGAGGCCGGTCCCACTTCGCCGGCCAAGAGGGTCGTCGATGTCGCGGCGTGCGGCACAGCGGTGGCCATCCTTTGGCCGGTTTTCGCTCTGGCTGCCCTGCTCATTCGCCTTGACTCGCCGGGCCCCGGTCTCCTACGTCAGAAGCGTGTGGGCCTGGGTGGGAACACTTTTGACTTTTTCAAGTTCCGCACGATGCACTATCACAGGACCAAACATGACCTGTGGGACCGCCTGCCGCTGGGGGATCTGCGCCAGCGCCTGCTAAGCCCGCGCGGACGTCCCAAGAATGCCACGGCCATCGGCTGGGCGCTGCGAAAGACGACGGTGGACGAGCTACCGCAGCTGCTGAACGTGATCCGTGGCGATATGAGCGTCGTCGGCCCGCGGCCGGACATTCCGGAAATCGTCGAGCACTGGCCGCCCCCGTTCCGGCAACGGCACCTGGTGAACCCGGGCATGACGGGACACGCCCAGGTAAACGGCCGCTCAGACATCACGCATTACGAGAAGATCAGGCGCGATCTTGAATACGTGCGCCGCCACCCGATGTCCCGGGACATGCGTATCCTGTGGAATACCCTCAGCCTCGTCTTGAGCAAGAAGGGGGCGCGGTGAGGCCGAAGCACCGAGTGCCCAGTCTTTAGGTATCGGCTGGACCCGCTCCGCCTGCCGTGCGAATCCTGTTCCTGACGCCGGATTTCCCGTACCCCCCGGATAGCGGCGGGCGCATTAAGACCCTGAGCATCATCGATTACCTTCGAGCCAGCCACGCGCTGCGCATCCTATGCTTCAAGCGCGCACCTCTGTCGGACCGGCAGTCCGCATGGGCCGCCGCGCTCGGCAACGTCGACTCGACACAGCTGCGCCGCGGTCGAAACATCGCGAGGTTGATAGGGAGCTACAGGGCCGGAGTCCCACTGAGCATCGAGCGCAACCGCTCGCCCGCGATGAAGTCACTTGTCGTGAGCAATATGCACGAAACCTACTTCCATGCGATATTCGTTGACGGCTGGCTTATGGCGCAGTACCTGCCAGACGGGTTCCAGGGGATGAAACTGCTGCACGAGCACAACGCCGAGCATGTGTTGTGGGACCGCCAGGCGGCCGCGGAACGCCATCCGCTTCGCCGTCTGCTTGTTGACGGCGAGGCGCGCCGGGTACGCGCCTACGAGCGAAATCTGATGCGCCGTTTTGACTCCGTTTTTGCTGTCTCGAACGCCGATATCGAAGCGCTAGCCCAATTAGGCACGCCGCGAAAAAAGCTCAAATTGTTGCCGAACATACCGGACGCGTCGCTCCTCCAGCGCCCGGCCCTGACATTCGAAAGTTCGGGACTCACGGTACTCTATTTCGGGACGCTCAGTTGGCAGCCCAACATCCAGGCCGCGGAGAGCCTCCTCACCCACGTGTTTCCGCTCATCAGAGCGCGCCTGCCGCAGGCGGGGTTGCTGCTCGCCGGTTCCGGCGCACCGGCAAGCCTGCGACGGGTCACATCGCGGATATCGGGCGTCCATTACGAGGCCGAGGTAGGTGATGACGAACCTCTTTACAGGCGCTCCCGCGTCCTGGTGGAAGCGACGAGGAGCGGCGGCGGGACCAAGCTCAAGATACTTAATGCCATGGCCCGCGGGCTGCCGGTCATCTCGACGCCCGAGGGAGCACAGGGCATAGAGGCGGCTGACGGTGAGCACATACTGGTTCGTAACGACACCGAGTCTCTGGCCGAAGCAACGCTGTGCCTCCTGACGGAACCGGAAGCATGGCGAGGATTGAGCGAACGCGGCCGGGCGCTGATCCGAGAACGTTATCTGGCGGAGAAGGCGTTCGCGCCGTTGGACGAAGTGCTGCGTGGCGACCGGAGACCAGGGTAGCGGCCGCCCGGCGGTGGACATTCTCGGTGTTCGCTTTGACGCGTTGACGCGTGCCCAGGCCGCCGCTGAAATCGCGCGCTTGGCGACAGGCGATGAGAAGCGCTACGTCGTCAAACCGTATTCCGAGTTCCTGCCTCGCGCCGCGCGAGACCCAAACGTACGAGCCATCCTCAACGGCGCGGCTCTCTGCCTGCCGGACGGCGTGGGTATACTCTGGGCCGCGCACTATCTCTCGCTCCCGGGCGGCCAAGTACGGGCGTTCGCTCAACTTCCCCTATCTCTCGCCACAATGACTTTCCGCGCGTGGAGCATAGGCAACCTCCTCCCGGAAGCAATGGCGGGCGTTGACCTCACATGGGTCATGCTGAAAGAGCTGGAGGCCGCCGGGGCAAGCGTTTACCTCCTCGGAGGCAGCGCCGGCGAGATAAAGGGTACGCGCGAAGTAATCGAGCGGCGTTACCCAGGACTGCGCGTTGTTGGCTCACACCACGGACATTTCGGGCTGCGCGGGAAAGCGAGCGATCAGGTTGTCAGGGCCATCAATGCCACCGCGCCGGACGCCTTGCTCGTAGCCATGGGCTTTCCTCGTCAGGAGCAATGGATCGCCGCGAACTTAGGGCAGCTCAAAGTGAAGGTGGCTGTGGCCGAAGGCGGCTCCTTCACGTTTATGTCCGGACAGACCTCACGGGCCCCGCACTGGATGCGCCGAGCCGGACTGGAATGGCTGTTCCGGCTGCTGCGTCAGCCCTGGCGGTTACGCCGGCAACTGGCCTTACCCGTCTTTGTCTGGTTGGTCTTCCGCGAACGGCTCAGCCGGCCCGGGCGTTGAGCGCCGCATATTCTGCCGTCGCAGAAGCCGTCGCGCGAAGCCGGCGTAGAGGTCGATGTCATCGCGTTGCACGAGAAGCGCTTCTACCAGGCTGCCGCCTGACACACTCCGGTACCAGAACAGGATAGCGAGAAACGACGCGGTATAGGCGATGGAGGAAGCGATCGCGGCGCCCGGAACGCCAAGCCAGCGTATCAATACCAGATCGAGGGCGAGCGTGACGCCCAAAGCGATGAAGGTGGCATATGTGTTGTAAATCACCCTGCCCCGGCTGAAAAGGTAACTGGCCAGGACGCGCATGCCGCTGGCGGCGATAATTCCCGGCATCAGGAGGATGAACGGCAGCAGAGCAGCATCGTACTCGCGGCCGAAGACTATGCGGATGACCGGCCAGGCCACAGCTATAAGCACGAGGGCAGCCAGAATGCTTACAGCCACCGTGTTTCGAGAGATGACCGGAGTCACTTCGTCCGCCTGCTCGCGCTCCAGCGACGTGAGACGAGGAAGCAGCACCAGCGCGACGGCAGACGAGATCCACCAAACACTTTCGGCCAGGCCGACGGCCACCGTGTAGTGCCCAACGCCCGCCCGAGAAACAAAAGCAGCAACGAGAAACTGGTCGAGCCGGTAATTAAATAGCTGCGCAAGGTTGGCGACCTGGCCCTGCGCGCCGTACCGGATCTGCTTCAACAGGACTCCGCTGTCTGCCTGCACGAATGCAGAGACCCTGATTCTACGGACGCCGACCAAAAGCAGAGCCACGAGGTCGGCGACGACAAAGGAGCCGGTCCAGACGAGGGCGCCCCGTGAGACTGTCAGGTGACTCAGGGCAGCGAAGGCAGTAGCAGCCAGAAGGGCAGCTCCGCCCTGCACTACCGCCACGGACGAGAGGGCAAAGAAGCGACTGGAGCCGTGCAGAAGAGACGTGAGGAGCACATAGGCAACCACGGCCGGCAGGGCGGCGGCATACAGCCAGTAGGCGGATCCTGAAACGAACAACTGTGGACCGAATAGCGCCGCGTAAGCGGCGAGGACCAGCCAGGTGACGAGGCTTGTCACGCCCCATACGAAGATGCTGCCCGAAAATAGCACATCGTAGGAGTAATCGCCTTTCCCCAGGAAGTAGATGTTCCCCAGTCCAACGCCCAGGTTCGCAACCCCGCCCGATACGATGACCGTAATGAAGAAGAGAGAGTAGGTGCCGAATCCCGAATCGCCAAGCGCGCGGGCGAAGACGACGCGGAGCCCGAAAGCCAGTCCGTAAATGGCGATCTGCGAAATGAAAACCAGGTTAACGTTGAAAAGGAATCGGTGTTCTGCAGACGCCCGCGTAGCGCCCAAACCAGCCGGCGATGCTATCAGGTCTGGACCGGAGCTAGCCGGGCCCTCGCCACTCACGTCAGGTTGTTGCATTGGCTGTTTGCTGGACAGAGTGTGCCCCGGCGCTCCTGAAGACTGCCCCGCCTGCATCGACAGGCTGGCGCGCCTTTGCTAGCATGAACGTGGGCCGGGCAGACAGGGGCGCCGACGCAATGTTCCCGCAGTCGCCGGTCCGTCGCGATTGCGAATTATTCTCGGCGGGGTGTAGCTCAGTCAGGCTAGAGCGCACGGTTCGGGACCGTGAGGTCGGCGGTTCGAATCCGCCCACCCCGACCATTCAATCGCTCGTCGGCAGGTCTCCGGGATTGCTCGCAAGCGGCTTTCACACTGGGGAGAACGCGCCGGCCGCTACCAGCGTTTCCAGAAGGGGGCGCGGCGCGTGCCATTGAGCAATCTGTTTCGGTTACATTTCGGTAACAATGAAGGGCAGGCCACGTCTTACCATAGCAGTTATTGAAACTACAGCACCCCGGATTACGTTATATTCGGTAACGCAGCCGCCAAGGATTGCGATTGGAGCAGCAGCAGGTGTTTGATGAAGGTACACACTGATGGTCTTTCAGGCTGAAGATAGAGCGAGAGCAAAGAAGCAGCAGGCGGACGCCGCCATTCAGATGGCCCTCCAGGGCCGCTGGTCGGATGCGGTGCAGTTGAACCGCAATATCGTCGAGACCTTTCCCACAGACGTAGACGCATACAACCGCCTGGGTAAGGCGTTGACGGAGCTTGGCCGCTACGCCGAAGCGCGCGAATCCTACATGAAAGCGTTGGAGCTGGACTCACTGAACAGCATCGCACGCAAGAACCTGGCACGGCTTGCCGCGCTTGGCGAGGAAGCGCCCCCGCGGGCTGCCAGTCAGAAGCTCTCACCGCAGATGTTTATCGAAGAGATGGGCAAGACCGGAGTAACCCTGCTGATGCGCCCAAACATGGACGTGGCTGCCCGCATGACCGCAGGTGACCAGGTAGCACTTCAGCAGGTCAATGCCTCCCTCTCGGTTCAGACGATTACCGGCGAACACGTCGGCGACGTGGAGCCGAAACTCGGCCAGCGGCTGATCAAGCTAATGGAAGGCGGCAACGAGTACGTGGCTGCGATCCAGGCCCTGGACGACACGCAGGTGCGCGTCTTCATCCGAGAAACCTTCCAGCACGCATCGCAGACAGGAAGGCTCTCCTTTCCGCCCACCGTTATGGAGACGTTCCGGCCGTACACCAAGGGCCGTCTGGTCCGTCAGGACGATGACGACGGTTACTTCGAAGACACAGAGGACGGCGACGAATGGGAGCCGGCCGCCGAGCCCGAGGATCACGAGCCGGCTAGTTACGAACTCAGCACTGACTCTGGCACGCGCATCGAGGTCCGCGAGGCGGACGAGGAGGATGAGGAGTAGCCTCTCTCTTGCTCCTCTCCGGATTCTCGCACTGACCAGCTGATTGTTACCTTGACGTAGACGTAAAGCCTGCGCATACTCAAATTCGAGTATTAGCCTGCGTTAATCGGTTATCCGGTAAATCAAGGAGTAGTCGTTGCGCAAGGCAAACGAGGCTTACTTGCAGATCGGTGAGGTTGCGGAGCGCACGGGCGTTACGCAGCGTACGCTTCGCTTTTATGAAGAGAAGGGCCTTCTTCGGCCGCCCAGCCGCATGGACGGCGGCTTCCGGCTGTATTCGGAGGACGATGTGCTGCGGGTGGAGCAGATACGCCGCCTGCAAAACTTGTTGGGCGTAAGCCTCGCTGACATCAAAGAGATGGTTGACGCTGAGGAGGTGCTGCGCGAGCTGAAGGCGCAGTATCGCCCAGAAGCTGCTGTCGCTGAAAAGAAGCGCCAGCTCCAAAAGGCGATTGAGGTTGTGCAGGCGCAGTACGCCATCGTCAGGCAAAAGACCGAGCAGATGGAAGAGATGCGCACACAGCTGGAAGAGCGTCTGAACACGTTTGATCGCTGGATGGCGGAGCTGGAGCGCCTGGAGCAGCGCGAGCCGGTCGCCCCCGCCTAAACAGCGCGCTACGAGCCGCATTCACACACCGCAGGCAGGTACCTGCACTAGCCGAGTCGCCTCCCCGACAGCCGGGCGTCATAGCCTCATAGACCGGCCCGAAGGTATGGCCTATAATCCCCGAAGTAGCACAAGTATTCGAGAGGGGGCCCGCTGACGGCGAGCGAGCGGATCATTAGCGCCAAACCCCAGGACGACGACGAGGCGATCGACAACACCCTCCGGCCCAGGCGGCTGGGCGAGTTCATCGGCCAGGAAAAGCTGAAAGACAACCTGCGGATCGCGATCGACGCCGCCAAACATCGCGACGAACCGCTCGACCACATCCTCCTTTACGGCCCACCCGGCCTGGGCAAGACCACCCTCTCGCACATCATCGCCTCGGAGATGGGCGTGTCGGTTCGCATCACCTCCGGACCGGCGGTCGAGCGCGCGGGCGACCTGGCGGCGATCCTGACCAACCTGCAGGAGCACGATGTGCTCTTCATCGACGAGATCCACCGCCTGCCCCGCGCCGCCGAAGAGGTGCTCTACCCAGCCATGGAAGACTTCGCCCTGGATATAGTGCTGGGCCGGGGACCCGGCGCACGCAACGTCCGGCTCTCGGTGCCCCGTTTCACACTGGCCGGCGCAACGACGCGATATGCGATGCTCAGCCCGCCGCTGCGAGACCGCTTCGGCGCCGTCTATAGGCTGGACTTCTATGACGAGCCGGCGATCGCTGCAATTGTCCGCCGAAACGCCGCCATTCTCGATGTCCCCATCGATGACGGCGGCGCCGAGGAGATCGGACGTCGCTCACGAGGCACCCCCCGCGTCGCCAACCGCCTGCTCCGGCGCGTTCGCGATTACGCTCAGGTGCGGGCAGATGGGGCCGTCAATCGGGACGTGGCCAGGGAGGCGCTCGCTCGGCTGGACGTCGACGATCTGGGCCTAGATGACGTGGACCACAAAGTGCTGCGCACCATCATCGAGAAGTATGACGGCGGCCCGGTGGGGATAGAGACCATCGCCGCTTCGATCTCCGAGGAAGCGGACACCATCATGGATGTGTACGAGCCTTACCTGATGCAAGTCGGCTTCCTGCAGCGCACCCCGCGCGGTCGCGTAGCGACGCGGCACGCCTACGCGCACCTGGGCCTCGAAGTGCCCGCCCACGCCCAGCAGGCGCTCTTTTGACTGAGACATCGCGGCCGTCATGTCATTCTGAGCGGTGACTGCGTCAGAAGTCGGTGCATTGGTTCCTTCGCGAAGGAATCTTGCGGGGAGGGATCGGGGATCCCGGTTAGGAGGGGGTTCCAGACCGATCAGATCGCCTCCCAATCGCTTCTCTCCCGCCCGGGCAGCACCGGGCGCGCCTTCGCGCGCCTGCCCTTGGCCTTGCCGACGCCCGCCGTTGCCGCTCAGCCTAGTCTGCACCGAAAGCCAAGCGGCCGGACCCTTGTAGGCCCGGCCGCTAATCTGACCGCCAAGCGGCCGGACCCTTGTGGGCCCGGCCGCTAATCTGACCGCGAGAGGAGTCTTTCCAGATCAGGAGTTGCTGCCGGCGTTGCGGCCGGTGACTACCAGCTCCTTCTTCGGCTGGACTTTGATCGACGTCGGCTTCACGCCCTCGGCCTTCGGCAGCCGGATGGTCAGGATTCCGTCCTCGAAATCAGCGTCCGCCTGCTCGTAATTGACACGCGTCGGGAGCGGGATCGAGCGCGAGAAAGCGCCGTAACGGATCTCCTTGCGATAGAAGTTCTCGTCCTCGGTCGTTTCCTCGTGCTTCTTCTCGCCCTGGATCGTGAGCACGTCCTCGCTGACCGTGATGTCGACATCCTCAGCGTTCACGCCGGGAAGGACGGCTTTCACCGTGACCTTGTCCGCAGTCTCCGAAAGATCAACCGGAAAGGTCAGTTCGGCGGCTTCAGGGTTCCGCCAGGTCTGTATTGGGGCGTAGTGCTCAAGGACGTCCATCGCCCGGTGCAAACCGGAGAAGTGAGCGAAGGGAGTCCATCTCACTAGAGTAGTCATATTGCGTTACCTCCTAATGGGTTTTTGGTAACTACCACGTTAGACCAATGTTAAACCCTTTGTCAAGTGACATGATAATATTATTATCATTCTTGTTGCGGCGTGAATTGACGGGTCGCCAGACACCCATTACAATAAATTCGGTACCCAAAATGGCCAAGACCTACTACGATATCCTCGGACTCAAGCCAGGCGCGAGTGATAAGGAAATCAAGAGCGCCTACCGCAAGCTGGCCCGCAAACATCACCCGGACGTCAACCCGGGCGATAAAGGCGCGGAGCAGCGGTTCAAAGACATCAACCGCGCCTACGAAGTCCTCTCAGACTCCAAGAAGCGTGCGAAGTACGACCGCTACGGCGAGAACTGGGAGCAGGCGGAGGCGTTCGAGCAGGCGCGCAAGGCCTACGGCGGCCGCGCCGGCGACGGCGCCCAGACATTCCATTTCAACAGCGGGGACCTGGGCGATCTCTTCCGCGGCCGTGCCGGAGCGGGATCCAGCGGCTTCGAGGACATCCTCGGCAATCTCTTCAGCGGTGGCCGGCGCGGCCCGATGCGCGGCCAGAACGTCGAATACGCGACCGAGATAACCCTGGAAGAGGCGTTTCACGGTAGCTCCCGCACTCTGCACTTGCAGGGCCAGGAGCGCTGCCCAACCTGCGGCGGCAGCGGCGAGATCGCCGGCGCCGTCTGCCACGTTTGCGAGGGCGCAGGCGTCGTCGAGCGACCCGAGCGCATCGAGGTCAAGATACCGGCCGGCGCCCGCGACGGCACGCGTGTGCGGCTGGCCGGCAAGGGCAGCCCGGGCATGGGTGGCGGCGCCCGCGGCGACCTCTACGTCGTCGCCAAACTGCGCCCGCACCCGCGTTTCGAGCGCCGCGGCGACGACCTGATAAGCGACGTCCCCGTCCCTCTGGAGGACGCGGTGCTCGGCGGCGAGGTTGAAGTCGACACGATCGAGGGCAAGCACATCGCCCTCAAGATACCGCCGCTCACCCAGAACGGGCGCACCATCCGCCTAAGTGGACTGGGGATGCCCAAACTGGAAGGCAAAGGCCGCGGCGACTTGCTAGCCCGCGTGCGGGTAGTCCTCCCCGAGAAGCTCACCGAACGCGAGCGCGAACTCTTCGAGCAGCTCCGAGAGGAGCGCCGCAAGTCGCCCGCGGGAGCAAAAGCATGAAGGGGCCGCCTCTTGTCATTCTGAGCAGCACATTCGCGTGCTGCGCGACGAAACGCAGCTTCGCGAAGCCTGTCCTGAGCGTCGTCGAAGGGGAATCTGGCGGGGTGCTGGGTGTGAACGGCGGCCCGCCCCCGCGCCGAACGCCCAGCCGCCGAGCCTTCCGGTACGCCGAGCGAAGCGAAGCGCCCGCGAGGCCGGGGGTTCGGGGGTGTCCCCCGATAACCTTCGTGGGCGGGCCGGGTGGGACAGATCACGCCCGGGACACCGGGGAGCACTTGAAACGGAGAACTACCAGTGATTGACCAGGAAAAAGAAGCACAGGATGCCTACTCGCGCGCCGTCTCCGGCGCGGCCGAGCGCGCCGGCCCTGCTGTCGTGAAGGTGCAGTCCGCCAACTCCCAGCGCGGCGGCCGGCAACGCCCCTCAGGCCAGGGTAGCGGCGTCATCTTCGACTCCAGCGGCCGCGTGATAACCAACGAACACGTCGTCCGAGGCGCCCGCTCCCTGAGCGTCACCCTCCCGGACGGGCGGACGCTGCCGGCCGCCGTGGAAGGCTCGGACCCGGCTCTGGACCTCGCCGTCCTGCGCCTGCCGGACGCCGGCCACAGCCTGCCCGTCGCCCAACTGCATAGCGGACCGGTGCGCGTCGGCCAGCTCGTCGTCGCCATCGGCAACCCATATGGCCTCTCGTTCTCGGTGACAGCCGGCGTCATCAGCGCCCTGGGGCGCGAGCTGCCGGTATCGCCGGGCTTCAACCTCCGCGAGCTGATCCAGACGGACGTGCCGATCAACCCCGGCAACTCCGGCGGGCCACTGGTGGACGCCCAGGGCCGCGTCGTGGGCATCACAACCGCCATCATCCCTTACGCACGCGGGGTAGGCTTCGCCGTCCCGACTGCGACCGTCTTCAGCGCCCTCGCCCGCTTCCGCGAGATGCGGGCACACGAGCACTTCAAGCTCGGCATCAGCGCCATCGGCTACGAGCTGGACGAGCGCATCGTCCGCGAGCACAAGCTCGCGCAGCCGTCAGGCGTCCTCGTGCTCGAAGCCGTTCCGGGCTCGCCGGCCGCCGACGCCAGCCTCCGGCCGCAGGACATCATCGTCACCGTCAACGGCGCCGCCGTTTCCAGCGCGGCCGAGATCAGCGCCGCGTTCGCCAAGGTAGCCCGCGGCGAGGCGATCGAGGTCTCGTTCATACGCGGCTCCCGCCTGGGGAAGACAAGGGTGATGTTGCGATGAGAGTCGAACACGGGTGTGGGCGGACCGATGCGGTTCACATACGGCTCCCCGCCGGATTCGCCTTCGACGACGCTCAGGACATGCTTCGCGAATGCGCGTCGGCGCCGCGCGGCCAGCCGCCCGCTGCCCAGAATGACAACACCGCGCCCTGCGGGGGGTACAGGGGGCAGCAGGCCCCCTGTCGGGGTCGTCCAGGGGTGTCCCCTGGATTTCCATCTCCCCGGGCGGGCGGGTGGGCCGAACAACATTCCGGGCGCGTATCGAGCCGACGGTGCAAGGTGGTGAGCATAATGCCCACACCTTATAGCGAGCGCAGCAACGACCACGACGAACCCTGCTACGTAATCAGCGTGGCCGCCCGCATGGTCGGCATGCACGCCCAGAGCCTCCGCCATTACGAGCGCCTCGGCCTCATCCGGCCCAGCCGCTCCACTGGGCGCGTACGCCTCTACTCGGCGGCAGACGTGGCCCGCCTGCGCCAGATCCAGCGCCTGGTGCAGGACCTGGGCGTGAACCTGGCCGGCGCCGAAGT
>VBJS01000206.1:4356-9953 GCA_005880055.1 Chloroflexota bacterium | reverse complement strand
CACCGCAGTCTCGTCGGCGTCCTGGATATTGTTTTCGTTAATCTGCAGGCAATGCTCGATAGTGCCAACCGTAGTTGCGTCGTTTGCAGGCGTCGCCAACGGGTTCGTATCAATGGCCATCGTCTGCATGGCACCGACCACGACCTGGGCGAGCGGGCCGCTATGACCGACTGCTACCCATAAAACGGTTGCGGCGACGGCGGCCACAAACAGACACAATGCGCTGCGAATCATGCGCTTCCCCTTTCCATTCGTTAAAGCTCGGGGCGCGGGGCGCGTGTACGGACTTGACAGATTCTAGCCCGCCGCCGCCACCTTCTGTCACGCAATGAAGCGCCAGCCGGAATAAAGTTTTCATAACACTTCCGTTTCGCCGGGTTTGCGGATGAAAAGACTATATCTAACGATTAGCGATTCTGGCCGAAAGTTTAGCGTCCGGCTGTAACCGCAACATGATGCCGGCGTCCCTAGTCGCAGGACAGGACTATGGCGACCCAGAGCGGACCATCCAACTCGGTGCGATCCCTGCGGCGGGAGGCAGCCGATGAGTTGTTCAAGCGTGTCGCGGGCATGCCTCGCTCGCCCGAAGGCCTGCGCAACCAGTTGCGGGTCCTCCAGGCCATCGTGAACAGCATCGGCGAAGGTATCGTCCTCGCCGACGAGCATGGCCGCTTCCTGCTCTTCAATCCCGCGGCCGAGCGGCTGGTTGGACTCGGCGCTGTAGACTCGGACCCGGCCCGCTGGTCGGAGCACTACGGCATCGTCTACCCCGATGAGAAGACGCCCTTCCCTTCCGAACAGCTCCCCCTTTTCCGCGCCATTCGCGGCGAGCCCACGGACGAGGTGGAAATGTTCGTCCGTAACGCTCGCCTCCCGGAAGGAGTGCATCTGACTGTCAGTGGCAGGCCGCTGCGCGATGAAACAGGCGCAGTCCGGGCCGGAGGCGTCATCCTTCGAGAAATAACGGAACGCCGGCGCGCGGAGCAGGTACTCCGCGCCGCTCATGATGAATTGGAGGATCGCGTTCGCGAGCGCACGCGAGACCTATCCCGCACCAACCGGCTGTTGCGGCGGGAGGTGCGCGAGCGCAAGCGCGCCGAGGCGGGCCTCGCACGCCGCGCTGAAGACCTGGCCCGCTCCAACGCGGAGCTTGAGCAGTTCGCGTACGTCGCCTCGCATGATCTGAAGGAGCCACTCCGCATGGTCATCAGCTACGTGCAGCTGCTGGAGCGGCGCTACAAAGGCCGGTTGGACAGCGCCGCCGATGACTTCATCGACTTCGCCGTCGATGGCGCCTTGCGTATGCAGGACCTGGTCGATGGCCTGCTGGCTTATTCCCGCGTCGGCGCTGCCCGCCGGGCCTTCGGCCCCGTGGACTGCGAGCGTGTGCTGGAAGATACGCTGTCTGACCTTCAGGATGCGATCAAAGAAGCAGGCGCATCGATCACCCACGACCCGCTGCCGACCGTTCCCGGCGACGCCACGCTGCTTGGTGACCTGTTGCGAAACTTGATGGTGAACGGGATCAAGTTCCACGGCTCAGACCCGCCGCGGGTTCACATCGGCGCCTCGCGCCGCGGGCGTGACTGGCTTTTCTCAGTAACCGACAACGGAATCGGCATCGAGCGTGCGCATGCCGATCGCATTTTCGCTATTTTTCAGCGTCTCCACTCACGCGCCCAGTATCCGGGAACCGGCATCGGCCTGGCGATCTGCAAGAAGATCGCGGAGCGCCACGGCGGGCGCATCTGGGTGGAGCCGCAGCGGGAAGGAGGTAGTAGCTTTCGCTTCACAATCCCGGCAAAGGAGGTAAACAGAAATGATTACGTTGGAACCAAGGATCACTCCACAGATGCAACTCGTCGCCCAGGACCCACTCGACGCCATGCTCCTCGGGAAGGCGTTGCCGCTCGCTGAAGAGGCTCCTCCCCGCGTCCAGGCAACCGGCTACCGCCCCATCGAGGTGCTGCTCGTTGAAGACAACCCGGGCGACGTTCGCCTGATAATGGAGGCGCTACGCGCCGCCGGCCGCCGCCTGCATGTCAGCGTCGCTAATGACGGCGACGAGGCGCTCGCCCGCCTCTACCGCTACAACTCGCATTTTAACGCGCCGCGGCCGGACCTGATCCTGCTGGACCTCAACCTGCCTCGTCGCGATGGACGCGAGCTGCTGGCCGAACTGAAAGCAGACGCTGAGCTGAAAAGCATCCCCGTTATCGTGCTCACGAGTTCCCAGTCGCCGGCAGACGTTCGCCGCGCCTATGAACTCAACGCGAACTGCTATGTGACCAAGCCGGTGGGCCTGGAGCAGTTCTTCCAGGTCATGAAGTCTATCCAGTACTTCTGGGCGACGATTGTCGAATACCCGGGAAAATGATCGGAGGATGACGATGAAAACGAGCCCATTGCGCGTCTTGCTCGTTGAGGACAACCCCGGAGACGCCCGCCTGGTCCACGAGATGCTTTCCGAGTCCCCGTGGCCGCGTTTTGCCATCATGCAAACGCAGCACCTGGAGGCGGCGTTGGACATGCTTCGCAGCGAGCCCTTCGATGCCGTGCTGCTGGACCTGCTGCTTGACGATAGCCCGCGTCTGGGCACCCTCATGGAGATATACGAGATGGCGCCCCGTGTCCCGGTCGTCGTGCTCTCCGGCATGGACGACAAGGCGGTTGGCCTCTGGGTGCTCAAGGAGGGGGCGCAGGACTACCTGGTCAAGGGCAAAGTAGACGCTGCCACCCTGGTCCACGCCATCTGTGAGGCAATCGAGCGTCATGATCAGCAGGTCACGAGCGGGCGCTTGATGGTTTGATCAGGTAACTGCGGGAAGCGCCTGCGCCAGGCTGTTTACCGTCTCCACGTATTCCCTGACCATCTCGTAGATGACATCGCGGACGGAGCGGACGCTGTTCATGCGGCCGACGATCTGGCCTACAGGCATACCCGCCAACTCGCGCGCTCCCGGGTCGCCTCGGTCCGCTGCCCGGTAAATGCGGCTCTGCGCCTCGGAGTTCAGCATGTATTGCAGCGGCATCGGCAGCGCCCCGGGCGACTGCGGCGAGTCCCAGGCCTCCGTCCAGGCGGTCCGCAGCAACCGCGCCGGCTTTCCGGTCATCGATCGTGAGCGCACGGTGTCGCGAGATGTCGCGCTCAGCAGCTTATCGACGACGACAACCCGTCCAAACGCCGTCCGCGCCCAGCGCTAGCGCCGCCGCCATCTGCCGGCCGCCGCCGATCCCGCCGGCGGCAAGCACCGGCGTCGGGTGAACGGCGTCGATAACCTCCGGCCAGAGCACCAGCGAAGCGACGTCGCCGGTATGGCCGCCGGCTTCCGTCCCCTGCGCGATGATAATGTCCGTCCCCGCCTCCACTTGCATGCGAGCCTGTCGCGCGTTGCCGACCAGCGCCGCCACCTTGATCCCCTGCGAGTGAACACGGTCGATGACATCCGGCGGCGGAGTCCCCAGTGCATTGGCAATGAGCTTAATGGGATGCGAGAGCGCTATCTCCACCTGCGTCTTCGCCTTATCGTGCGTCCACGCCAGCAAAGATTGCGGTTTCGGCTCGTCCTCAGGCAGCGGCGGCACCTGGTGCTTCGCGAGCACCTCTTCCACGAACCGCTTGTGCCCCTCCGGGATCATCGCCTCAAGCTTTGAAAGATCGGATCCGGCATAAGAAGCGGGCATCACTACGTCTACGCCGTAGGGCTTGCCCTCCACGTGCTCGTCGATCCACTTCAGCTCGATCTCCAGCTGCTCGGCCGTGAAGGCGAGCGCGCCCAGCACGCCCAGCCCTCCAGCCCGGCTGACCGCCGCCACCACATCGCGGCAATGGCTAAAGGCAAAGATCGGAAACTCGATCCCAAACATCTCGCACATTCTTGTCCTCATCGAATCATCTCCTCTAACGCCACGGACGACGGTCTACTTGGTGCCACAGAAGGCGCTGAATCATCGGAAACCACAGATTGTTGATTATTCGGCCCCCAAACTCTTTCTCCGTCTCCAAATTCTCTATCTCCGCGCCTTCCGTTTCTTCTTTGCCTTCTGTGGACCCTATCCTCACTGAACGCGATCACATCGCCGTGTAGCCGGCGTCCACGGGCAGCACAGCGCCGGTGATGCAGCGGGCCTCATCTGAGGCCAGGAACAAGACCGCATGCGCGATATCCTCCGGCTCCGTTATGCGCCTCAGCGGGTGCTGCCGGGCGAAGGCGGCCAGCGCAGCATCGGTCGCGCCCGCCCCACGCACCATTGGGGTGTCGGTCCCCGTTGGGCAGACGCCGGATGTTCTCCGGCCCGTAATCAACCGCCATTTGCCGGCTTAGGCCGACGACGCCGGCCTTCGAGGCGTTGTAGGCGGCATGCGCCTGTATGCCCACCAGGCTGCCGATGGATGCCACGTTCACGACCGCACCACCACCGTTGCCTCGCATCAGCGGGAGGGCGTGCTTGGAGCAGAGGAAGACGCCCCGAAGGTTCACTGCCAGCACCCGCTCCCAGTCTTCCAGGCTTGTATCGGCCGCAGCAGCCATGTGCACGATGCCGGCGTCGTTGACCAGCACATCCAGGCCGCCTAGCTTCCCGTTTGCCGCCGAAATTGCGCTCTGCACGCTCTCCTCATTCGTAACGTCCGTGCTCACGAAGATGCCACAACCGCCGGCTTCTTCAATTAGCCGCGCCGTCTCGGCGCCGCCGGCCTCATCGCGGTCCGCGACGGCCACTCGCGCGCCTTGCTGCGCGAACATCAGTGCAATCGCCCGGCCGATCCCGGATGCCGCCCCAGTGATGAACGCCGCCTTGCCGTTGAGCCTACCCATTGCGCTTGCCCTCCGGCGTGAAGCGTACCGGCATGTGCTTGATGCCGCCGATGAAGTTAGAACGCAGCCGCTGCACCGGGCCCGCCGGCTGCATGTCCGACAGCCGCCTCAGCAGCTCCTCGAACATCACCCGGATCTCCAGGCGAGCCAGGTTGGCGCCCAGGCAGAAGTGGGCGCCGCCCGGGCCAAAGGTGATGTGCGGGTTGGGGCTGCGGGCGATGTCGAAAGTGTCGCCGTCCCGATATACGTCCTCGTCCCTGTTGCCGGCACCGTAGTACATCACCACCTTCTCGCCCTCGCCAATCTTCTGCCCGCGGATCACTACGTCTCGCGTCACTGTGCGGCGGAAGTACATCACCGGCGTCACCCAGCGCAGCATCTCCTCGACGGCTGACGTTAGCAGCGAAGAGTCTGCCATCAGGCGCGCCCGCTGCTCCGGGTGCTCGAACAGCGCCTGCATGCCACCGGAGATAAGGTTGCGTGTCGTCTCGTTCCCAGCCACGGAGAGCAGCACGAAGAAGGCGTTGAACTCAGTCTCGCTCAGGTGGTGCCCCTCGACTTCCGCGTGCATCAGCGTGCTGATCACGTCCTGCCGCGGGCACTGCTTGCGGTCTACGGCCAGCGAGTTCGCGTACATGAACATCTCGGTCGCCGCCCGCATGCCCGCTTCCTCGCTTACCTGGTACTCCGGGTCGTCTGAGCCGATCATCCTATTGCTCCAGTCGAACACCTTGTGCCGGTCCTCGAGCGGTATGCCCATCATCTCCAGGATCACCTGCA
>VBJS01000206.1:1524-4168 GCA_005880055.1 Chloroflexota bacterium | reverse complement strand
CGAGTCCATGGAGACGGTCACGATGTCGTCATACTTCGTGAGGGCCCATAAACCGGGCCCGTCCGGTTCGGGGTGCCGGAACACAGGCGCCTCCCGGCGCAGCAGCCTGAACATGTGGTGAGGCACGCCCGCGACGAAAGTATCGGGGTTGTACAGGTCGACATCTGCGAGGGTGCGAGCCGTCGTGCCGTCCGCTGTCATGCAACGCCTCCTATTCTCCGTTTGGCCGGACACCGAGAAGGCGAGCGACAGCCGCCTTCAGAAAGCGCCGCTGCCGCTCCACCGCTTCTGGGCTCAACGCGTCTGCGCCGACGATGGAGCCGATCAGCTCCGCGTTGGCGAAGTAGCCGAAGATCAGTAGATAGAGCCCCGCCGCCAGGTGCGGCAATTCATCCTGCGCCCAGGCCTCTTCCTGCCCGGCCAGCGCCCTTCGCGATTGCGAGTAAAGTGGCCGCAGGATGCTGCCCAGCGCCCTGCGCATGTAGCGGCTATCGTCGAGCGCCGCCCGCTGGATCAGCCGTGCCAGATGCGGGTGCTGCGATAAGTAATCGAGCGTGCGGTCCACATTCCGGTTTACGTCGCTCCGGGTGCCGCTGCCGCGCTCCGGAACCAGCGCCATGATCGCTTCGACGCCGCGAGCGAGGACCGCCTCGTAGAGCGCGCGCTTGTTGCGGAAGTGATGGTAGAGGCTGGCCTGGTTCTTGAGCGCCGTCTCCGCAACGATGTCCCGCATGGACACGCCGGCAAACCCGCGCTCCGCGAACAGCCGCTCGGCGGCGTCCAGCACCTGCTCGCGGGTGGAACGCGGTTCTTCCAGCTCGATTGGCGGCGCAAGCGTCATCAGTAGCTCCTCGGCAAACCCAGGTTCCACTCCGACACGTAGTTCAGGATCATCTCGCGGCTCACCGGCGCCGTCTTGAAGAGGCGTGCGCCCGCCCACTGGTTGATGAGGCCGGTTTCTTCTGCGAACGCCAGCCCGCCGTACGTCTCGATCGCCGCGTCCACGGCCTTGATCGCCAGGTCCGCGCCCATGAACTTCGCCATGTTCGCGTAGTTGCCGACCTCCGCCGGGTTCATCTCGCGGTCGAAGGCCCAGGCGGCGCGGTAAGTCATCAGCTTGACCGCCTCCAGCCCGATCTTCACCTCAGCCAGCGGATGCGCGATCGACTGGTACGCCCCGATCGGCGTGTCCTTGAACACCTTGCGCTGCTTCGCGTAGTCCACCGCCTTTCGCAGCGCGCTCTCCGCCATCCCCGCGCAGATGGCGCCGGCCAGGATGCGCTCCGGGTTCAGTGAGTTGAACATGGCGAAGGTGCCGTTGTCCTCCTGCCCGATCAACTGGTCCGCCGGCACCTCGACGTTGTCGAAGAAGAGCTGGAACTGCGTCAGCTCCTCGCTCAGGCCGATGTTGATCGGCGTCTTCTCCAGCCCTTTCGCTTTCGTATCGACCAGGAACAGCGACAGGCCGTGCGATTTCGGCTTGCCCTGCGCCTGCAGCTCCTCGAGCGTCGTCGTCCGGGCGACGACCAGCATGTAATCGGCCACGTCGGCGCCGGATATGAATATCTTCTGCCCGTTCAGCAGGTAGCGGTCGCCGTCGCGTTTAGCGGTCGTGCTGATGCGGAAGGTGTTCGTGCCGGCATCCGGCTCCGTGATTGCAAAACAGAGCTTGAGCGAGCCGTCTGCGATCTTCGGCAGGAAGCGCTCTTTGACGTCTGGCGAGCCGTTCTTCAGGATGCAGGCGCTGTCCATGGCTGTGACGAGCAGGAGCCCGGGCGAGAACCCGTTAGCACAGATCTCCTCGAAGCCGATGGTGAGCGCCAGCAGCCCGGCGCCGTTGCCGCCGTACTCTTCGGGCACCAGGCACCCCTGCAGCCCGACCTCCGCGAAGGCTTCCCACAGCTCCTGCGGGAAGCGCTTCTCCCGCCGCGCCACCTCGCGGAACTCCTCCCGCCGCGACTCGAATCGCTGGAGCATCTGTTTAACGGAAGCGCGCAGCAGGTTGTGCTCCTCGCCCAGCGCGAAGTTTGTCGGCGTCATCGTTGTTGTCATTCGATTACCTCCTGATGCATGTCATGCTGAGGAGCGGAGTCCTTCGCGAGAAGGACGCAGCGAACGAAGCATCTCGGCGCTAGGCACTCGGCGCTCATCGCCCCTTGAACTCCGGCAGGCGTTTCTCCTTAAAGGCGCGAGGTCCCTCGCGGGCGTCCTCGCTCATGAACACCGGCTGCCCGATCCGCTGTTCGATCTCCAGCGCCTGCGTCTCCGGCAGCCCTTCCGTTTCCTGTACCGAGCGCTTGATCGCCTGCACCGCAAGCGGCCCGTTCGCCGCTATCCGCTCGGCGATCGCCCGCGCCGTCGCCAGCGCCTGCCCCTTCGGGACGACCCGGCCGATGAGCCCGATGCGCAGCGCCTCCTCCGCCGGGTAGTGGTCGCCGGTGAGCAGTATCTCCATCGCCTTCGTGTACGGTATCTGCCGCCGCAGCCGCACCGTCGAGCCGCCCATCGGGAAGAGCCCCCAGCGGGCCTCCGAGATCCCGAAGGTTGCGCCTCCGCCCGCCACGCGGATGTCGGTGGCTTGCAAGATCTCGGTCCCACCTGCGATGCAAGGCCCTTCGATGGCCGCGATCAGCGGCTTCTTCAA
>VBJS01000206.1:0-1495 GCA_005880055.1 Chloroflexota bacterium | reverse complement strand
GACCCGGTCCTCCCACTCGTCCTCTGCCGGGCGCCCGCGCGTCATGCGTCCCACCAGCTTGTCGAGGTCGGCTCCTGCGCAGAAGGCGCCGTCCGCGCCCGTCAGGATGGCCACCCGCACGTCCGCCTCGCCGTCGATCAGGTCCCAGGCGTCCGCCATCCGGCAGAGCATCTCCGGGTTGAGCGCGTTCTTCACCTCCGGCCGGTTCATCGTGCAGGTCACGACGTGACCGTCGCGGTCGACGAGAAGTGCGGGGGTACTCATGGGAAGCTCCCCGTCGGTCGTTTAATCGGGTGCTCTGAACTGGTCATCTGACATATACAAACGTTTGTTTGTCTAGATATACCCTGACAAACGGTCGTTTGTCAACGCCCCGTGGAACAAACGACCTCGGCCGCCCGTCATACATCCGAACCGTTGAAATTTCACTGTTCCGGAGTATAGTCAAGACACGAACGAATGAAATACCCGGCACTCGTGGCCGTCCCTGTCTTTATCAGCGCCATGGCACTCGCCTGCTCGGGCCCAGACGACAAGCAGCCCGCCAGCGACTCGCAAGTGTGTCGCACGCCGGTGCTGACCGCACGGCCCTCTATGGTTACGCCGGAAGGGACGCCACACCTCCAATCGCCCGACGAGGCGGCGGCGCAGGATGCCTCGCTCATCGCCCAGGCACAGGGCATCACCCCAGAGCAGGCCGAAGCTCAATTGAAGGCGGCGGAGGGCCTGGACGGAGTTTCCACACGGATCGCCGCCGAGCGGCCCGACATCTTCATCGGTTCCGCGCTCTCATCCGATGGAGGACCACCGAAGCTGTACATCAAGGGTCCCGCGGACGACTTCGTCCGCAGTCTGGTCGCCGGCGCCGGCATCGAAATACAGATCGTGGACAACCAGCCCTATTCTCGGGCGGAACTCGACGACCGCCAGGCGTGGCTCGTCCGCGCACTGCAGGAGCAAGGCTTCACGAACCTTGGCGCCGGTTCGGACATTACCAAGGGAGGAGAGATCGAAGCGGCAGTGACCCGACAAACGGGGCTGCCCGATGATCCGGACGAAATCCTGGCCGGCCTACCCGCGGACCTACGTGAAGGCGTCATGCTAACGGTAAGCGACGCTCCTGTTGGGTGCCTTGAGTAACCTGAAGCCGCTCCTTGGCGTATTGCTAAGCCTCACAGTAGTTGGCTTCAGCGCCGTGATCCGAACCTCGCCTCACGTGCTCGGCGGGGGCACGGCCGCGACTTGGGGCGACGTTAACTGCTCTAGCGCGATCGATTCCGTTGACTCCTTGTGGGTTCTCCGCTATACGGCTGGCTTTCCTCAGCCTCAAGTGGAAGGTGCGTGTCCGGTCTGGGGGATTGGTGTAATTGTGGGGATCGATGGCACCCTGCGGATATGGGGCGACAACGACTGTAGCGGCGGGGTTAACTCGGTGGACGCGCTGAAGACTCTCCGATATGTCGCCGGCCTTCCGGTGCAGCAGACCGGGCCGTGC